>JBIQJZ010000115.1:0-12772 GCA_044507115.1 Flammeovirgaceae bacterium | reverse complement strand
ATGCTGATTCCAAAAACGTTTGCCATTACCCTGGCGGGCAATGTGTACAACAAAAAGACAAGTGATCCACTTCAGGCGAATGTTGAGATCCGGCTCGCCGACCACGATGCATTGACATTGCGGTCCGATGCGTCCGGGAAATTCCAATCCACCATCCCGGAAGTGAGTAGTTACAACCTGTCTGCAAGTCTCGAAGGCTTCCTGCCGGCCTCGGCCTCTGGATCTGTGCCGCTTATCTACAGCGACACAACAATCTACGTCGACGTCGCACTTGAACCCATCGCGAAAGAACTCGTGCTTCAAGGGACAGTCTTCGACGCCAAGACCCGTAAACAGGTTCCGGCAAATCTCGAAATGATACTTAGGGAAAAGCCGAGGCAATCTCGAAAACTTAGCGCAGTCAACGGCGCCTATAAACAACCGATTGATGACCTCGGCTGGTATATCATCACCGCATCAGCAGAAGGATACCTGAACACTGTGGATAGCGTCTGGATCAACGACCGGGAAGTCACACCCGTCACAAAGGATATCGTGCTTCAACCGATCGAAATCGGCGTGACTGTCAGACTTAAGAACATCTACTTCGACTTTGATAAGACCACGTTAAAGAATGAATCGTTTCCCGAACTGAACAAAGTAGTGGACTTCCTGAAACAAAACCCATCCGTCGAGATCGAAATCTCGGGCCATACAGATAGTAAAGGATCGGACGATTACAACCTCACGCTATCCCAGGGAAGGTCGGAAGCGGTGGTTGCATACATCATCAGCCAGGGAATCGATAGCTACCGCTTGACGGCACACGGGTACGGCGAATCAAAACCCATTGACACCAATGATTCCGATGCGGGAAGGGCCAATAACCGCCGGGTGGAGTTCACCGTCCTGAAGAAGTGACCTAGTCGTCAGAATCTTCAGAACCCGAAGACGTCCGGTGCTTGAGTGAATGAAACGGGGTGACGTGAATATAGTCGCGGATAATCGCGATCGTCTCGTCAACGGTGTTAGCAAGGAGTACCTTATAAGTCCCCAGGTTCTTGAAGAATCTGACGGTGACCTCGTCCTGGCAAAGCAGAATAACCTTCTTGTTCTCCTTAATCGCTAACGCGACCTCGGATGCTGTACCTGCTGCCATTCCAATCACAACGAGGATGTGGCTCGAAAGCACGTTGATAATATTTCGGCCACTGCCCATACCCGTCACAATCCGAATATCAGCATCTTCCGAAGAGTTGAGAGCCGAGTCAGTCGGGAGGATCCCCACCGTCAAGCCGTTGGCCTCATGGGCGCCTTTCATCGCGGCCTCCATGATCCCAAAACTACGGCCGCCGGTAAGCACGATCCACCCCTCCTGTGCAATAGCCTTTCCCAATGCAAAGGCCATTTCATTTTCCTCAGGCTTGGCACTTTCGCCTGGCCCCATGATTCCGACAATCGGTTTTCCCATAGTATTACAAGTTGAGGCAAATCTACAAAATATGAAAGAACCCTTCCTGATAGTATGCACATCCAAATCGTGATGCAGGCGCGGCCAAAAAAAAAGGCTTTGGTAAACCTGTTTTCCTCTTCCGATCGTTAGCATCTTGCAAGTAATCCCGCAAAAGGAAATGCGGCCGGTTAAAGCTGACTGCTGAAAACAGGCACAGGAAGCAAAAAGAATCTGACATCACTCAAGGAAAGCGACATGAAAAAAATAGCAACTGTAATGGTCCTGATCGCGTCCCTAAGCACCGGGCAGGCTCAGGACGTTATCTCAAAGTTTTTCAGTAAATACCAGAACGACGCCTCATTTACCAACGTAGCGATCTCCAGCACGATGTTCGGACTTTTCGCGCACATGGAAGTGACGGACCCTGAAGACCAAGAGGTTCTCGACGCCATCAGCAAACTGAAAGGACTTCGGATGCTTTCAAAGGAAAATGCTCCCAATTCTCAGGACCTCTATAAAGAAGCTTTGACCCTGATTCCCGGAAGCTTTGAAGAATTGCTCTCCGTGCGCGAAAAGGACAAGGACATGAAGTTCCTCGTGCTCGAGAGCGGTGGGAAGGTTTCCGAAATGCTCATGGTTGTTGGCAGCCATACTGAATTCATGCTTCTCAGTATCATCGGTGACATCGACCTCAAGCAAATGGCCCGCATTGGTCAACGGCTGGACATCAAAGGACTCGATAAACTTCAGCAGATGTACAAAAGCAATATTGCTGAGACGGCGACCGACAACTCGCGGGGTCGGCAGTGAGTTGGTGACTTAAATAGTCGCCGTTTTACCTAACATTCGTTAAGCGCCGAAAATATTTTCGGCCTTTCGCTTGAATTCTACTTGAATATTCTTGAAAATTGTAGAGTTACAAAAGAATATGAAGACCAGCAACGATATGACTAGCCTTTTTACCCGCGGTGCAAACGTGGGAAATCTGGTTTTAGGGCTTCTTATCGTGCTAGTGGGTATTTATAAACCCTCGGGGGCTTCTATGGTATAGAAATTAATTTACTCATAAACTAACCGCCCCAGAGAAATCCGGGGCGGTTTTGTTTTATAAAGGTCGTAACAAACTAACAGTTGTAAATAATATGTATTATACCCGGGACACGGTCCTGTTTTTGGATGGGAAGTTCATCAAGGCAGCTGATGCACACATTGACCCGTTCAGCCAGTCTTTGCATTACGGCTTTGGAGCGTATGAAGGGATACGGTCTTACAACACCGTAAACGGTGTCAAGGTGTTCAAGGCCCAGGAGCACTTTGAGCGCTTAAAAAACAGCTGCTCACAGTTGGGCATTCCGTTCGCTTATGATCCGGAAGAACTCACCCAGGTGGCTTACCAGCTGCTCGAGAGAAACAATCTAACGGACGCCTACCTTCGCCCGCTCGTGTTCTGCGGGCCGAATATGCGATTGACCAAGACCCATGAGGTACACTTTATGATTGGCACCTGGAAGTGGGCAAAGTATCACGGCGACAAACTGCTCAAGTTGTGCGTCTCGTCTTACACACGACCGGCTTTCAAGATTGAAGGGAAAATAACGGGTCACTATGTCACTAACATTCTCGCGACGAGTGAAGCCAAGTCGCGTGGGTATGACGATGCGTTGATGCTGGATGTGAACGGAAATGTTGCCGCCGGCACGGCTGGGAATTTTTTCCTGGAGAAAGACGGTGTCCTGTACACGCCACCGCTTGGAAACATATTCCCGGGTATCACACGCCAGGTCGTTCTAAATATTTGCCGTGCATTGGATATCCCGGTAGTTGAAAGAAATATCGTTCCGCACGAGTTGAACTCGGCAGATAGTGCGTTCCTGTGTGGCACTGCGGTAGATATCGCTGGTATCGAATCGATCGATGCCAATGCATTTGGAAAAGAGTGGAAAGACAGTCTCGGTGCGATTGTACAACAGGCATACACCTGCCAGGTACTTGACCGCTCATTTAGTTATGTTATTATATAGTACAGGTCACCATGGCCTGGGAAGTTCAATAGGAAACAATGAATAAGTACAGCAGAACCCTGACACAAGATCCGTCATTACCAGCAGCACAAGCGATGTTATATGGAATCGGGCTGACCGATGCCGACCTCGAAAAAGCCCAGGTCGGAATAGTCAGCACCGGGTACGATGGCAATACATGCAATATGCATCTCAATCAACTGGCGCAGGAAGTCAAGACGGCGGTCTGGGATGCGGATTTGGTTGGGCTGATATTTCACACGATCGGCGTCAGCGATGGAATGAGCAACGGAACCGAGGGAATGCGGTACTCGCTCGTCAGCCGCGAGATCATCGCAGACTCGATTGAGACAGTATGTGGTGCGCAATACTATGACGGTCTGATTGCCGTTGTGGGCTGCGACAAGAACATGCCCGGCGCACTGATGGCCATGGCCAGACTCAATCGCCCTTCGATCATGGTCTACGGCGGGACGATCGCCGGTGGTCACTGGAAAGGGAAGGAACTCAATATTATCTCTGCGTTTGAAGCACTCGGGGAGAAAATAGCCGGGAAGATAACACCTGAGGATTTCAAAGGTATTGTGAAGAACTCCTGCCCCGGCGCAGGGGCTTGCGGTGGAATGTATACGGCAAACACAATGGCTTCGGCGATCGAAGCAATGGGGATGGCCCTGCCCTACTCATCGTCAAACCCTGCTGTCAGCAAGGATAAATCGGTAGAGTGCGTCCAGGCTGGCAAGGCGATGTACAACCTGCTGAAGAACGACATAAAACCCAGAGATATCATGACACGGAAAGCGTTTGAGAACGCGATCACCGTTGTTATGACGTTGGGCGGATCAACAAATGCTGTCCTGCATCTCCTCGCTATGGCACGTGCCGCCGAGGTAGAACTTTCACAGGACGATTTTCAGCGTATCTCAGACAAGACTCCATTGATCGCCGATCTTAAGCCCAGCGGAAAGTACCTGATGGAGGAGTTGCACAGAATTGGTGGCGTACCAGCGGTCATGAAATACCTGCTCGAAAAAGGATTTCTTCACGGCGATTGCCTGACGGTGACGGGTAAAACAATAAAAGAGAATCTGGAAGGAGTGAAATCCCTTGACTTCCAGTCGCAGGATGTAATCATGCCGTTGGAAAAACCGATCAAGGAGACGGGCCACCTTCAAATCCTCTATGGCAACCTCGCAGAGAATGGCTCTGTTGCCAAGATCACCGGGAAAGAAGGCGAAAAGTTTACAGGCCCCGCACGCGTCTTTAACGGCGAGTTTGAACTGGTGACCGGAATAGAGAGTGGCAAGGTAAAGTCGGGTGATGTAGTCGTCATTCGCTACGTCGGCCCACGCGGTGCACCGGGAATGCCGGAGATGCTTAAGCCTACATCCGCTATCATGGGCACCGGATTAGGCAAGAATGTTGCGCTGATCACTGACGGAAGATTCTCCGGCGGTACACACGGCTTCGTCGTCGGTCATATCACTCCGGAAGCCTTTGAAGGTGGGTTGATTGCCCTGGTAGAGGACAATGATACGATTGAGATCGACGTCCGGAATCACAAGATCACCCTTCTGGTCGACGAGCAAACGCTGGAAAAGCGTCGCGCCGCCTGGAAGGCTCCTCAGCTGCGAGCGAAAAATGGAATTTTGTTCAAGTATGCTAAACAAGTAAAAACTGCTGCCGATGGGTGCGTTACTGACGAAGACTGAAACAAAGCCTCAGGGTGAAAAAGAAGCTGCCAAGAAGATGTCTGGAGCGGAAATCTTATTGCGGTCCCTGATTGCCGAGAATGTAGACACAATTTTTGGATATCCAGGAGGTGCGATCATGCCTGTGTACGACGCACTCTACCACTTTCAGAAAGAACTCAATCACGTCCTTGTCCGTCATGAGCAAGGAAGTATTCACGCCGCGCAAGGTTATGCGCGCGTGTCGGGAAAACCCGGTGTCGTCTTCGCGACCTCCGGTCCCGGCGCTACGAACCTGGTGACGGGCCTCGCTGACGCTTTGATCGACTCAACGCCAGTGGTCTGCATCACCGGCCAGGTGTTTGCACACCTTTTGGGAACAGATGCGTTTCAGGAGACGGACGTCGTGAATACAACCATTCCTGTCACCAAGTGGAATGTACAGGTAACAGAGGCAAAAGACATTGCGTCTGCCGTAGCCAAAGCATTCTACATCGCCAGTACGGGTCGACCAGGACCGGTCCTTATCGACATTACCAAGAACGCTCAGAATGAGATGATCGATGAAACCGAGTACAAGGCGTGCAAGTCCGTGCGGACATACAAGCCGAAACCTGTGTTGCAGCACGACCAGGTAGAAGCAGCAGCCGAGTTGATCAACAACGCACAGCGTCCGTATGTCCTGGTAGGGCAAGGCGTACTCCTTTCTGATGCCAGCAAGGAACTCATTGCATTCATAGAGAAAACGGGGATTCCAGTCGCATCTACCCTGCTGGGACTTGGCGCATTTCCTGCAGATCATTCCAATTATGTGGGCTTCCTTGGCATGCATGGCAACTACGGACCGAATCTCAACACGAATGAGTGTGACGTCCTCATCGCGATCGGTATGCGTTTTGACGATCGCGTCACTGGCAACGTCAGCCGCTACGCGAAGCAAGCCAAGATAATTCACATTGACATTGACAAGGCTGAAATCAACAAGATCGTAAAAACGGATGTTGCGATACACGCCGATGCTAAAGAGGCGCTGGAAGCACTCATCGGATACTGCAAGCCGAACAACCACGAAGCGTGGCGGCAGTCCTTCCACCGTTTAAATCAGGTGGAATACGAGAAAGTGACGCATCGCGAGCTGAATCATCCCCAGAACGATCTTAAGATGGGGGAGGTCATCAACCACTTGTCCAAGATGACTAACGGTGAGGCTATTGTCGTAACAGATGTCGGCCAGCACCAGATGACCACGTCACGCTACTACAAATACAGACAACCTCGAACGAACGTCACATCGGGTGGCGCGGGTACGATGGGGTTCGCCCTACCTGCTGCACTGGGCGCTAAGCTTGGGATGCCACAGAAGCAAGTAGTTGCCGTTATCGGTGACGGCGGGTTCCAAATGACTCTTCAGGAACTGGGAACAATTATGCAATACGAAATCCCCGTGAAGGTGATCGTGCTGAACAACAGCTTCCTGGGAATGGTTAGACAGTGGCAGCAACTTTTCCATGAAAAGCGATATTCAGCTACTGAAATGGTTAACCCGGATTTCATCCGCATCGCACAGGCATACAATATCCCTGCGGTGAAAGTAGAGAAACGAGAAGATCTGGTACCGACGATGAAGAAAATGCTCGAAGCTACTACACCATTCTTCGTTGAGGTAGTTGTAGGAAAAGAAGACAATGTATTCCCGATGGTTCCGGCAGGCGGTTGTGTAACGGATTGTATGCTTGAGCCCCCGGCAACGAACTGAAGAAATTCAAGATAGACGATTATGAAACAGGATTTCACACTTGAAATCGTATCCGACAACAACTTTTCAATCCTGAACCGGATTGTAAATGTTCTGAACAGGCGTCGGGTCCGTATTAAGAAACTGATTGCGCATGAGAATGCGGAGGATTTCACACGCGGAAGTGCCGTCCTGCTGGTGTATACGACAGCCGATCTTATCGAAAAAGTTAAACATCAACTTGAAAAGCTCATTGAAGTAGAGCACGCCGACTACTACGAAGGAAGTACGCGGTACTACGACCTGAACGAACGAAATAACAGGCAAATAGCCTGATAAGTCTAAATCAACCATAAACTCGAAACATAAAATCAAAATCTATGGCAAAAATCAATTTTGGCGGCGTCGTTGAAGAAGTATTAACAAGGGAAGAATTTCCTATGGAAAAAGCCCGTGAGGTTCTGAAAGACGAAGTCATTGCAATTCTCGGATATGGTGTCCAGGGTCCAGCTCAGGCATTAAACCTTCGCGATAACGGATTCAAAGTAATCGTGGGTCAGCGAAAAGGCTCTAAGACCTGGGACAAGGCTGTTGAACACGGATGGGTTGAAGGTGAAACACTATTCGACCTCGAAGAAGCTGCCAAACGCGGCACGATCCTGCAATACCTCCTGTCGGATGCCGGACAGATCGCCCTTTGGCCCTCGATCAAGCCTTACCTTACGAAAGGCAAGACACTATACTTCTCGCACGGCTTTGGTATTACCTTCAAGGAACAAACAGGGATAGTACCTCCGGCCGACGTTGACGTCATTCTCGTAGCACCCAAGGGGTCCGGGACCTCCGTCCGCAGGTTGTTCTTGCAGGGCAAGGGTATCAATTCAAGCTACGCGATTTTCCAAGACGCGACCGGCAATGCAAAAGTAAAAGCGCACGCACTGGGTATTGGCGTTGGATCCGGGTACCTGTTTGAAACAAACTTCAAGAACGAAGTATATTCTGACCTCGCCGGTGAGCGCGGCACGCTTATGGGAGCGATCGCCGGTATCTTTGAAGCACAATACGAGGTACTTCGCGCTAATGGTCACTCTCCTTCTGAGGCGTTCAACGAAACTGTCGAAGAACTTACACAAAGCCTGATGCCTCTCGTAGCCGAGAATGGTATGGACTGGATGTATGCCAACTGTTCGACGACCGCCCAGCGCGGAGCACTTGACTGGAAGAAGCGCTTCAAAGAAGCAACTCTTCCCGTGTTCAAGGAACTCTACCAAAGCGTTGCCACCGGAGCAGAAGCAAAGCGTACGATCGAAACATGTAGCAAACCCGACTACCGCGAGAAACTCGCTGAAGAGTTGAAGGAACTTCGCGAAAGCGAGTTGTGGCAGGCGGGCGCCGCTGTGAGAAGGTTGAGACCTGAGAAACAGCAGGTGGAAGCAAGTATGATTAATTAGTCCACGGTCGACAGTCCACAGTCGACGGCACATAGTCCACAGTCCACGGTCAAACGTTGGGCTGTGGACTTTTATCAAATGGAAAATTCATTGCACACCATTCCGGATATCGACGGAGCCTACGAGACGATCAAGTCGGTTGTAGCAAAAACGCCACTGCAGAAACACCGGAAGCTTTCGGAGAAATTCGGCGCGGAGATCTATATCAAACGGGAAGATCTTCAGGTTGTCAGGTCGTATAAAATTCGGGGTGCTTACAACCTCATCCAAAGTCTTACCGCCGCGGAGCGCGATCGCGGCGTAGTATGCGCTAGTGCCGGGAACCACGCTCAGGGCGTTGCATTCTCGTGCAAACAACTCAACATCAGCGGCGTGATCTACATGCCGGCAATCACACCCAAGCAAAAGATCAATCAGGTTCGAATGTTTGGAGGTGACAACATCGAGATCGTCCTCACCGGCGACACCTTCGATGAATGTCAGAGTCACGCTCTTCAGTTCGCCCGCGAGCACAACAAGTTGTTTATCCCACCTTTCGATCATCTGAAAGTAATTGAAGGGCAAGGCACCGTTGGGAAAGAAATACTTTCCGAACTACAGGACATCGACTACATCTTTATTCCCATCGGTGGCGGTGGACTTTGCGCCGGTGTGGGGAGCTACTTTAAGACACACTCTCCAGCCACCAAGATTATCGGGGTCGAACCGTCGGGCGCGCCTTCTATGAAAGAAGCGCTTCTGGCCGGAAATCCGGTTAAGCTGGAGAATATCGAAAACTTCGTTGATGGTGCATCTGTTCAGCGTGTCGGTGATATCACCTTCGATATCTGTAAAGATTTGATTACCGAAATTCTCCTTGTGCCGGAGGGTAAGGTCAGTTCTACCATTCTCCAGTTATACAACGAAGATGCAATAGTCGCAGAGCCCGCCGGAGCATTATCTATCGCTGCGCTCGACCAGTACGCCAAAAACATACGCGGAAAAAAAGTCGTGTGTATCCTGAGCGGCGGCAACAACGATATTGACCGGATGCAGGAGATCATGGAACGCTCACTCTTGTACGAAGGCCTGAAGCACTACTTCATCATCAGGTTCGCTCAGCGACCCGGCGCATTAAAAGAATTTGTGAACCATATTCTCGGCCCGGACGACGACATTGTTCGCTTTGAATTCATACAGAAGCACAACAAAGAAACAGGACCTGCTTTGATTGGTATCGAAGTAAAAGCACGCGAAGATTTTAATGCGCTGATCCAGCGGATGAACGAGTTCAAGCTTAATTATACACTCGTCAACCAAGATGAAAATCTGTTTGAGTATTTGGTTTAGCAAACGGTCGGTTAAGGGATTCCTCCACTCCGCCGACCACACCGAATCAAGTGAAGACAACAGGGTGAGGTTAATCCGCCAGAGATAATTTTTTCTGGAATTTCTTTGACCCGCGGCGTGTTTTTTGGGATATTAGGGGTTTGAAATTCAGATAAAGGGATTACGGTCAGCAAACGTTGTAGTTTAAGAACATAAAAACCCGCCCCTCCCGGTTTATCCCGGAAGGGGCGGTTTTCGTTTCATGACCACCCAAACTAACAGTTGTAAAGAATAGATACCGAGAGGAGCCATGAGCCAATCACCGAAAACCTTATTTGACAAGATCTGGGACGCCCACGTGGTAAAACGCAGCGACGGACATCCCGACGTGTTGTTCATCGACAGACACTTCATTCACGAGGTGACCAGCCCCCAGGCATTCGATGGGCTTCGCAAGCGTGGCGTGCCAGTATTCAATGCGGCACGAACAACTGCCACAGCTGACCACAACGTGCCGACCAAGGACCAGCATCTCCCCATCCGGGAGGCGTTGTCGCGACATCAGGTAGAGACCCTGCGAAAAAACTGTGAAGAATTCGGTATCAGCCTGTACGACCTCGGACACCCCTTTCAAGGCATTGTTCACATTATCGGCCCTGAACTCGGATTGACCCTTCCGGGAATGACGATCGTTTGTGGCGATAGCCACACGTCGACACATGGAGCGTTTGGCAATATCGCATTCGGCATCGGTACATCCGAAGTCGAACAAGTACTCGCAACACAGTGCATCCTCCAATACAAGCCTAAAAGGATGAAGATCGAAATCAACGGAAAGCTGGGCAGAGGAGTTGTTGCAAAAGACATTATCCTATACATCATCTCGCGTATTTCCGCCAGCGGAGCAACCGGCTACTTCGTCGAATATGCAGGCGACACAATTCGAAGCCTGTCGATGGAAGCCCGTATGACAATCTGCAACATGAGCATTGAGATGGGAGCGCGCGGAGGATTGATCGCTCCGGACGAAACCACGTTCAACTATATTCGCGGCCGCAAGTTCGCGCCGCAGGGCGAGGAGTTCGAAAAGCTCGTCGAGCAGTGGAGAGGTTTACAATCCGACCCAGGAGCTGAGTACGATGAAGTCCTCCGGTTCGACGCAGCTGACATCGGCCCGATGATCACCTATGGCACGAATCCAGGTATGGGTATCAGAGTCACGGACCGTATTCCCACTCTCGCGGAATTGCGCGATATCAGCGAGCAGACCTCGTTCTCAAAATCACTCGAATACATGGGACTCGAACCCGGCAGCCAGTTGCTGGGCAAATCAGTCGATTATGTATTCATCGGAAGTTGCACGAATGCCCGGATTGAAGATTTGCGTCTCGTCGCAGAAATGGTCAAAGGCAAGACGAAAGCCCCAAACGTCGAGGTATGGGTAGTTCCCGGCTCGAAACAAGTGGAAGAGCAGGCGCGAAAAGAAGGCTTGGACAAGATTTTCGAAGCCGCTGGTTTTGAACTTCGTGAACCCGGCTGCTCGGCATGTCTGGCAATGAATGAAGACAAGATCCCGGCTGGAAAATATTGTATCTCGACTTCCAACCGGAACTTCGAAGGACGTCAAGGGCCGAAGTCCAGGACCTTCCTGGCCAGCCCCTTGAGCGCTGCAGCAGCAGCGATTACCGGAAAAGTCACTGACGTCCGTGAATTCTGATATACGAACCGGAATTAGTTGAACTATGAGCAAAGAAAAATTTATCACACTGAAAAGTACGGCGGTCCCCCTGCCAATCGAAAATATTGATACGGACCAGATTATTCCTGCGCGCTTTCTGAAAGCAACGACCCGGGAAGGTTTTGGGGAAAATCTGTTCCGCGACTGGAAATACGATTCGGAAGGCAAGCCGAAGGATTTTGTCCTGAATGACTCGAAGTATTCCGGCAAGATTCTCGTCGCCGGAAAGAACTTCGGATGCGGCAGTAGTCGCGAGCATGCAGCTTGGGCGATCTTCGACGGTGGGTTCCGCGTCGTCATCTCGAGCTTTTTCGCTGACATCTTCAAGAACAACGCGCTCAACAACGCACTGCTTCCAGTTCAGGTATCGGATGCGTTCCTAAAACGAATACTTGACGCCGTCGAAAAAGATCCATCTACGGTAGTTACCGTGGATCTGGCGGAACAAAAAGTTTCCCTTGAAGATGGAAGTAGCGAAAGCTTCGATATCAATGCATACAAGAAAACTTGTCTCATGAATGGCTATGACGATATCGACTACCTGCTGAACCTGCGGGATGAAATAAAGAAATTTGAACTGACCCACTAGCACTACGATGAAGAAGAGAATTACCATATTGCCCGGCGACGGCATCGGAAAAGAAGTGACCGCCTGCGGCAAGAAAGTATTGGAGCAAGTCGCTGAGTGCTTCGGTCACGAGTTCGTTTTCGACTACGCGCAAATCGGTCACGAGGCAATCGAGGCAACCGGGAATCCGCTACCCGACGAAACGCTGTCGAAAATGAAAAATTCGGATGCCATTCTCTTTGGTGCGGTAGGACATCCCAAGTACGATAACGACCCGACTCTCCCTGTCAGACCCGAGCAGGGACTTCTGAAAATGCGCAAGGAGCTCGGCTTGTACGCGAACCTGAGGCCGATCAAGCTATTTGATGAACTCCTCGAAGCTTCGAGCATCAAGCCGGAAATCCTGAAAGGCGCGGACATTCTTTTCTTCCGTGAACTTACTGGCGACGTTTACTTCGGTGAGCGTGGACGGACCAATGATAACAACACTGCGTACGACACGATGATCTATTCGACGTTCGAAGTTGAGCGCATCGCCCATAAAGCATTTAAGGCAGCGTTGACACGGCGCAAAAAAGTGACTTCTGTCGACAAAGCGAATGTGCTTGAAAGCTCACGTCTGTGGAGATCTGTTGTGCAGGAGGTCGCTAAGCAATATCCGGATGTCACTGTCGAACACATGTTTGTAGATGCGGCAGCAATGAAGCTTATTCAGAATCCGAAGGGTTTTGATGTCGTGGTCACCGGCAACTTGTTTGGTGATATTCTGACCGACGAAGCATCGCAGATCGCCGGCTCGATGGGTATGCTGGCATCAGCTTCTATTGG
>JBIQJZ010000114.1:0-12873 GCA_044507115.1 Flammeovirgaceae bacterium | reverse complement strand
GTGATTTCGTCGGCGTATTCCAGGTCGCCACCAACCGGGATACCACGGGCGATGACACTGACCTTTACAGGTAAATCCCGAATGCGTTTGTTGATATAAAACGCGGTGGTATCTCCTTCCATAGTAGGACTCAGCGCAAGAATTACCTCCCTGATTTCACTGCCATTGCTCAACCGCTCGATAAGCGCTTCAATCTTGAGTTCCCCGGGACCAACTCCGTTTATCGGGGAGATGACCCCGCCGAGCACGTGATACAAACCCGTGTACTGCGACGTATTCTCGATGGCCATCACGTCGCGTGTATCTTCCACGACGCAAACAATAGACCGTTCGCGCTTATGACTGGTGCAGATATGGCAAACTTCTGCGTCGGAAATATTATGGCAGCACGAGCAGAACCTGATCTGAGCCCGTAGCTTGTTCAACGACTCGGCAAGTGCAAAGGTGTTTTCCGGTCGGTCCTTGATCAGGTGCAAGACCAACCGCAACGCGGTTTTTTTTCCGATGCCAGGCAGTTTCGAGATCTGGCTAACCGCATCTTCGATCAATTTCGAGGGAAATTCCACGTTCGTTAGTCGGCTTATAGAATCCGTGCATCAATACCCGCTTCGCATATGCCTTCGCGAAAAGGCTTCAGATACTCAAAGCTGCCGGACTTCACCGCGCATTTGCCGGTGTAGTGGATTAGATAAGTACACTGCTCCGCTTGTTCGTGTGTGTGTCGACACACCTTTATAAGGGTGGAG
Source organism: Flammeovirgaceae bacterium (assembly GCA_044507115.1). Taxonomy (GTDB): domain Bacteria; phylum Bacteroidota; class Bacteroidia; order Cytophagales; family Cyclobacteriaceae; genus Chryseosolibacter. The sequence goes on along the minus strand of JBIQJZ010000114.1, from coordinate 12,127 downwards.
ATCACATGGTCAAACGTATTGACGTCATCATTGAAAACGACCAGGTCCATGAGATCGGTTGTTTCAACCGCTTCCAGAACGTCCACCAATTCCTCCTGCGCCTCTTTCTTGCGTAATGGGTCCATAGGCTATGATGATTTCGTTGAACTCAATTGCAAAGTTAACACTTTTGAACGGACAGATTCCAGAAAACCGGCTCCTATCCATTTTTGAAGGCCGTCCGCCATCATATTTGGAATTATAAACAAATCGTTCTTCATTGGTATTTATTTACCGTCCGTACCACTTTAAATGACACCCACCCTCGTCCTCTTTATACTGGTTGCCTACTTCGGCGTACTGATCCTCATTTCTTTTCTGACGTCGCGCGGGGCGGACACCACTACGTTCTTTACCGCAAACCGGCAGTCGCCGTGGTATCTCGTCGCATTTGGAATGATCGGTTCGTCATTGTCTGGTGTCACATTTATCAGTGTACCAGGTAACGTCGGTGCAACGGGCTTCGGATACTTCCAGGTGGTGCTGGGCTATCTGCTCGGCTACTGGGTGATCATCGGCGTCCTGATGCCGCTGTATTACCGGCTCAACCTGATTTCGATCTATACGTATTTCGAAAAACGCTTCAACTTCTGGTCGTACAAGACTGGCGCATTCTTCTTTATGGTGTCGCGGACGCTTGGTTCTGCTTTGCGGCTCTACCTCGCGGCAGCGGTACTTCAACTGTTTCTCTTCGACGCCTGGGGTGTTCCCTTTTTTGTGACCGTCGCAACGACCCTCGTGCTTATTTGGGTGTATACTATAAAAGGTGGCATCAAGACGATTGTATATACCGACACCTTTCAAACTTTTTTCCTGGTCAGCGCAGTGTGCGTCGCAGTTTGGCAGATCTCCGATGATCTGGGAATGTCCTTTCCGAGTATGATCGATGCTATCCGCGATAGCCAATACTCGAAAATGTTCTACTTGGAAGATCCGAACTCACCTATGTTCTTCTGGAAACAATTCATCGGCGGGGCATTGATCACGATCACGATGACCGGCATGGACCAGGAGATCATGCAAAAAAATCTGACCTGTAAGAACCTCGGCGACGCGCAGAAGAACATGTTCTGGTTCAGCATCATTCTGGTAGCGGTGAACTTGTTGTTCCTCACGCTTGGCGCACTGTTGTTCTTGTACAGCGAAGCGAATGGCATTGCGATCCCGGCAGCAACCGACGACCTCTTCCCGATGCTTTCACTCAACGAGTTTAGTCTCGTCGTCGGCATTTTCTTCCTGCTTGGAATCACTGCCTCGTCGTACGCCAGTGCCGACTCCGCGCTCGCCGGACTCACCACCTCTTTTTGTATCGACTTCCTCAACTTCAAGGACAAGCCTGAGCACGTCAAGAACCGCCAGAAGTTCCTGGTTCACCTGGGCTTCTCGCTACTCTTCCTCGTGATCATTGTAATCTTCCGGGAGATCAACGAAAGAAGTGTAATCGATGCCGTCCTCGGGATCGCGACGTATACCTACGGACCTCTCCTCGGACTTTTCTCGTTCGGCATATTTACGCGCCTTCAGGTACGCGACCACCTCGTTCCATTCGTGTGTGTATTGTCGCCGATTCTGTGTTACATCCTCAGTCTGTATTCTCCCGCCCTGTTCAACGGCTATCGCTTGGGACTTGAGGTGTTGCTGATCAACGGTATCTTCACCTTTGTTGGCCTGGCACTCATCAGCAAAAAAGGCGTGCGAGTGGAGTCTTTGTAATTATTCATTCCCTTATCAGGACTTTCTTATCCCAATCCCGGAAAGAAACAGCATCGATTGATTTTGCAACCCGCGAAATTGAACTGCTTTCGCACTTTATCCCCTTCCGGCAATTCCGGCACAGCGTGTGTAATACACTCCGCGGGTTTGAGTTTTGATGGAAGAGGGGTTGGTTTTAGTCAGGTTCTGGCCGTCCGAAATGGACGGCCTTTTCCTTTTTATCCCAGTTCCCGCGCGGGATCCCAGTACACTTCATCGAAGTCAACAACCTTGTCGTTCTTGACGGCGACCCCCTCCTTTTCCAAGGCCCGCTGCATAGCACCCGGTGGTTTGAAATGCCGCTTCCCGGTGAGTAGACCTATGCGGTTTACAACACGGTGCGCCGGAACTCCTTTCGGGCAGCTATTCATTGCCCAACCGACCATACGCGCGCTGGACTTCATTCCGAGGTAGTTTGCGATGGCCCCGTAACTTGTTACACGACCTTTTGGAATAAGTTTTGCAACTTTGTAAACATCCGAGAAGAAATTGTCGGTAGAATGCCGGGTTTTTATACGTGCCATCTCGGTTACAGGATTGATTCTGCTAAATTTACAAGTGTTTACCAATACTATCTGATGAAAAAAGTGAAGAACTGGTTATCTGTTATCGTCGCTTTAGGCGCCAGTTTGGCATGTTATAGCCAACAAAGGGAAACAGGAACCGGCCAAAATGCCAGATTAATATTACCAGACTCTACAGGATGGAATATCCTTAAAGAGAACGATGTACTTGATTTCCAGGTAAGGACTACGGAACCGGACCTTGCGTTCTTCTCAATTGAAGGCGCGGAAGACCTAAATATACAATTCGATTCTGTCGGAAATTTTTTCTGGCAACCGTCATATGACCTGGTCGATAGGGTCACGCGGATGAAAGACTTTACCGTGATCATCGAAGCCAGCTGGCCCGATTCACAAGACAAGAAACGGATACGCGAGTCATTAACATTTGTCGTTAGCCACGTGAACCGACCTCCAGTAGTCGAACAGCTTCCGATGTTTTACGTGAAGCAATCGACGACGAACATTTACCAACTCCCGTCAGAGCTTATCTACGATCTTGACGGCGACCCACTGGTGTTCCGACCTATCCTCGACAAGATGCCCGAAGGGTCGTCGCTGTCTCAGCAGGGCCAATTCGCATGGAGTCCTTCGCGCAGTCAGTTTATGGCATTGAGGAAAGAACCGCTGGTCGTGGAGTTTATCGTGCAGGACCAGCCGGAGAAAGCAGAGACCGTCGGACAAATAAAAATCGCACCCACGCAGCAGGATCTACCACCGGATATTCAGATCGTCCCGGGTGTACCGGCTGACTCTACCTTCACAATCAAGGAGGATGAGACATTGAACCTGAAAATTTATGTATCCGATCCCAATGGTGACGACGACGTGAGTACCGCGGGATTTGTATCAAATGATAAACGTGTTCCGACAAGCGCGTGGAAAAGCAACACGAATCTGCAGTACGAATTCACGTGGTCACCGGGTTACGATTATGTCGAAGAAGTCAACGGTTCCGTTACTACGGAAGTGGTCTTCTTTGTGCTTGACAAATCCAACAACCGCACACAGCGCACCGCGAAGATCCGTGTCCAGGACGCGGAGAACCTGATCAAGAAGGACGCGCAGCTCTTTGAAAAGTACCGGAACTATCTCATCGAAGCTGGGAAGATGATCAAATTGCTCGATGAAAATCAGAAGGCCCTTAACAAAGAATACAAGCGCGCGCGGAAAGGAAAGCAGAACCGTTCGATCGTCAATGCATCGCTCGGCGCGGTGACAGGTCTTTCGCCGGTAGTTATTGATCAACCCGATCAGTCGAAGATCGTATCCGGTGTGGGTGGTACCACAGTACTTACGCTCGGCACGCTCGAAGCAACGGAAGTCATTGGTCGTTCAAAGGAAAGTATAATGGACAAGATCAAGACTGGAATCGATATCCGTAACAAAATACAATCCGGCGGTGACGAGTTCGCGCGGAAGTATTCATTGAAAGCAACGCGTAGAAATCCGGAGTTCGACAAAGACATCGAAAAACTCCGTGCCTTGCTAAGCGATCCTCGTATTGTTCTGCTGGAGCTTGATGCATACGAGCAAAAAGTCCGCGTGGAAGAAAAAGATCTGAGAAGGATCTTCCTGGATTACGGCGGCGAAGGGAAGTAGGTTGAAAGGTCCACGGTCGACCGTGGACTATCTTACACCGCGGCCATATACGGATCCGAGATACTATCAACACCGCGTTCGAGTCTGCCGGCGTATCGGGCCAGTACCCGATCGCCAAACCGGACAGCGAAATCATACCATCCTCCACTCGTAGTTGTGTTGATCGCTACGGTATCCTTACCGCCTGCTTTGAGGGATAGGCTCTGTGACCTCTTTCCGTATTTCTCATCGGCAAGCTTCAAGTCCAGGCGCTGCTTTCCCGTATTCCTGATCTCAACGTTCAATTGTCCGGTGAGATTCTTTCCGCGACTGGCAGGCCGTGAAAGTACTTCCACACCGCTGGTAGCGTCACCTGCAAACTCGCGGAAGAAGCCGTTCGGTCCATACACGCGGAGATGATACTTGCCCCCGGCAAATGACGCGAGTGGCCACGCATACTCTATCTCAGTTCCGCTTCCCACGGCAAACGCCCACGTTCTCGAGGGTTCAAATTGCCCATTTGCATTTTTGTAGTCGACCGCCGCATAGACATTGAACGGCGCTCCGAGCGACTCGTCGCCAAAGACATCCTTCGCGGCGCGAAAGCGAATCACAAAGTTCCGGCTATCGGAGCTCACGCGTCCGTCGACATGTAGATCGTATTTCAGAGCGTTCGACGGTTTCGTGCCGGGCTCTTGCACAGGCAGGGCGTCACCTGGTTTTCGCGTGAGCTCCCGTGCCTCTTCCGCGCTCAGCGCTTTGTAGTTATCCGGTATCTTCTTGAATCGCGCGTTATAAATATCCTGGATATGTTTATTCCTGTCGAGCCACTCCGGCAAGTCGATCTTCTCCCCGTTGTACGGTCTAAAAACTGACGTAAGATCACCGCTAACAGTCCGTCTCCACGAGCTGATATTCGGTTCCTGCACCTTCTTGCCCGTCTTCTTCGACAGAAACTTCTCCATGAGTTGAATAGTCGAAGTGATATCACACACTTCCGAGTTTACCCATCCACCCCGCGTCCAGGGCGATGCGATAATAAGGGGAACGCGATAACCGAGCCCCACCGGACTTGTCCTTGATTCGCTTTCGCGGAACCCAAACTTTATCTCCTCTTCTTTGGTGACGAACTCGCCGGTGACATCGATACCCGGCGACACCTTACCATACTCCGGATCGGTCGGATGCGGTGCAACAAACGGAGGAATGTGGTCGAAATACCCGTCGTTCTCGTCGTAGTTCAGGATAAAGATCGTCTTCTTCCAGACGTCAGGATTTTTCGTCAGGATATCAAGGACCTCGGATACATACCACGCACCGTACCACGGCGCACTCGGGTGATCCGAAAACTTCTGCGGTGCGACTAGCCACGTGACCGTCGGCAGTTTGCCTTCGTTAACATCCTTGCGGAACTGGTACAGGATATCGCCCTTCGGCACCTTGGTAGAACGCTCCTCGCCCTCGGCTGTATAAACCATGTCCTCAACCTTGTGGTAGTCGGGTGAGGCGATATTCGTGGCAAATGCTTTGTTGTGCAGATTCTGTTGTCGCTGCGACAGCTTCTTGAATTCCTCCGGAGTATATTTCACGAGATGTTCGCGTACTCTTGCGAGTTCCTGCTTCCGTTTCTCCAGTTCACCGGCGAGTTCCTCTTTTTCAGCGCCTGTCGCTGCTTGCAGTTTTTTCTCGAGTTCACTGATATATCCCGGAAGGTCGCGCTCCTGTCTCTTCAGGTAGCCCCAGTAACCCGTGCCAAACCGCACATTGTACTGCGAGAACCACTCGAGATTGTTGTTGGTGAAGTTCGCCAGCAAGGATGAGTCCTCTACGTTGGAAGGCAAACTGATTTCGTTCTGATAGACCCTCCACGAAATCCCGAGATCCTCGAGTCGCTCCGGGAAGGTCTCCCAGGATGCCTCTTTACTATATGTCACTTCACCGTTCCGGACCTTCGCTTTATCGCCAGGACCGCCGTGCGTTTTTCCCGTCCAGAAGTAGCTGCGATTGGTCGTGGTTCCCGTGAGTGCCGCGCAAAAATGTTGATCACATACGGTGAAGGCGTCCGCCAACGCATAGTAGAACGGGATATCCTCGCGCGTATAATAGCCCATGGTCATGGGGATGTGCCGATAGTCCTTATTGCCTGGGCGTTTCGCTTCGATCCAGCCATCGTACTTTCCGTTATTGCGAGCGTCCACCTGATCGGTCCATGAATGTGGCACACCCCCCATCCACGCTGCGCGTGTATCTCTTATGTTCAGGCGGAAAGGAAGAAAACGATTCCCTTGTTTGTCCGGTTGAAACCACACCGGATTCTTATCCGGCAACGGGATCGCCAGTGGGTCGTTGAAACCGCGTACGCCACGCATTGTTCCGAAGCAGTGATCGAACGAGCGATTCTCCTGCATCACCATCACTATATGTTCCGCATCGTAGAACGTTGTACCCGGATCGGGGGAGATGGCAAATGCCTTCTGAATTGAGGGTGGCAACGCATTCAAAGCCCCCGCGCCTCCAGCGAGGAGAGCAGCCTTCTTCAAAAAATCTCTTCTGGAATTCATAACCTCCAATATAGGGAAATAGGAAGATCGGAAAACAGAGAATTAGGGGAAATAGGGAAATAAAGAAGTGAGCGGTCCGTAACGCATATCCGTGCCAGTGGGTAGTCCAATTTCCCGCGGGGAGGGTATTTCAAGCGCAGGAACATCACCTCACTTTTACAACACTTACAGTAACCTAACCTTTCTTCACATGAACAAGATTATTATCACAGCAGTTTTTTGCGCAATGACGGGGATGATTTCCGCACAGTCGCTCGGTGAGTTTAAGCCAAAAGACAATTCATTCGGCCTCAACAAGATTCGAAAATCAGATGGTGCAAAGCGGATCTACATCGCGGGCTTCGACGTGAATTTTCAGGTGTACAATGAGAAACAGGATTTCAAACAAGGCGGACACACGTTAGGCGGCGGAGTGCGCGGTGACGCGATGGCAGAAGTGTCTGTCGGACTGGAAGGACTGGACGAGGCCACTGTGCAATCAATTACAGATCAGCTTTACAAAGATTATGTCGGCAAGCTCCAGGCGAACGGCCTGACGATCATCGGTGCTGATGAAGCCGCAACGACAGGTACGTACAAGGAATTTGTGCGAATGAAGGGCGGCGGGATTTCCACCGCGGAGATCCCCGGTGTATTGACCTGTACTCCAACAGGCTTTGAGTACTATGTGAAGAAGCTTGACAAGGATGGTAAAGAGAAGAAAGGAGGGTTTCTCGGGACGCAGGCGTCAACATTTCCCAAGTTGTCTGCTGAACTCGGCGATGCAATCATTGGATCTGTTGATCTGACCGTGCTCTTTATCTCGGAAGCTGATGGATTTAAAGGTCTCGGGGCTAAGGTCAAAGTCAAGACGTCATTACGGCTCGTCGGCCAGGAAGCTGTAACCATGACGTCCGATGCAAAGGTCAAGTTCAAGGGCGCGAACACGGTAACATCAGCCGTGAGTGATGTTTCGTTCTATCACGGCAAAATGGGTGCCGGTGCTACCAGCACGTATACAGGTACCCTTGCCAAGCCGCTGATGATCTCCGGAGTGATAGACGACGAAAAAATCTCGGCTTATGCCCATGGCGGCACCGATGCGATCGGTACAAGCACGATCTATGGCACATTCTACAGCGCTGAAAACCGCACGAATAAAAATGCAAAAATCATCAGTGTGGATCGCGACAGGTATAAAGAAGGAGTATACTCTGCGGGCTCAAAATTCCTGAACCATCACGTCGATGCATTTCTTTCGTCACTGTGAAGAGAGGCGGGGACCGGGGACAGGGTTCCAAATACCAGGTTCCGAGGGACCTGGTAACTGGTACCTGTACCCGGCACCCTGTGCCTTGCACGCGGCACCCTTAGACCCTAAAATAGACCTTCCTACTATCCAACCACCACGCTATACCCAACAACACGAGGACATGGAATAAGGCGAACAGCAGCGAGCCGAAGTAATTTCCTCCAAGGGGCTGGAAGAAATATTTGTATAGTGTAGCGTTCGCATTAGTGTCGCCTATGCGGACCAATCCGCCGATCTTGGCGATCACACCAGACAGTATGTAGATCAGCAACGGGTTTCTCCCGAACAATACAAAAGGTCGGCTCCATCCCTTGATCTCCCGGAGATCGGTCACAAAGATGATCATTGAAAGTATCACTGTTGCCAGTCCGGTGGTGTACAGTACATACGAGCTGCTCCAGATCGGCTTGTTTATCGGAAATACAAAGTCCCAACACAGTCCAAGGAAGATGAGCGTCAGCCCCGCCATGAACAGCCAGGAGATAGTCTCGTAACTGTTACCCCGCGAACGCAGAAATTTTCCAGCGATAAAGCCAAAAATAACGGACGAAATAGCGGGGAGGGTACTCAACAGGCCTTCGGGATCAAACGGTATTTTCCGCTGGAGTATTTCGCTGAAGTAATTCTGGTAAATATGCTCCTTCCCAAATAACCACAAGTCAAGTTTGACTACCGCGTTGCCCTCCAATGTAAGGTCACCGAAAAGCAGGAGTACAGCCCAATACCCGAACAACAAGACCACAGCAGTCGCAAAGGCATTGACAGGTTTCAGGTAATGAACGATCAGCGCCCCGCCCATATACGCCAGGGCTATGCGCTGAAGGACTCCCATGATCCGCAGGCTCTCCGGTGACCTGAATAACAGCTCTCCCTCGCTCCATCGCACAAAGGGGAACCAGTTCAGTAGTACCCCGATACCGAAGATCAGCACTGTGCGCAAAAGGATCTTTTTCAGCACTTCTGCCGATCCGAGTGCTTCGTATTTGGAAATCGAGAACGCCAGCGCATTGCCGACCGCGAACAGAAAGAACGGAAAAACGAGGTCGGTCGGCGTACAACCGTCCCAGGGGGCGTGCTTCAGCGGCGCATACACATATTTCCCACTTCCGGGAGTGTTAACCAGCACCATTCCGGCGATGGTCATCCCGCGAAAAATGTCGAGGGCAAGAAATCGTTTTGACGGACTTTGCAGCGGGCTGCCCGGATGTGCGTTCATGTCACGTTTTAGGTTAGAGCTGCAAGATAACAAATCGCCCCCGTCTCCCTTGTCAGGTATGGATGCTCGTGTCCCCCACTTCCAGGACGGCGCCGTGATTACCGGTTGGGAGTGGGTCGACAGCCAGGCGAGGCACCATTAAACTAAGAGTGGTTCCTGTTCGTCCATTTGCAGAATCAACATCAACAGAACCCTTGATCAGATTCATCCGGGACCGGATATTATTCCAGCCATTACCCGCACCGCGCTTGAGGACGTCTACATTAAAACCTCTGCCGTTGTCCTCGATCAGGATGACAAGTTCGTCATCATGACCTGTCAGCTGGATCTCGACGCGGGTAGCATCGGAATATTTGAGAATATTGTTTGTCCATTCCTGCACCACGCGGTACAACGAAACCTCAACCAATTCCGGTAATCGTTCAGGAAAGGCGAATGCAGTCACCGAGAACACCGCCTGATTCATTGTATTAAGGCGGTTCACCATCTCGCCAAGAGCCGCCTTCAAGCCGTAATGTATCAGCGTGTGCGGCATAAGATTAAACGCAATACTGCGGAATTCGTGATTGATGTCGCCCATGATCTTATCGGCGCGGTCGAGTACTTCAATGCGTTCAGCGTCATCCCGCGCATCCTGTAACGCCTCAAGCACCAACCGCAGAGACGAGATCCACTGACCCATTCCATCGTGCAGGTCGCGCGCGAATCGCTTTCGCTCATTTTCCTGTGACTCAATAGACGCGCGGATAAATGCTTCGCGCAACGCAATCTCGCCTTCCTTCCGCTGCATCTCCGCTCTCCGTCGTTGGCGACCGCGAAGCAGAACCAGAATCACGATAGACAGCGCTACCGCCACCACTAACGCTAGGATGATAACAGTGTCTCGCTCGATACGCGTTTGCTTTTGCGCGAGCTCCGCAGCCTGAAGCGAAATCTGCTGCTCCTTTTTCTCCGTATCGTATTTCACCTGCATGGCGGCAACCTCCTTTCGGCTTGTCTCATTCAGGAGGGAATCGCGGATCGCCGCAAAACGCTCATGCGCCTCCAAGCCTTGTTTCCAGGAACCTTGTTCCTTGTGAAGTTCGTACAACGTATGGTAGACGCGGCTCTGCAGCGACAGAAGTTGTTTTTCGGTCGCCAAGGCAAGAGCTTCATCGAGGAATTTCCTGGCGGTAACATAATTACTTTGGTGCGTGGCAATGCGACCCAATATATTGAGGCTGGAAATCACCCCGCCGATCTCACCAGTTGCCCGGCGGATTGACAGCGCCTGCTCCGCACAGATCGCAGCGCTGTCGTATTTCTCAGTCGTCGCAAAGATTTCGGAAAGGTTGTTTAAAGCAACCGCCTTGTTCGTTGCCTCCGTTCCCTGCGGAAGCATCCTCAACGCGGAGAGCAGGCACTTCTTTGATGCAGCGTAGTCCTTCTGCAAAAAGTGAACATTCCCGATATTGATCAGCACCCGAGCCATCCCCGCCGAGGATCCATCGCTCTCATGCAGGTCATACGCTCGTTGATAATACTCGAGCGCTTTCTCCAGCAGATTTTGCTGCTCGTAAACAGCCGCGACATTGCTCAAGGTCTGTCCGATCCAGTCCCGGACATTCAGCTCTTCATACGTTCGCAACGCGTCGAGTTGATGTCTCAGCGATTCGTCGTATTCACCCTTGCGGAAATAAGCAGCACCAATTTTCATCCGGAGACTCGCAATTCCCGGCTTATCCTGAAGTTCCAGCCGGACCTTCAATGCCGATGACCATAAACTGATTGCCGAATCGAGGTCTCCCCGATCGTAGTGCACCAGCGCTGCGTCGCTTGAGACTTGTGCTAATCCCTTCCTGTAATTGAGCTTCCGTGCGAGCGTCATCCCCTGCTCTGCGTAGTACAGCGCCGAGTCCTGATTGACCATGCGATAGCCATAGCAAAGATCCGCGCAAGCCAGCACGGCGAGGGTATCCGAGGAATGCCGCCCTACGATATTTCGCAAGCTGTCGAATGAGACTCCTTGTGCAGACGATGTAAGTCCAATAAACACAAACGATAAAGCCAGTAACACGCGGCGGGTTGATGCGGATCGGGGGGTTCTCACATTAGTAGTAAAAAGATTCTAAATCAGATTGTTGGCATACGCAAACTTGATCAATCCAACGAGTGAGCTGGTACTAGTCTTGCGGAAGATGTTCTTCCGATGTGTCTCTACGGTGCGCTCACTGATAAACAGCTCCTCTGCGATTTGTTTGTTCGAATATTCCTGTGCGATGAGCTTGAGGATTTCACGTTCCCGATCCGTAAGCAATTTGCCTTCGTCTGGATTCTGGAGGTCGCGCACCAGCATACGTCCCACATCACTGCTCATAAACATCCGACCCGCCATCACCTCCTCGATCGCGTGCACGAGTTCCCGGTGCGTATCGTTCTTCAAGACATAGGCGTGAACACCGGTTTTCAATATCTCCTTGACGAGATGCACCTCGTTGTGCATGCTTAGTACCACCACCTTGAGGTCTGGCCGGATCCGGCGGATAGTGTGAATAAGCGAAAGCCCGTCCGTGCCGGGAATGCTGAAGTCTGTGACCAGCAAGTCACATTCAGCAGACTCCAGGTACTTCAGCACTTCCACTCCAGAGTTGAACGTGCGTTCCACCACCAACCCTTCTACCTTCTCGAGCAGGCTCCTGACACCATCCAATACAATTGCGTGATCATCCACAAGCACTACCCGTGTCAACATTCGGCGTCTAGGTTTGAAGAAGCTAAAAATACCAGCGTTTTGCATATCACACAAATAAATGCCGCCTCCGGAGTCAGTGCTATCAGTGCTGGTGGGTATTTCAAGGGTCCACCGTATGTCGCATTTCCCCCGTTTAAACGGCGGGATCAGCCTGTGGACGGACGATGTTTCCCCGTACATTTGCTAAATGGAACGACATCCTTTAACCAAAACATTACGGCCATGGCAAGTGTAAGCACCTACCTCAATTTCGAGCGCGATACCGAAGCTGCGTTCAATTTCTACAAATCGGTTTTCGGAGGGGAATTTTATGGCAACGGCATCTCGCGCATGGGCGACATCCCGCCGCAGGACGGAATGCCGCCGCTGTCAGAGGAAGACAAGAACCTCGTC
>JBIQJZ010000338.1:0-1991 GCA_044507115.1 Flammeovirgaceae bacterium | reverse complement strand
CTTGAAGTGAATGTGCAATCCCCCGTCCGTGTGATCGAACTCGATCCTGACCAACGGCTCAGCTATACGAACAGACCCTTTGAAGGATTGGAAAAATCCATTGGGGCCAAATACTTCAAGATGATATGCTCCCTCGCTGTCTTTGGTATCCCACTCGTCGGAAAGTTGTTTGCCCGCTTCGACAGTATACCTGCGCGGGATGCGCTCCAGGTGATGCATGTCGTACACATGATATACTGCACCTTTCTTTCCTTTGTTATCAAAAATGAGTTGAACCTCTTCCTTATCGCGAATCGGTTTGATCTGGCAGTACAACGTGTACGGCAGTGCCCGGGAATAGACCGAGCCTTTCTCCTGGAACAGTTGTGAAGGTTGTGCCGGTGCCTCAGCTTTCGGCAGCAACCTGGATGCATCATCCCGCTGCTGAAAATCTGACATATCAGGAAGAACCGGGAAGACTGGGTCGTTCGGTGATTCGAAGTCGAACGCCGTCGTAAGATCGCTGCTGACAGCCCGGTGCCAAGGCGATATCGCCGGCACGACTACGCCAAATCGCTTCTCAATGAATTGCGCAACGGACGTATGGTCTGCCACTTCCGAATGTATCCACCCTCCTTTGCTCCAGGGTGAAATCACGTAGAGCGGAACTCGGGGTCCCATTCCCCACGGTCTGACGGGCCCGGAGATCGTATCGCGTTTATCCTGATAGATGCGCTTCCCTCTTCCCATCGGACTCGGAAATGCCTCGGTGCCCTTATCGTTATGAAAATACATGCCTGCCAACTCGAGCGTTGATTTTCCTGCAAGTGTGTTGTCAAGGTTGTAGGATGGCACGGCCGGAGCGGGAACGTGATCAAAAAGCCCGTCATTCTCATCGAAGGTCAGGAAGAACACCGTTTTGCTCCAAACTTCAGGGTTACTGGTGAGTGCTTCCAGCACGCGGTGAATAAAATATCCGGCGCGATAAGGACTCGACGGTGCTCCGGGATGTTCGGAGTCGATTTTTGATGGCAGCACCCAGCTAACTTCGGGAAGTTGATTCGACTGAACATCGTGCTTCAGCGCGTCAAGCGAAAAATGTCGCATCCCGTTCTCGTATATCGGCGATCCTTGCTTCGCATTCCGGAAGGAGTCGAACGCCAGACATCCGTGCATAGCTCCCGTCCAGTTGTCGTTCGGATTCTGGTAGATACGCCAGCTGACGCCTGCGTCCTGCAACACGTCCGGTATCGTCGGCCACTTAAAACCGTTTAGACGATACGTGTAGCCGGGGTCGGGTTCTGCACCAGTTACCCAACAGCGAACGTTGCTCGGTTCGGAATCGACATCTGTGCAATTGATCCCTGCAGCTCGTTTCTCAGGATCGAAATTGGAGCCGGACCAAAATACAATACGGTTCGGATCCGTGCCTGTTGCCACCGAGCAGTGGTAAGCGTCGGAAAGCGTGAACGATTCAGCAAGTGCGTACTGGAATGGAATCTCTTCGCGGGTGTAATACGCCATTGAGTACGGCGTCTTGAACAATGACCATTGCCCGTACTTTCCCTGATTCCACGCAGCCTGCGTGTCTGCGAAGTCGTGAGGTGTGACATTAATCAGGGCCGCATTCGACTTCTTCCCATCTGCGCGATAGGGTGGGATAATCTTTTCTCCGTCGGTCTGATGAAATACGCGCTGTCCACTTTCCAGTGGTATCGGGAAACGGTCACCAAAACCACGGGCGCCTTTCTTCGCACCGAAATAATGATCGAACGACCGATTCTCCTGCATCAGGATGACGATGTGCTTAACGTCGCGGATAGAGCGTGTTGCATTGTGCGCATCCACTGCGAGCGCTTTTTGTATGAGCGGTGCCCAAAGCGTACTCGCAAGACCCGCCGCCGACAACTTCAAGAACTTTCTCCTACCATACTGACTCATCTCTACTAAGATTAGGCCGATAAATTACTACACCCCCACTCACCACTCACCACTCACTACTCACCACTCAC
>JBIQJZ010000113.1:0-12896 GCA_044507115.1 Flammeovirgaceae bacterium | reverse complement strand
CAATCTATTACCTGTTTGGCTCAATTTCCCTGGCGGGGATGTCGCAGGCAGCGGCGCCACCCTGGTTTTGGGAAGGCGATGCAGTTGCGACGGAAACTGCCCTTACCCCGAGCGGAAGAGGGAAGATTCCGAACTTCTCGCTTCTTCTGAAAACCAACCTTCTGGAGGGAAGAAAGTTCAATTATCACAAACTATCGCTGGGATCCTATCGTCACAATATCCCGGATGAGTATTCCTTCGGCTATCATATGGTCAGCCACCTGCGCAGCAAGACTAACGACCCGGCTATTTGGAGTAAAGTCACCGCGAGATCGTGGAGCGTTCCGTTTGTTCCGTTTGCATTCTCCAACGCAATCAAGAAAGAAACCGGTCTTTATGTGACGGGGCTATACAACGACATGGCAGATGCATTGACTACGCGGTGGCGTCAGGAGGTGGAAACGATCGAGTTGACACCGTTCGTACGCGTCAATCGCCGTCGTAATGCAGCATACACGGATTACTTGTATCCGCAGGCACTACCCGACGGAAACGTACTGGCGATGAAGAAGGGCATTGGTGATATTCAGCAGTTCGTATTGCTCAAAGGCGGAGAAGAGAAGGTATTTACACCAGGCCTGATGAACGAAACCGGCATGCTGTCGGCAGACGGTGATGTGGTCGTATGGAATGAGTATGGATTTGATCCGCGCTGGCGCGTTGTGAACTATTCGCAGGTTAAAGCCTATAATTTGTCCACGCGGAAACGCAAGCGCATAGGACCCAAGCGGGCGAGGTATGCCAGTGCCGCCATCACCCGAAAGGGCGACAAGGTCGTTACCATCGAGACCGATACGCGATACCGGACGAATATCGTCGTGCTAAACGTGAACGACGGGAGTGTGATCCGGAAATTTCCGAATGAGAGTAATGATTTCTATTCGATGCCGCGGTGGTCGGAAGACGGTTCGACAATAGCGGTCGTAAAGACCGTTGATGACGGAAAGACCATCACACTCATTGATGCGGAAAGCGGATCATCGCGGGATGTGCTTCCGGTGTCACAGGAGAACGTGGGATACCCCGTGCTCCACGGCGAGTACTTGCTGTTCAACTCTCCCGTTAGCGGCATCGACAATATTTATGCGATCAACCTTGAAAATAGTCAGCGGTTTCAGGTTACCAGTAGCCGTCTTGGCGCGTATAACCCGTCCGTGTCGAAGGATGGGAAGACGATCTACTACAACGATCAGTCGAAAGACGGGATGGACGTAGTCAGTGCCCGATTCGATCCTTCATCCTGGAAGTCCTATACCGTCGAAAGGCCGGCTGCTCCGATCTATCAGCATCTCGTCGAGCAGGAGGGGCATCCCGATATTTTCGCCAATGTCGGAGACACAACGTACCCCGACGCGCCATATCGAAAAGGAAGCGGTATCATCAACCCCTATAACTGGGGTTTTGCAGTGGAGAACGATCTCACGAGGGCGAGCGTCGGGTTGATTTCACGGGATATCCTGAGTACCACGACACTCAACCTCGGCTATCATTTCGATGTCCAGGAACGCACGGGTGCGCTTAGGGGGCAGGTTAGCTACCAGGCATGGTATCCTATCATCGATGTGACCGCTTCGTACGGAAGCCGATCCGTAAATGAAGGTTCAGGCAGGTTTTATGATACGCTTGCCGATCCTGTAACATCGGAGTTAAAAGATATTGTATTCAAATGGAAGGAGGCCAATGTTCAGGCGGGTGTTCGGGTGCCGTTGCTCACGACGTCGTCGAAGTATCATGGAAGTGTCGTGGTGGGAAATGCCGTTGGTGTCACGCAGGTGTCGGACTTCCGGAACAGTATAGACG
This sequence comes from Flammeovirgaceae bacterium, assembly GCA_044507115.1. Lineage (GTDB taxonomy): Bacteria > Bacteroidota > Bacteroidia > Cytophagales > Cyclobacteriaceae > Chryseosolibacter. The sequence continues at coordinate 11,057 of JBIQJZ010000113.1, read as the reverse complement.
GTGGGGGACGTTTCGTTCCCTCCGGAGAAAAGGGGTTCTACCCGTTCTTCGACTATGTAGGCAATGGTCAGCTCGTATACAACCATTTCAGTTTTTCCGCCTTCCGCCTGTTAAAACAAAGTCACCGCGATATCAACAGCCGGTGGGGGCAGCTGCTTGAACTTGAGTATTTTGATACGCCATTTGGCGGGGATCTCCGGGGTCAACAGGTTTCAGTATTTGGACAACTCTATTTTCCAGGGCTTGGCAAACATCATTCGCTCTGGGGATACGGCGCCTATCAGCATACCCGGTTCGATTTTTCCGCTGATGCGTACACATTTCGAAATCAAATACCCGTCCCGCGCGGCCATTCATTGCCGCGGTTTGAAGACTTCTATAGTGTCTCGGCAAATTACACGCTGCCCTTGTGGTATCCCGACATCGCGCTCGGGCCGCTGCTGAACATCCAGCGGTTGCGCGCAAATGTATTTTTTGACTACGGCTTCGGTCAGGGGCCCTGGTTCTTTTTCGACAGGAGCTACGACTATGCATCGGTCGGGGCCGAAGCGCGTCTCGATCTGAACATCATGCGGTTTTTCCCGCAGTTCGACGTTGGCGTACGGTTTTCGAAGGGTTTGCGGCCCGCGGTGACGGAGTTCGAAATACTGATCGGCACCTTTCGTTTTTGAAATCCTGGTCGACTTTAAAAAATCCTTGAAAATCCCTTTGAATAGCCTATTTTTGGAGGCTTATTCCGGGAAATTTTGTTAAAACTTCAATTCAAAAAATGGCAGAAATCGTAAGAATGCCGAAGATGAGCGACACCATGACTGAAGGTGTGATCGCGAAATGGCATAAGAAAGTTGGAGACACCGTAAAGTCAGGAGAACTGATGGCGGAGATAGAGACGGACAAGGCGACTATGGACTATGAGTCGTTCAATTCCGGAACGGTGCTCTACCTGGGAGCTGGCGAAGGCGAAGCTATTCAGGTGAACGATGTTCTGGCCATTGTTGGCGAGAAGGGTGAAGACTACAAACCACTTCTTGCCGAGGCAGGCAAAGGAGAGGGAGACGCCGCGAAATCTTCCGGGGCACCTGCGGAGGAAACGAGCCGGAAACCTGCCGAGGTGGCAACGGCGGTTGACACGTCGGGTATCAAGGCGGAGATCGTTCTGATGCCGAAGATGAGCGATACGATGACGGAAGGCGTCATCGCGGCGTGGCACAAGAAGGCGGGTGATAGTGTGAAGTCCGGTGATCTGCTTGCGGAAGTAGAGACCGACAAAGCGACGATGGAATATGAGTCGTACAACACAGGGACGCTTCTTTACATCGGAGCAGATGCCGGAAAGGCTATTCCGGTAAACGGCGTTCTGGCAATAATAGGTGAGAAAGACGCAGACTGGCAGACACTGTTGAAGGCGCACGAGGCACAGGGACAGGGTGGTGAACAGCCCGAGCGTGCCGCAGCGTCATCGGAGAAGGCTGCACCAGAACCTGCGCAGAAAGAGGAAGCACAGGCTGACCACGGTTCCAACGGCAGAGTGAAAGCGTCGCCGCTTGCGAAGAAGTTGGCGAAAGACAAAGGATTCGACATCAGCCAGATCCCGGGAACGGGTGATCATGGCCGGATCACGAAGCGCGACGTCGAGAATTTCAAACCTTCTGCGCAACCTGCCGCGGCGAAATCAGGCGAAGGAAAAGCAGTGGTGTTGCCGAAAGTTGTGGGCGAGGAAAGTTTCGAGGAAGTCACCGTTTCTCAAATGCGGAAGACCATCGCTCGTCGTCTCGGCGAAAGCAAGTTCACGGCACCGCATTTCTATCTGACGATGGAAATTAATATGGACAAGGCTGTTGAAGCTCGGAAGAGCATCAATGACGTTAGTCCCGTTAAGATATCGTTCAACGACATTGTCATTAAGGCAGTAGCAGCCGCGTTGCGTCAGCACCCGGATGTGAACGTCTCATGGCTTGGCGATAAAATTCGGAAGAATCACCATATCCACGTAGGCGTTGCCGTTGCGGTGAAGGAGGGCTTGCTCGTTCCGGTGGTGCGCTTTGCCGACAATAAGTCGCTCTCGCACATCGCCGCGGAAGTCAAGGACCTCGCCCAGAAAGCGCATGACAAGAAACTCCAGCCGTCGGACTGGGAGGGAAGTACCTTTACGGTCTCCAATCTGGGTATGTTTGGCATCGAAGAATTTACAGCGATAATCAACCCGCCGGATGCGTGTATACTGGCCGTCGGAGGAATCAAAGAAACTCCTATCGTGAAAGATGGCCAGATTGTTCCTGGGAACGTGATGAAGGTCACGCTCTCCTGTGATCACCGCGCGGTCGACGGGGCAGTGGGTTCGGCATTCCTCAAGACGCTGAAGGGACTCCTGGAGGATCCTGTCAGGATATTGATCTGAGATTGATCCGGGTCCGCGAACGAAACCACTGTTCCCATGGAGAAAATACATTCAACCACCATCATTGCCGTGATGCACAACGGTGAGGCTGCAATTGGTGGAGATGGTCAGGCGACGATGGGAAACTACGTTGCGAAAAGCAACGTCCGTAAGATCCGGAAGTTGCACGAGGGCAAGGTGCTCGCGGGCTTTGCGGGTTCAACAGCCGATGCGTTTACACTGATCGAGCGGTTCGAGGAAAAACTCAACAGCTACGGCGGCAATATGAAACGAGCTGCCATTGAACTGGCGAAAGACTGGCGTATGGATCGTTTCCTGCGGAGACTGGAGGCCATGCTTATCACGATGAACAAAGGTGAACTGTTGGTGTTGTCCGGGACTGGCGATGTGCTTGAACCCGACAACCAGGTTGCGGCGATCGGCTCGGGTGCGATGTATGCGCAGGCAGCAGCGCTGGCGATGAAGAAACACGCACCTCACCTGTCGGCAGAAGAAATCGTTCGCGAGAGCCTTCATATTGCTGCCGACATCTGTATCTATACCAATCACAACATCGTTGTAGAGAAATTGTAAGAGCGTCCTATTGCGTCTCGTTCTTGCGCGCTTTCGTCTTAAGTTTTTGCACGGATGGCGTTTTCTCGGTCGGGTCTGCGGCGACTTCCTTTTCCTCAACATCACCCAGCAGGATAACAAATGGTTTCAGGCGGTGGGAATACGCCAGCAGAATCTTCAGGATACCGATCGCCGGTACGGCGAGGATCATCCCGGTGATCCCGAGTATTTTTCCACCCAATACAAGGGCGATGATGGCGGCGAGGGCATTGATACTGACCTTCGAGCCGGTGATTCGCGGTGTGATAAAGTTTCCTTCGAGGAATTGAACGACGGCAAATACTGCTATCACACCGACTGCGTACCACGCGCTGTCTTTCGTAATCAACGCCATCAAGGTTGGCAACAGTGCTCCAATAAAAATTCCAACGTAGGGGATAATTGTCAGAATCCCCGACAAGATTCCGAAGAAGATCGCATGCTTGATGCCGAGAAGAAGCAGACCAGTGGTATTGAGAATCGCTACGATGAGCGTGACAAGCAGGAGACCAGTTATGTACCCGTGTGCCACGCCTTCAATTTCTTTTTGCCATGCCATCTTGGTGTCGCCTTCAGGCATGATGCTCGCGAAGAATAATTTGAACTTGCCGCGGTAGATCAAAAGTAGAAACATGTAGATTGGAATCTGCACGACCGTTGCGAGCGTGCTGCCGGTTGTTAATAGGAATGCGCCGAGGTAGACACTCACACTCTTAAGCCCATCCTGCACCATCTGACGCAACTCGCCGGGATCGACGTTCAGTCGCTCCCACATCAAACCTTTGATGTCGTTTACAAATTTGTCCGCCCGGTCCTGCAGATTGGGCAAGTCGTTCACAAGGCTGAAGACCTGGTTGATGAGAAGCCAGAGGAAGAACGCGAACACAAGGGTTCCTCCGACCACGACGAGTGATACTGCGGTGATAGTACCCATTCGCCGTTCAAGCCAGTTAACAGCCGGAAGCGAAACGACGGCGAGGAACACTGCTATCGACAGTGGAACGACGATGTCGCGGCAGAGGATCACTGCGTATATACTAAGCGCGGTAATCACCATTACCTTGAAGATGTAGTCGAGTCGATTCCAGGTCTGTGGCATAATGAAATTTAAGTGTTTTCGATTGCCTCAAGAATTATTTCACAACATTCTTTTATCTGGCTTTGCGTGATCGTCAGCGGTGGCGCGAGCCGGACACTATAGGGATGTGAGAGGAACCAGTAGACAATAACACCCTTGCTTTTACAGTAGTTGACGATTGCTGATACTCTTTCAGCTGACGCGAAATCAAGGGCAAAGAGCAGCCCGATCCGTCGCAGTTCCCGGACCTGTGGATGCCTGAGATATTGCTCGAAGGCCCGACCTTTTTCCTCAACGCCGGCGATGAGGGCTTCATTGCGAATGACCGACAGGGTCGCGAGCGCGGACGCGCAGCACACCGGGTTTCCCCCGAAGGTCGTGATGTGACCAAGCATCGGGTCGTGCGTCAGCGTTTTCATCATCTGTCGTTCGGCGATAAACGCCCCGATGGGTAGTCCGCCGCCAAAAGCTTTTGCTACGGTCAGGATATCCGGTGCAATGCCGTAGTGTTCGAATGCAAAGAGTTTCCCGGTTCTGCCCATGCCGCATTGGATTTCATCGAGGATCAAAAGTGTGCCGGTCCGTGTACAGCGGTCGCGCACGGCTTGCATATACGCTGCTGTTGGTATCCTGACGCCTGCGTCCCCCTGAACAGTCTCCATAATAACGCATGCCGTCCGGGTTGTAATAGCTGCGAGGTCTTCCATTTCTCCGAAGCGTATAAACCGAACATCCGGCAGCAGCGGTCTGAACGCACGTTTTTTTATCTCGTTTCCTGATACGCTCAAAGCGCCGTGGGTGCTGCCGTGATAGGATCCGCGACAACTCACGATTTCAGTCCGTCCCGTAAGACGTTTGGCCAGCTTAAGCGCGCCTTCGTTTGCTTCAGCTCCGGAGTTTACGAAGTAGCAGCAATTGAGATTCGGCGGGAGGAGGTCCGTTACCATTTCAGCCAGGGCATTCACGGGGCTTTGAATGTATTCGCCGTAAACCATTACGTGGAGGTGCCTGTCGAGTTGATCCTTGATAGCCTGAACGACCAAGGGGTGCCGATGACCCACGGCACTTACGCCGATCCCGGAGATCAGGTCCGCATATCGGGTCCCGTCGGGAGCGTATAAGTACAGTCCCTCGGCGCGGTCGATTGGTATTAGAAACGGAAAGGGCGAGGTTTGTGCCAGATTGTTGAGAAAAACGCGCGGATCGAAGTTCATGCGCTAAAGATAGAAGCGATCGCGGGAAATCGCGCAGGCAGCACACCAAATGAATAAGCCCCGCTTTTGGCGGGGCTATTCGGGAACTAATCAGTCAATTAACCTAAAACTCGAATCTCTCGAACAGTTGGCTCCGGAGGGGTCTTGTGAGAATCAAAAATTCACGGATACCGATACTAGTATTCCTACTACCACGGCTACAAAAAGTACAAGAACCTGCCTCAGCCTTGCGGCCATCCGTGCCTGAGCAATGCCTCTGAAGTCAACTCTGTTCATTTGCCAAAAGTGTTTTTGTGTTCTGTTTATACTTCAAAGGTGCGAAATGGAACTGCTGAATACTTATTAAATGAGCTGGAAACCCTACATCAGTATCCTAAAGTCATTAATTAGGAATAAACCATAACGTATTGATTTTCTGTAAAATATCAGATAGGTCTCTCGGTTCAACCCTTGCACCCCAGCCCCAGCCCCTTACCTGGCACCCAGAACCCGGAACCCAGTCAACGTTGAGTGGCGGCAAGCCGGCAATAGCGGCCCGAGAAGGACTTCGCCGGATCATAGCCGAGATCGCGGGCCTTTTGAGAATCAGAACAGACAGCGGGAAAGTCGCGAGTGCTAATGTTGGCGATCGCGCGGAGGTAATAGCCCTCGGCGTTTTCCCCGCGGAGGAACACCATCCAGTTGCAGTCTGTCACCGCATCGGGGAAGTTCCCGACTTTCATATTCGCGAGTGCCCGTCCCTTAAAGATGCTGTAGTAGATATCCGGGACATCTTGTGGGTTCATTACGATTTGAAAGGCATTGCCGTACACCCGACTGAGGTTCTCCTTGAACAACCTTTTACCCATGCTAAAGTAGTGCAATGCCTCCTGAGGATTGTCGAGATTTTCGAGGTTGATGATACCGATCCTGTACACAAGACCGAGGTCACCAGGTTGTTGATTATGGAGGTGCTTCAGTGCTTCGAGCGCCTCTTTGAAATTGCCGAGATAGAACTGGCACATCGACAGATTCTGAAGTGTCTCGAATCGCACCGGGTTCTCATAGTTCTTCAAGACGAGATAGTGCGTGACCGCGGACGGGAAGTCCTTCTGACCGTACTCGTGGTCAGCTTTCTTGCGTAACTCAGCAACAAGGCTATCGCGAACAAACCCGAAGCGAAAGTCGAGCGGATCTTTTTCTTCCAATTTTCGGATCATGGCGAACGCGTCGTGAAATCGTCCCTCGACGAAGAGCCCGTTAACTTGCTTCAGTTGCATGCTGTTCGCTCGCCATTTTTCCATCTGCTGTTGCCGCACGTAGTAATGAGCGGTGTTAATGACTGCGAAGCAGAATCCGGCGATCAGGAGGAACACCAGGAATGCAAGGCCCTGTATCTTGAAATAGTTCTTATCGAGTCGATAGTAACTGTTCTTTCGCGACTGGCGCCATTGCTGATACCGCTTTCGTTTGATCTCCTGCCAGTAGGCATCGTTGAGTTCTTCGGTTATAATATGGAACCGCGAATCGTACCGCGCGCGTTTGACGGGATCGGACAGAGTTTGATAGGCTTCGTTGAGAAACTTGAAGGTCTCTTCCGCCCCCTTGTTACCGGGATTACGGTCGGGATGGTAGCGCATCGCCATCCTTTTGAAGGCGGCTTTGATGTCGTTCTGACTGGCGTGCCGAGATACGCCTAAAGCTTCGTAATAATCATGCATGCGTGACCTCCCTGATTACCTTATTAACGAAAAAAGGGCGAAAAAATGCCGGATTTTCGCTGGAAAGGCGTAAATCTTCGTGCCTGGAACGAAAAAAGCCGCTAAAAAGCGGCTTTTTTCAAAAAAATATGACAGGGAGTACTCCTTACTTATTGGCCAGTTCCTGAACGAGATCGATCAGTTTGTTGGAATAACCCCATTCGTTGTCGTACCAGGCTACCACCTTAACGAAGTTATCGTTCAGGGCAATACCTGCTTTTGCATCGAAGATCGAAGTCCGTGTGTCGCCCAGGAAGTCCTGGGATACGACTTCTTCCTCAGTGTATCCGAGAATACCCTTGAGTTCGCCCTGCGAAGCTTCTTTCATCGCTGTCTTTATATCCTCGTAGCTCGCCTTCTTGTCCAGTCTGACAGTCAGGTCGACGACTGATACGTCGGCTACCGGAACGCGGAACGACATGCCCGTAAGCTTGCCTTTCAATTCCGGGATTACGAGGGCAACTGCCTTCGCTGCGCCGGTAGATGATGGGATGATATTCTGGAATCCCCCGCGACCGCCGCGCCAGTCTTTCGCAGATGGACCGTCGACTGTTTTTTGCGTAGCAGTAACTGCGTGCACCGTACTCATCAACCCTTCCGTGATTCCGAACTTGTCATTAAGGACTTTCGCTACCGGAGCCAGAGCATTCGTCGTACACGAAGCATTCGAAACGATCGTGTGCTCTGCTGAAAGATTCTTGTGGTTTACACCCATAACAAACGTCGGCGTGTCGTCTTTCGCAGGAGCGGACATCACAACCTTCTTCGCGCCCGCGGCGATGTGCTTTTGGGCCAGCTCACGCGTGAGAAACAAACCGGTGGATTCGATGATGATCTCGGCACCGACTTCGCCCCATTTCAAATTGGCGGGATCTTTCTCTGCGGTAACGCGGATCTTCTTTCCGTTTACCACAAGGTGGCCGTCTTTAACTTCAACTTCGCCCTCGAACTTACCGTGGGTTGAGTCGTATTTCAACATATATGCCATGTAGTCGACATCAACAAGGTCGTTAATACCGACAACTTCAATATCCTTCCTGTTGAGAGCTGCGCGGAAGGCCAGGCGGCCAATCCGGCCAAATCCATTAATACCTATTTTCGTCATGGGTGTAATTGTTTAGATCATTGATTTTCCACCGATCGGGAGATGAGGCAGCAAAAATAAAAGTCCTCGCTTCTAAAACCAATACTATCCCAAAAGGGTTTGACGAAAACGCAAATACCACGCCGGCACACGCATCGTAAACGTTTGCTATGATAAAAGTCACGTTATTTCCGATCCATGACAGTCGATAAAAGCACTAACTTTTTTCCAGTACATGGACTTCCACACCTCTTGAGGTACGTGCCTCTAACGGTCTGAGGTCTGAAGCTGTCTTCCTGCCGATAAGTAACCAAAGTCCGAGCAGCACTGCATAACTTCCGCCGCGCTCCACCCATTCCAGCAATGCATAGGCAGGATAATACGTTTCACTCAGAATTTTCCAGAGCAGGAGCAAGAGAACGATGGAGCGCGAAGGCCATAACAAAAGGGAGCACGCACCGGCGATCTCGAAGATGCCAATGAACAAGGCCGTTTGTTCCGGTGCGCTGAACCCGAAACGCGTGTATTGCTCTATCAATCCTTCCTTTTCTATCACATTGAGCCATCCATGACCAAATAACAGCATGAACCCCACTATCTGCAGCGTTAAACGGATGGTCTTCCATTCTTGTGCGCCGAGATTGTCATCTGGCACAAGCTTGTGAAACATGCTGTCACGCGATATCAAGGATGATACCGATAACATGAGCAAGGCGATCGGCGCACCGAAATTTCCAGCGCGTTCAAGCAGTTCTGCAAAAGACTCTCCGGCCAGTGGTCTGAGCGAGGCGGTGAAGAATCCCCAGAACACAAGCCACACGGCGGATATTCGCAAGGGATAGAACAGCAAGACAAAACCAAGTGCGATGTCAACGATGCCGACGACCGGCATGAGATCATAGGCCATAGCTTCGCCGATTCCGAACACGCCAAAGTAGTCGCACCATATTCGCTTGGTGAGGATACCAAATGCACCATGCCCGATAAAGCACATCGCACACGCGACACGAAAAATATGATGCAGTGTTTGTGTGTTGGCCTTCATCGGTTTTCGCTTAGCGCGACGGGTGCTGTTCTCGTCGCGAGTTTACGGGTGATGAACTCACCTACTGACGTTCCCATAGTCACGCCGAGCTCATTCGCAGGCCTGTAGTGAATCCCGCCGTAGAGCCTGCTTCGGGCAGCTTCCGCAGACGCTTCCAGAAAGGAGTTAAAGCTGCGTGCCGTCAGACCGAATTCGACTTCCGTAGAGTCTACGAATGCGAAGTTGTCACCAAAGACCTCGGTTAGCGCCGTCGCCGCCGCGGCCGAGATTACACTGTGCCCGCTGATGTATTCCGGGAAAGGCGGGGTCTGCAGGAGTGGAACCCAGTTTTGATCAATGTAACGGTTGATATACGATTCGGGCCGAATGAGCAAGCTTCGATATTTCTCGTCCCAACAGGCGATGAAACCATCGGCCAGTGCCAGGGCGGCGACAGCGTAGGCTTCGGCAGCTCGCGAAACACCAGCGCCTTCCTTTTCACACGCCACCCGTACAATATTCATCCAATGGCCACCAGGCGAGATCTTCTTCGTGGCATACATGACGTGTCCCTTGATGTTCATGACGAACGGGTTGCAATCCCAGAATCGCGCGATCTCTTCCTGTTCGGGTGTGAGGTTCTTACTGGTTTCGTACACTTCGTAAGCGATCTTATAGAACTCACTTTCGGGATCAGTCGAGAATTCTGGGGGAGGCGGGCAGCGGAATTGCGATGCAGAGTCGATCACGAACGTTCTGATCTTGTTCCAGTGAGGTTCAATGGCATCGATATATGCGGGTGGTGTGGGCCTCCAGCTTGATTCGATATTCTGAATTGAGTATTTCGGATAAGATCTAGTCTGTTTGTAGTTGTCGGTAGACGACCATGCGAGGATATGATCTGCTACCGCGTTCCCGTACTCCACTGACCGATCAAAGACATCTTTCGGTATTCCCGACAGCTGAAAGTCGGCGAGCAGTTGTTGGTGGTATGCGTCCAGTTTCTCTTCCGAAAAAATGAATGTTCGTGCCGCCCGTAACGCGGCCTGTGCAGAAGCCAGTGGGAAACAATATTCGAGTTCTCGTTGTGGCTGGGGAACAGGTTCGAGGGCATTCAGCTGTCCTGCCAGGCTGACGAGAGTAGAATCTTCATGTCGCGCTGCCTCGTACGCTGCCACACTTATGTAGCCGTAAATACGACTTGCGACCGGCGGTGAAAAGATGTCGTACACGATGATATCTGTGACGGCTTTAATCGTGCGGTGCAGGTGTTGGGGACTGCTTGTTATGGCCCGATAGTCTTTTTTTTCCGCGCAGGAGAAGAGCATCGCAAGGATGCCCAGTGCGGGTAATATTTTTTTCATGGCGTCGTGGTTTGGTTAATCGCCTATAGACGGTGCTAGGCTTCCTTTGACAAGGAAGATGTCCAGCAGACAGATCGCCGCGCTGTTGTACGTCGACCGCGGAGGGTAAGTCGCAAGACAAACTAGGACGTTAAACCAGGCGGATGAAAGATTTCACCGAGGGGAGTGTAGTAATAGAGAACCGGTGTGCTGCTTCCGAAGGCCGAAATGCCCGCACAGGGTTCTCCGTTCAGCTGAAGAATAAGCGCCGTCTGGTAGTAGTATTTGGTGAAAACATCGACGAGGGTTAGGCTCTGACTCTGATGCTTGTTCTCAGTGGAAAAAGACATGACATATCCGGCGACACGGCCTTGAGCTTCCGTCGTGCGTGTGTCTCGCATACAAACAATATACAGGGTGTCCTCATATACCCGTTGTCTCACCAGCTGGTAGACTGTGTCTTTGTACATGATTTCGCCTGATGCTGGCTTATAGTGTTCGTCGTGGGCGTCATACGGATAGGAGAACGGGACCTTGATGATCATGTTTGCCCCAAGGTCGTGCGGATTGTTTTCAATTCTGTTTT
>JBIQJZ010000112.1:11372-12980 GCA_044507115.1 Flammeovirgaceae bacterium | reverse complement strand
GATCTTGTAGGTGAACATCTTCGGCCCCGGATTGTGACTCTTGACTTCCAGCCAGGCTGCATCGGCGAAGACCGTACTGAGGGACGTCTCCAGCAGGATGTTGTACACACTATCTTCGTTCTGTTCAGTCTGGATCGATTGGCTGATTCGCTGAAAGTTGACAACCTCCTCGAGTTTCTGCTCAAAAACTGAAGTAGTCGGCAAATTGAACAAGATGACCAGAAAGGAGAAAATGCTGTAGACCATCACAAACGTCATCAACGAGAGAATGAAGACGTGGAAGCGATAGTTTGTGAATTCGACATTTCTTCCCGAAAGCACCTCAGAAAGCGAACTGGTGGTGAAAAAGATATAGAGGAGATAAAAGACCGTTAGCAGTAACAGAAGGAGGCTCGTCCACTTCTGGCGGAAGTTGAGAAACGCGACCCACTTCATGTTAGCCGACAACACCAGTCCGATCACCACAAAAAACGTCAGCATTGTCCAGAACACACCCTCGACAAACGGAAGATCGAAGGCATTGTAAAGCAAAGAAAGCAGCAACGACCACTCGAACAGGTTCCAAAGCCTCATGAGCCACTTTGACTTCTGATACAGGATCAGTCGTTTCCACGCGGTGAATGCCATGGTGAGGAAACCTACCATCAGCCCGAGATTGATGAGGTACATCAGGTCGATGAAGATCACGTCAGTCGTCAGCCGGGTCGACCCAAGAAGATACTCAATCAACTTCAGCCCCAGTGAAACAATGGTTGCCACAAGGCCCGTTGCAAATACACGCCACAGCAGATCTACAAAGTTCAGGCTGTCGTCGCGGTCATACCTAAGCTTATAATAGTAGTAAAGGGAAAGGATGAACAGGTTAAGCGCAACATTCGGCACCCACGAGGGCATACCTGCACGAATGTTGTTCCCCGATGTGAATACGATGTAAATATCGGAGCAGACGAGCGCAAGCCAGGTAATGGCACCCAGACTGAATAGCAACCTGATAATCGCTTTCGTGCGCATGAAGGATCAAAAACACCGGTTCTGGTGAAAAAATAGGCCAATCGACAAGATTGGCCCTGCAATAATAGGAATAAATCACCAAGTTTTGGCGGCCCTGAACTACTTGCGGGTGTAGTTCGGTGCCTCCCGGGTGATGGTCACATCGTGCGGATGGTTCTCCACCACACCAGCCGACGTAATCTTGACAAACCGCGCCTCCTTCAGCTTTTCGATATTCGGCGCGCCGCAGTATCCCATCCCTGCGCGAAGGCCTCCGACCAACTGATACAGCACTTCGGCAACGAGCCCCTTGAAGGGTACACGACCCGAAATACCCTCCGGTACAAGCTTCTTGATGTCGTCTTCCACATCCTGGAAGTAACGGTCCTTTGAACCGTCCTCCATCGCCTCGATGGACCCCATGCCTCGGTAAGACTTGAATTTCCGCCCTTCGTAGATGATCATTTCGCCGGGAGCTTCTTCCGTACCCGCGAGAAGTGACCCGATCATGATGCTGTCGGCGCCGGCGGCGATCGCTTTCACGATATCCCCTGAAAAGCGGATACCCCCGTCAGCAATTACTGGGACACCGGAGCCCTTCAATGCTTTCGCGGCCTC
>JBIQJZ010000112.1:0-11362 GCA_044507115.1 Flammeovirgaceae bacterium | reverse complement strand
GAGGCAGACCAACACCGGCGACAACGCGGGTCGTACAGATACTTCCGGGGCCAACACCCACTTTCACCGCATCCGCACCAGCTTTCGCAAGCGCTTTGCTGCCCTCTGCCGTAGCCACATTTCCAACAATCAAATCCAGTTCAGGATACTTCTTCTTAACGCGCTTTGCGGTGTCGATAACACCTTTAGAGTGGCCATGGGCGGTGTCGATACTAATCACATCAACTCCGGCCGCCTTCAGCGCTTCAATGCGGTCGAGAATGTCGGGAGTCACCCCTACGGCTGCTCCAACGCGCAGGCGGCCAAAAGCATCCTGACATGCATTGGGTTTGTTCTTTTTCTTCTGAATATCCTTGTAGGTAACAAGCCCGACCAGTTTACCCTTGCGGTTTACGACCGGAAGCTTTTCAATCCTGTATTTCTTGAGGATGTCTTCAGCTTTGTCGAGGGTGATGCCTTCGGGTGCTGTCACTAGATTGTCACGTGTCATGATCTTTTCGACCGACACCTTCATGTCTTTCTGAAATCGGAGATCGCGATTAGTAATGATTCCCACAAGCTTACCTTCCGCATCCAGGATTGGAATACCACCGATCTTTAGCTCTCGCATGATGTTCTCCGCATGTTGAACGGTCGCATCGACGGTTAACGTAATCGGGTCACGGATCAGCCCGCTTTGCGAACGCTTCACCTTGCGCACCTCTTCGGCCTGCTGTTCAATCTTCATGTTCTTGTGAATAAACCCCAGGCCACCTTCAAGGGCAATGCTGATCGCGAGATCGGACTCGGTCACTGTATCCATAGCAGCGGATACAATGGGAATATTCAGGTGAATGTTTCGTGTCAGATTTGTTCCCGTGTCAGCTTCGCGCGGCAGTATTTCGGAGTAGGCAGGGACGAGAAGCACATCGTCATAGGTCAGCGCTTCGAAGAGGAACTTGTTCTTATCGGTGGGCATGGCAAATAATTTACGATCCATTATTTGCCGGGCAAAGATATACCTATTTCAGCTATTATACTAGCGGCTGCCCCGCCTACCATTCAAAAATCTGTCGCCTACGTTCGCACTCTCGAATCCGTTCGGACTTTCCGGCAGGAAGGTTATTTTTGTTCTTCAAATACCCCATATATGCGAAGATTTGTTTATTCATCCATGCTTGCACTATTCCTGTCCAACGCAATGGCTCAGGTGCAGACAGGAAAAGCATCATTCTACGCTGACAGGTTTGAAGGCCGGCCTACCGCCAGTGGACAGAAGTATCATCATAGCAAGCTTACTGCCGCCCATAAGACCCTGCCTTTTGGCACCCGCGTACTGGTGACCAACATCGCAAACAATCAGTCGGTCGAGGTGACGATCAACGACAGGGGACCGTATGTAGAGAACCGGGTGATCGACTTGTCGAAATCAGCTGCCGAAAAGCTTGGATTCGTCAATCAAGGGTTAGCTGACGTACGAATAGAGGTAGTCGATGCTGGCGATGGGAAAAAGAGCGACCCCATCAAAACCGTTGATCACGTGATCGTGGAAGACAAGGAGTTCTACACATTCGACATCTCGCGACTGAGCGCCAAAGGCTTCGGTGTGCAGGTCGGAACATATCAGGAGCTCGTCAACTTGATGAGACTTTCAAACAACCTGAAGAATTCCTACAAGAAACAAATGACCGTCCATGTGAAGGTGCTGAATGGAGTGAAGTATTACGGACTGATCCTCGGTCGGTTTCCGACACGCGTAAAAGCGGAGGTTTTCCGGGAAGACCTCCAAAAGACCTTTCCGGACGCTTTTGTCGTTGAGTACGACCGTCTTTAACATCGCCAATGGAGTACCTGGGATATGCAGCATCCGTCGCAATCGGAGTAGTTCTTGGCTTGCTGGGGGGTGGGGGATCAATCCTGGCAATTCCAATTCTTGTCTATCTCTTCCATGTAGACGCTGTCATGGCGTCGGCATACTCGCTTTTCATCGTCGGTGTAACCAGCCTCATCGGCGCAATTCCAAAATACAAGGACCATCTGGTCAACATCCAAACCGGCCTGTTGTTCGGGTTACCATCGATCGTCTCGATTTTCATAACGCGCGGATGGATTGTACCGGCCATCCCGGATGTATTGCTTCAGCTCAACGACGTGGTGATCACCAAACGGCTGATGGTCCTGGGTCTTTTCGCTATTTTGATGATAATCGCCTCGATATCGATGATCAAAGGCACGCGACAAGTGCAGCATGACGACACTACGTGGCGCGTGCCGTTGCTTATCACGGAGGGTGTGATCATCGGGTTCCTGACAGGGCTAGTCGGCGCGGGCGGCGGATTTCTGATTATCCCTGCGTTGGTGTGGCTCACCGGCCTTCCCTTCAAGACGGCCGTCGGGACTTCACTGCTGATTATTGCAATCAATTCGATGGTGGGATTTCTCGGCGACTTCCTTCATTCCAACATGGACTGGAACCTTCTTCTCACGATTACTGCTCTCGCCGCCGCAGGGATATTAATCGGCAACAAGCTGCAAAAAAAGATTTCAGCGGAAAAACTGAGAAAAGCATTCGGCTGGTTTATCCTTGTAGTAGGAGTCCTGATACTGATGCGCGAGGTTTATTCGGCGTCACATACTTAATATCGAATAAAGCAACATGGATATAAGGAGAGTCGCCGTCATCGGCCCGGAATGCACAGGGAAATCCGACCTATCCAAATTCCTGGCAGCTGAATTCAATACGGTATGGGTACCTGAATTCGCCCGGGAGTATCTCGACAACCTGTCACGCCCCTACATCATCGATGATCTCACCGAGATCGCAAAAGGACAGATCGAACAAGAGGATAGCCTCACTGCCCGAGCAAACCAGGTGCTGATCTGTGACACTAATCTTTACGTCATCAAGGTGTGGAGCAATTTCAAATACGGTCACTGCGATCCCTGGATTCTGCGTCAAATCGCCGAGCGACCGTACGATCTTTACCTTCTCACGTACGTTGATATCCCCTGGGAGTATGATCCATTGCGCGAACACCCCGATCAACGCGACCAACTATACAATATCTACCTGGAGGAGATGAAAAGTCAGTCTGTCCCGTTTGTCGAGGTTAAAGGTGACCGGCAACTGCGCAAACAACTCGCTCGCGACAGCGTGTCAGGTTTGCTAAGGGGTTGAGGGTGAACTTGGTTTGATTGGCTCAGTTGTTAGTGCGGATTCAATACCAGCTCTTTCAGGCACTGAATCCACAGGGGATGATCATTAAGGCTTTCGACCAGCTGGACCTTCTCACCACCGTTAGCTTCAAAAATTTCCTGGTATTCATCACCGATCTCCACGATAGTCTCGAGGCAATCCGCTGTAAACGCCGGTGAGAACACAAGGATCTTCTTCATACCCTTCTTTGCGCAATCTTCAACTACCTGGTCGGAAAACGGTCTCAGCCACTTATCATTTAGCCGCGACTGAAAGCACACGGTATAGTCCTTTTCGCTCAGTCCAAGCCGCTCGGCAATCAATCGGGTGGTCGCATAACACGTGGCAACGTAGCAGAACTTGTTCTTGTCGTTCACTTCCTTTTCGCAATTGAAGTCCGCGCATGGCCGGTTGTCGTGCACCTTCTCAACCTGTCGGTCCGGGAGGCCGTGGTAAGAAAACAATATATGGTCGTATGCTGTCAGGTCGTGGGCTTCGCCACGGGCGACCTGGGCATCGATGAAGGTCGGATGATCGTAATATTGACTGATATACCGGATCTCGGGAATAACCCACCATTTGCGGACAACACGCATCACCTCATCAAGAGCTGAGCCTGTTGAAGCGGATGCATATTGTGGAAACATCGGCAACACCACGATAGAATCGTAATTCTTCTTACGCATTTCCTCAAGTACGTCCGGAATCGAGGGATTTTTGTAGCGCATCGCCAGGTGGACGCCGTACTCTCCTCCTAGAGATTTTTCCAGCAGGCGCTGAACCTCTTCACTGTAATACAGCAATGGGGAACCGTTTTCAGTCCACAGCTTTTTATATACTACAGCCGACTTTGGAGCGCGAAAGGGGACGATCACAGCGTTCACCAGAACTGTTCGCCTCAGCCACGGCAGATCAATAACACGCGGATCATTCAAGAACTGTGAAAGATAGGGCCTCACATCCTTTACTTCCGGACTGTCGGGAGTACCGAGGTTGATCAGCAGGACACCTTTCGTTTTCGTCATGATATAGGGATTTATCCGCGCGAAATTACGCATCCTGAGCCGCCTTGGCAAAAATCGCTTCGGGGCACAATATTCGTCTGTCTAGTGGAGTATCGGATGTCGCTGAAACGGCTTCGACTCGTCGAATAGCTTGCGATAAGTAGCGTGGCGTTTGTTGACTTCGGCCCCGACCTGCTCCACTACGTTGATCATTTTCGGGTTGAAATCTCCGATCCAGTTCATTTCATACTGGTCATACCGCCGGTATACCTCCTGAAGGAAAATACGAGACTCGTTGACCATCGCACCATCCACTCCTTTTCCCTGGTGCTCCGGCACAACTCCAAAGAGAACACCGAATGCCTTGCGATTAGTCTTTCGGAAAGTGTGCCACAGAAACCTCAATTTGCCGAGCCAGTCCAGCTTGCCGTTTACATGCTTGAATATCTGGTTTATCTCAGGGAGAGACAGAAAAAAACCTACGGGTTCGGACTTATAGAAAGCAAACCACACGAGCCTTAGATCCATGATCGGTTTCATCTGTCGAACGATCAGTTTGGCCTGTGAAATACTCATCTCAGGAACATCACCGCGGTTTGCCCATGCCTTGTTGTAGACTTTCATGATGTATTCAGGCAGCAGGGTGAGCTCATCCTTTCGGACATACCGGATCTCGTAGTCGGGATCCTGTTTGATCAAGTCTGCCTTCCGCTGCAACTTCGGCGATATGGGGCGCATTATCGGTCGCGCAAAGGTGAGTTGATAGAAATACACCTGAAACCCGTAGGCCTCAAACATATCCTTGTAGTACGGAAAGTTGTAGTTACACTGGTAGTTGGGCTCGAACTCAAAACCCTCGACCAGCAAACCCCACCAGCGTTCGCGGCTACCAAAATTGATCGGTCCGTCCATCGCCTCCATACCGTTTTCGGAAAGAAAAGATCGGCATTGATCAAACAGCGCAAAGGCTGCGGCGCGGTCATCGATACACTCAAAAAAACCCATTCCCCCAGTAGGCTGGGCGTTGCGCTTATGAACAGACTTCTGATCAATAAATGCTGCGACGCGCCCGATGGTTTCGCCGCTTTCGGACTGAAGGATCCACCGGGTGCATTCTCCGTGACGAAACGTCTTGTTGCGTTCAGGGTCAAATACCTTTTCGATATCCTCGTCCAACGGACGAAACCACTGTGGTACGTCCCGGTATAACCTCACAGGCAGCTGCAAAAACTCCCTGGCGTGCTGCGCCGTTGTAACTTCAACTAACTTCATGAGTAAGGCTCTTCGCAGCATCCTCCTTCACACGGCTACCAATACGATTTGGCAGCACGATATGAAAACGCGTGCCTTCATTCGGCTTACTGGCCACGCGAATCTGGCCACCTAATTTTTCAACGGCATTCTTCACGATGTACAGTCCAATTCCGGAACCTTCCGCCTGCTCGGTGGCGCGGTAAAACATCTCGAATATGCGGGTGAGACTGGCATCACTAATACCAATTCCGTTGTCGGAAAAAGAAATGTCAGCGCAAAGATGATCGATTGTGATTCTGATGGAGATCTCCGAATCATCGGCTTCCGGACGCCTGTACTTGATAGCATTTGAAATGAGATTTCGGAAAATCTCCGACACCCTCCAATGGTCACTGAAAAACTCAATGCCCTCAATCTTCACCGATCGGTTGGTCTCCCGCACTCCCTTGAGATAACCAAGATCGGTAAACGTTTGATCAATGATCTTATGCAGGTCGACCCGATCGATCGTTACGTCCATCTTCAAGTTCTTTGAATGACTCAGAACGTCGCCGATGAAGTTGTCCAGCGCCAATATCTTTTCGCCTATCAGCTCTATATACTGCATTGGACTGTCGGTATTGCCTTCGAGTTTCGAGAGATTGACAAGACCCAGCACCGAGGAAAGCGGGGCGCGAAGATCATGCGAAACCTTATAGACGAAGTTGTCGAGTTCTGCATTGCGCACCTTCAGTTCTTCCTCGACACGTTTGCGATCAGTGATGTTGACATATACTCCGTAAATCCCGATTGCCTGGTTATCAAAGATCACAGGCACCCCGCATAGAATGACATTTATCAGCTCACCGGATTTGTGTCTGCGAATGGATTCAATGGTCACAGCACGATTGGATGTGATCAGGTTGTTAAGATCGATCCCTTCGCTCCGCAGGTTGTCCGGGACGATGAAATCATTCAGATTCCTTCCACGCAACTCCTCTCTGCTGTATCCGAACATTTGTTCAAAGCCTGGATTGATCTCCGTGACTTTTCCACATTCATCCAACATGACAACCGCCATCGGGAGGTTCTCAAACAACTGCCTGAACATCGTTTCGCTCTTCCTGATCATCGCTTCAGCGCGCTTCTTCCCGGTAATATCACGGAAGATCACCTGTACGGCGGGTTTGTTGTTGTAGAGGAAGGGGAAAGCGAGTGTTTCCACGTCGATGACTCTGCCGTCCAGTCGCACAAACTTCTCCTCTACCATCGGAACGGCGTCACCCGCCGAGACCTGACGAATCCTTTCGTTGATCTCTGAATGATATTTTGGATCAACGAAGTCCGTAGCATTTAGTCCTATCAGCTCACGATGTCCATTCGCTCCGGCGAGAGTGTGAGCATGTTTGTTCGCAAACAGAATCGAACCACCGCGGTGGATCACGACACCGATCGGCAATCGGTCGAGCAACTCCTCGTAGCGTTGAGGATCCAACACAGGTCGGACGCTGGTCAACTGCGCCACCCCGCGGCGAACCACAACCCCGCTTGAAGAACGCTGATCTGCATACGTAACCCGGAGGTCTTTCGCAGTACCCTTTGCTTCTATTTTCAGAATGCATTCGCAGGCAGGAGTACCGTCACCGGCTTCCGGAGCACTGCTAAATATTCCGACAGAGTCTCCGATCACCACTGTATTAATCAGTGAGGCGTCTCGCATCAGAGCCTCAGGTTCGAGACCCAGTACCTCGCGTGAGGCCTCACTTACAAAATGAAATTTGTTCTCTCCATTGGGATAGAACGCATACTCGAAGATCAAGGCTGGTAGATTCCTGTTAAGATCCTGCATTCTCTGGGGAAACGTAAAAGTGAGTCGGGCGGAGGACTTCGAAAATTAAGATGCAAGATAATTTGTTAAAGGCAGAAAACAAGGCGTCCGGGAATCTCTCAGCCGACTTCCGCACCCGTTTTCCGATAGACACAACTCGAAATAAAATCATTGGAAAAAGTAACGCAATCGATCCGCCGAAGGCTTTTTGGCAGGCTGGTTTGCCACGCCGGCAATCGCCGGGCTACGACCCCCGCGGTAACCCTGAAGAACGCATACATGACGGCAAGCAGGAAGCGATGCCACGGCTTCCCGGTATCGACAAAATCACAGACCAGCCAGGTACCGCCTGCTTTCAGCGATGCATCCAGCGTCCTGCAGACCTCGCGAAGGCGTTCGTCAGGAAACAGATCGAGAAAATAATGTGTGATCACAACGTCAAATGACATCTCCCTCGGGATGGCATCCTCCGTGCCGTGAATGAACACCACCTGACTTGCGTACTGATCGGGCAGATTTTTTCGGGCGCGCTTCACCATCGCCGAGGAGGCATCTATAAACCAGAGGCGTACGCCCGGGCGTTGTGCTAACAGCGGCACCAGGATCCGACCAGTGCCACCACCAATCAGCAATACATCTCCGGAGTCAGGTAGCGTGTGGAGGTGTCGCAACTCGCTATCCCGGATCATCCCCCCAAACACAAGATGCTTCATCCAGTCATAAGAAGGGGCGATCCAGTTAAATCCGTCGAGATGGCTCATATCAGATAAATGCCAGGGATAAGAAAAACGGCGTCGCCCAGAATGCGGTAGTAGTTATTTACGCCAACCCGCCTCCCAAGAAACAAGATCCCCAGAAGGGATACGTTCATCAGAATAAACACCAGCGCAGCCCGCCCGTCGACTTCCCAAAGCCATAGTCCGGAAACAATGTTGAGCAAGCCTAACGCCAGGATACCAATACGTGTTGATCGGGGACCGAACCAGGTGACAAAGGAATGATGTTGATGTTCGCGGTCTTCGCGATAGTCGAAAAGACTGAAAAGCAAGAGGTTCATCATCGCTGTTATCACAAACTTTGCAATCACGAGATAGTGAACGGGCATCAACCCCTGTTCCATCAATCCCAGCGAAGGCAGCAGGATTCCCAACGTATAAAGGGAGGCGACAAAAAATTCCTTCATGAACTTAAGATGTCGTTGAACCACGAGGTACAATGCCACGATCGTTCCGAGGACAAGTCCGGCGCGCAGCGTTGGAACCGAAAGAAACCAGAAGAGGATAAAATCGCCGACGATTGCGACCAGCAACATTCCGAAAATGGTCCGGAAATGGCGCTGGTGGAAACGGTGTCGGTCCGTCGACGCCACATTCGGAATTGTCAGAGCATCGCGAAGGTGATCAATTGTGTAGGTGATCCATACCGTAATACCCAAAGCCACCAGCGACACAGGATCGGGTGACACGCTGAAGAAGGAAGATAGAAACAACGCACTAACAACAGCGCCTGCTACCACGTCCAGGCTGAGGATATTAGCGTATTGGCAAAAAAAATTCAGATACTTCATAAACAAAAAAGTCTCCAGCCGGAGACTTTGTAGTTATGAGAAGGATGTTTTACGCCGATTTCAAGGCCTCCGCTCCACCAACGATCTCTAGGATCTCCTTGGTGATTGCTGCCTGACGGGTACGGTTGTAGGTCAACCTCAGCTCCTTCAGCAGTTCTCCTGCGTTCTCGGTCGCTTTGTCCATCGCTGTCATGCGCGCGCCATTTTCTGCCGCGTTTGAGTCAAGTACAGCTTTGTACAGCTGTACTTTCAGCGATTGAGGAATCAGGCTCGTAATGATCTCCTCCTGTCCCGGTTGGTAGATATAGTCAATTGAGTTGCCACTGGCCTCGTCTCTTACCGGCGGTAGGATCGGGAGGTATTGCTCTGTTCGAAGGATTTGGGTGGCGACGTTTTTGAACTCGTTGTAAACCAGTTCCACCTTATCGTATTTGCCAAGCCGGAATGCTTCCATCACATACTCAGCAGCGCGCGCCACATTTTCAAATGAAAGTGTCGCGAAAAGGAGGGAGAAATCTCCAACCAATGCGCACTTGCGTTTGCTGAAATAATCACTGGCTTTCTTGCCGATCGTCAGCACCGTCACGTTACCATGCGCAAACTGGCTGGCATATCGCTCTTCAATCAGGCGATTGACACCTTTAAAAACGTTGCTGTTAAACGAGCCGCATAGGCCGCGATCCGAACTGACGACAATGATCAGGACTTTCTTCTCCTCCCGTATTTGGCTGTACCAGTTATCGCCATCCCCATCGACTTGCGCGGCGGAAAGGTTCTGCAGTAGGGCGGTGAGTTTCTGGGCGAACGGACGCATCTGCTGGATTCGCTCCTGAGATCTCCGCAGTTTGGCAGCCGCCACCATCTTCATGGCCTTGGTGATCTGCTGGGTGGAGACCACCGTTGTAATCCTGTTCTTGACTTCCTTTAAACTCGCCATTTCAATTTTCTTTTGACCGTGAGGTCTTAAAGAATCAAACTACTATCCGCTGTATCGCGATGAAAGGTCTGCTGCAACCTTTTTAATTGCTTCCAATTCGGGGTCGTCCAACTTGCCCGCGCGCAGGTTATCCAGCACGTTCCGATGACTTCCACGCATCAGCTCGAGAAACTCCTTCTCGAACTCTTTCACCTTGTGAACAGGAACGTTGTCCATGAAACCCCTGGTTGAGGCAGCGATGATCGCAACCTGCTCTTCCACCGGTACTGGCGCGTACTGGTCCTGTTTGAGAATTTCTGTATTCCGACGACCGCGTTCGATCGTAAGTTTCGTCGCCGCATCGAGATCTGAACCGAACTTGGCAAAGGCCTCGAGTTCCCGGAACTGGGCCTGGTCAAGCTTAAGCGTACCCGCAACCTTCTTCATCGACTTGATTTGCGCCGATCCACCCACGCGTGATACCGAAATACCCACGTTAATAGCAGGACGGATACCGGAGTTAAAGAGGTTTGTTTCGAGGAATATCTGTCCATCCGTAATTGAGATCACGTTCGTGGGAATGTACGCTGACACGTCACCAGCTTGCGTCTCGATAATCGGAAGTGCCGTCAGTGATCCGCCACCTTTCACCATATCCTTAATGGACGCCGGCAGGTCGTTCATCTTCTTCGCGATCTCATCGTTGTTAATGATCTTCGCGGCACGCTCTAGAAGACGGGAGTGGAGATAGAACACATCGCCGGGATAGGCTTCGCGTCCCGGAGGTCTTCTCAGAAGCAATGACACTTCGCGATAGGCAACAGCCTGCTTGGAAAGGTCATCGTAAATAACAAGAGCCGGGCGACCGGTGTCACGGAAAAATTCGCCGATCGCTGCGCCGGTAAACGGAGCAAAGAACTGCATCGGAGCCGGATCGGACGCAGACGCCGCCACGATCACCGTATACGGAAGAGCACCGGCCTTTTCAAGAGCTGCCGCGACACTTGCCACGGTGGAGTTCTTCTGTCCGATAGCAACGTATATACAGAGTACGGGTTCGCCTTTCTCGTAAAATTCCTTCTGGTTGATGATTGTATCAATCGCCACGGCGGTCTTACCCGTCTGGCGGTCACCGATAATCAGTTCGCGTTGTCCGCGACCGACCGGAATCATCGAGTCAATTGCCTTAATACCTGTTTGAAGCGGTTCGTTTACCGGTTGACGGAAGATTACACCGGGAGCTTTTCGCTCCAGAGGCATCTCGTAAAGCTTGCCTGCAAGCGGACCTTTTCCATCGACGGGCTTTCCGAGAGTGTCCACTACCCTGCCAAGCATACCATCTCCAACTTCGACGGCAGCGATCTTGCCAGTGCGCTTCACAGTTGCTCCTTCGCGAATGTCGCGGTAGTCGCCAAGCAATACCGCACCCACATTGTCTTCCTCAAGATTAAGGACCAATCCTCTCAACCCGGTTTCAAACTCGATCAACTCTCCCGCTTGTGCCTGGGTCAATCCGTAAATGCGAGCAACACCATCGCCGATCGTCAGGACCGTTCCTACTTCTTCAAGTTCCGCGTCGGTCCGCGCCTGTGAAAGCTGTTCGCGTAAAATCGCTGATATTTCTTCTGGTCTTATCTCT
>JBIQJZ010000111.1:0-13006 GCA_044507115.1 Flammeovirgaceae bacterium | reverse complement strand
ATCTGGCATAAAAAAACGTACCGCATTGCTGCGGGACGTATTCGTCGTGCGTGCGAAATCCTACCGATTCGTCGAAGAGGTTTCCCTGCGACTCTTCTCTGTCGAAACTGCATTGCTGCTGGTAGACGCAGTTGTGTTTGCGCCCGGCAGCGATGACGAGTAGTTCTCGGACATTTGCGACACGCGCAACCGATTCTCGACATTCCGTACGCCCGAAATTCCGTCGGCGATATCCTCCGCCCTTCTTTTTGTATTGCGGTGATTCACGGTCCCGGTGAGTGTAACCTCTCCGTTGTTTACAGACACATCGATATCAGATGCATCAACGAACGGGTCGTCGCTCAACTTGTCGTTGATGTCCTCTTTAATGCGCTCATCGGAACGCGAGTAGTTTTTCGGACCCTTTCCGCGGTATGAGCCCTGCATTTCGCGATCGCGATTTCTCCTTCGTTCCGCGTCTTCGTCGCCAAACCAAGATGAAACTTCGTCAGTGGTGCGGTCCCACCAGGAGCGTTCGTCAGAATCACCCCGTCCGTAGTCGCGGAAGCGGGAATTGCCCCATCCGCCGTGTCCCGGTCTTTCGAAGTCCCGTCCACCGGATCGATAGTCGGGGTATCCGAACGAAGAGTTTGAATAGCCGGACTGACCCTGGCCGTACCGTCCGTAATCGCCGTAGCGATCGTAATTTGATCCACCAATTCGATTCTCACGATTTTCAAAGTCGCGCCGTCCCATTCCCTGGTAGCCTCGGTCATATAGATTGCGCGAACTTCTCGAACCAGAGTCTCTCGAACCATAGTCACCACCAAAATCCGAGTAGCCTGAGGACTGGCTGCGTTGGGAAGACCAATCATCCCCTTGACGTGAGAAACGCCGTTGGTTGTCGAAGTCACCTTCGCGGCCGGTGTTCATCTGACGCTCATAGCGACTTTGCCATCCTCCATCTCCCGATGAGTAGTTACCCCTATCCTGATAGCCCCTGTTTTCCGAGACTGTGTAGTTGGGTTCTTCCTCCGTATAATTCCTTTGCTGACGGCCGAAGTCGTCATTCCAGTCTCCCGACTGCTGCCGCCAGGACGACTCGCGGCGATTGCGATTGTTATCTGCCATGATGTTTTTGGTTTAAATGAACTTGTGACTTTCAATGCATGCTTCAGAAAATGACCATGCGACCAAAACTATGCCCTAAGCAATTGGCAAATGGAAGTTTCCGGATGTGGATTGTGGACCACACCCGGTAATGTTTTTCTCGAAGATTGTTCTACAGAAGAGTGGCGCTATTCGAGACCGATCATCATAAAAGCGCCCCAGAATATTGGATCGGGATATTCAACACGCAGTTCTTTTTTCGCGTCAATGAAGCTTTGACGCAAGTTGTTTGTGTTGCTCCACTTGAGATAGAATTTCGACATCAGTTTTTGAGTCGCCTCATCGTCCACCTTGAACATGCTCATAATAAGCACTTTCGCGCCCGCAGTTAGGAATGCGCGCTGGAGACCGTACACACCCTCGCCCCATTCAAGGTCACCAAGGCCGGTTTCACAGGCGCTGAGAACAACAAAGTCTGTCCTGTCGAGATTAAGGCTCATCGCTTCCTGCGCGGTGAGTATTCCGTTATCGATATTATAGTTGAAGTCAGTTTTTGCAAGAATGTCCCCGGCGCCCTTCAAAAGCAAGCCGCTGCGCATCAATGGATTTTGGGCGAGGTAGGCCTCAGCGCCCTCAATCTGCTTTGACAGGGATATTTCTTCTGCCGGTTTGTATAGCCCGTGAGTTGCGATATGTAAAACACGGGGGCTATTCAACTCCTTTATTTGCTCTTCGGCTGCGAGTTTTTCAATATACTCGTTTGTGTTCCAACCTTTTTGCGATAGGATGTGCTGTAGTTGAGATACTTCTTTTTCAGTCCCCGGCAGCGGCGTGATGTCTTTCCGATTTGCAGCTGAAGCAGTGAGATAGAAGGTAGGGTTCCCAAAAACAGAAGCGGTATTCTCGCTAGCCGACGGCCGCGACTTGACCTTGCGCAGGTAGATGTCCTTCGTGTTGCTAACGAGTACGATATTGGCATTGTCGATCACGAACCTTCCGTCAGGCGACGGTATAGCCTCGAGGTTGATCTGGTTGTACACACCATCTGCTGATAAATAGATGGTCGACGTTTGGCCAACTTCATCCACGATTGGCTTCCAGTAAACATTGTAGGAGTATTGATCCGATACTCTTCCAATGATCGAATTCCGGTAGTACCTGAAGTAGCGCGACTCCAGGTTGCTTCCATCTTTCAGGATAATGGCTTTCGGCTTATCCAGTTTGCTTGTGAGGTACAGAGCAGCGTAAATGACGGAGTCAGTGAACGTATGGTTGAAGTACCGATAGCGGACAATCTCGACGGCCACTTCATTCGGTTGAAGAGCCTTCTTCACGTCTTCAAACACAATGCGTTTAGTGTCGAAGTTCTGACTGAATAATTCCGATTTTTGGCTGAGCTCGCGTTCGAGGTGTTCAACCTCCTGCGTGAGCGCCACCGGGTTAATCTCATTCTCCAACAGCTGCGCAGGACTCATCGACAAGGCGATCGTCAGGAGTTCCTTTTTCTGTATCCAGTCGTTGTACTGGTTCTTCAAAGGTTCATCTGTGCTATTCAGGATGCGCTCCCTCATTTTGATGGAGTTGCTTAGCAGCAGCGCCTTCGTCATAAGCTGTGCGTTGTAGACTCGACCCGTAAGGTCCTTAAAATCATCGAGGTTGCTAAAAGCAAGAGTATTGTAGAATTCAAAGTCACCTTTAATGGTATTCCAGTATTTCGCTTTCTCGCGTTCGCTAAGCGCTGGGAAGAACTTCTTGATATAATCTTCATAGTTCATGAGCGCCTGGTCGATGAGTCGCTTTGACTGCTTGTAGTTTTTTCCCATGTAATACACCTTGCTGAGTTTGCTCAGCACTTTTACATACTCGGGGTGGTTTGCACTGAAGAAACTCTCGTAAAGTTTCTTAGCCTTGTTGTAGAATTCCTCGGCTTTTCCGTAGTTCTTAAGCTGATAGTAGACGTCGCCCGTCAGCGTGTAGATGCTTGCGGCGTTGATGTTGTTCTTGGTTCCTGTTTTTGTGCGCCAGATATTCTCCGCTACCGTCAGCGAATTGAAAGCGATATCGTACTTCCCTTCTGAGATGTAGAGTACGGCGACGTTCTTCAGGATCTCTGCGTATTGCGGATTGTCTTTCCCTAATTTATCGGCTATGATATCACGCGCCTCCAGCATGAGTTTCTCGACCATCTTTCGATCATCACCTTTATGAAACTTGATCAATGCGAGTTGAGAAACGGACTTGGCGACCTCGATATGCTGACGTCCAAATTGTTTTTCCTGGCTTGCAACAGCTTTCCGCATATTGTCTTCGGCCTTCTCGTAATCGCCTAGTGTATAGTTGATGTCGCCAAGAAGCTTAAGTGTAGGGGCGGTTTTGGTTGAATTCTCGCCATACGTATTGGTTGCAATTTCATTGGCGCGACGGGCGACGCGATCCGCTTCCGTGTAATCGCCCTTTGCAAGCAGAATGCGACCTCTGTTCACGAGGGGCTCGATCAGCCGGATGGAATTCGGTCCGTATAGCCTTTGATATTCTTCCAGTAGTTTGTTGAGTAATTTGTCAGTCTGCGAAAATTGGCCCAGTTGGATATACAAAGAGGAAAGTTCCTGCGCCGCGGAGAATTCGTCGATCGGTACCTGTGCACGCGAAATTTCTTTTCGGGTTCTGGAGAGGTTCGACTCGGCCTCGTCAAAGAGACCTTTGATACCGTACATACGCGCTTGTGTTTCCAGAGCGTCGATGTAGGCAGGTGATGACTCCGCGTAGTCGCGATTTTTCTTCAGCGTGATCACCTCAATGGCCTTGTCAATGTTCGTCGCAGCATCGTCATAGTCCCCGAGCTGAATCTGAAGCTTAGCAACATTGGTCAATCCAATTCCGTACAAGATATCCGTAGGATCGAACTTTGCCCGGACTGCACTCTCTGCCTGATCCAGCGTTGTTGAGGCCATCGTGTAATTGTCGGCCATCTCATAGTACTGAGCCATGTGCGTGAGAATGTTGAAGAGATCCTTGTGCTGAACATCGATCTCTTTGGCAACCAATCCGTGATAGCTGTCCTGATATATCTTGCCGGCTTCTTCGATCTTGTTGGTGTAGTCGAGATAGAAGTTCGCAAGCTTTAGTTTCGCGAGATGGTATTCCGGTGAGTTTTCACCGCAGAGTTCTTTCTTGATCTCGGCAAGCTGATTGAGATAGCCCTCGGCATTGCCATAACGCCGTTCAGTGATGGCGACCTGGTAGAGGAATTCGAGGATTCGCGCGCGGGTACGATAGAACGGGGGGAGTGATTTTGAGGCCAGCACGTTTACGGCATCATTCTCCAGGTTCCGCGTGCGATCCCGTGACAATTTGGAACTGAATTCGACAGCGCGAAGATTGATTCGGTGCAAGCTCGCCTTCGGATAGTTCTTCTCAATCATTTTCTCGTACTCGAGCTTCGTATTCAGATACCGCGGGCGATTGCCATACTCGAGAAGATACGCGATGTAGCTCAGGTAAATGTCATGTGCAAGCGCGTTGGTCGGCGCTGTAACATTTTTCAGATCACCCAGAATCTTGTCGTATTCGGGATTCTTGCGCATCCCGTTTTCTTCGAGCGAGCGCGACCAAAGGTACCGGTATCTCACGTCCGCCAGGCTGGTCTTTCCGAGATACCTTCTCTTGGACCGTATCCAGGATGCCAACTCGCCATAGATCATATCAATATCAGGGTTATCCTGATCCTTCCCGATTATCGATATGCGACCTTTCTTACCATAGGCCCATCCGATAAGCGTTTTGAGGTGTGCGTATTCGCTGTGCCGGGTGAAGATGTCGTCTTCGGAAAGTCTCGTGGATTTAATCTGGCCGTTCTCAACTTTGGTCTCTTTGTCTACCGCGCGGGCCGCAAAGTATTTTTCGGCACCGGTGAGCAACTCGAGGGCTTCGTTGGCGAATCCCTGGCCGATCATCGCCTCACCTTTGATCAAGGCTATCCGCCCGCTGAACGCGTCATCCATCTGTTCCGTTTTTGTAAGCAAAGTCTCCGCCTGGTCTGCGTATTCACGCGCCAATCGGTAGTTGCCGAATTCATTGTAGAGGGCGGCTACGTCGAGCATCGTACTGGCATAGCCGGCATTCGTTTCGCCGAATACTGCCTGGCTGGTGTTCAGAGCGTTGCTGATGCTGTTGTCAAAACCTTCTACCATTCCGAGTGCGAGGTTGATTCTCGCTTCGCGGACATGATACGCCAGTATATAGCTGTTTGGCGCTGGGATCTTCGCAGCGCCCTTCCGGAACTTCTTCAGGTCTTTGAGAGCCTTGGAGAAACTACCCGCTGTGCAGTAGTTGTCGATCTTGCGCAGTGCCTTGTCCAGTTTCTTGCTCTGGGCATATCCTGCCTGTGCCAGCAATACTCCAATGATTAGTGCGACGACGGATACCCTCAAGGTTTTCATAGGCGGAATTTTAGGAATAACAAAGTTAAAAAATAACCAGCTATTCCGCGCGTTACCGGAACCGTCCATTTTCTGTTATTTATAGCGTTTTCATCGTTTTCAGGCACATTCCGGTAAGGAGCAGCCAGCGTGACAAGAGTTGTCAGCGAATGTTCTTAAACTTGTTGCCGTTGACAAGGGCTGATATTTGGACGCCATGAAAACCTTTTCACTATACCGAAGCTCAGCGGGAAGCGGCAAGACGCGAACCCTCGCCAAAGCATGGCTCAAGTTGGCCCTGGCATCGCGCATGGACTATTTCCAACACATCCTGGCGGTAACCTTCACGAACAAGGCGTCTCAGGAAATGAAAGACCGGATCCTGGAGTACCTCAACGACTTCGCCAACGGCGATACGGGGGCTCTCGCCGAAGAGCTTCAGGTGGAACTGGGTATTGACAGCCAAACCTTCCGGCAGCGAAGCCAGGATATACTTTCGGCGATTCTCCATAAGTATGACAGTTTTGCAATCAGTACGATCGATGCTTTCTTCCAGAAGGTGATCCGGTCGTTCACGCGGGAGGCCGGCCTGGTAGGCGACTACCGTCTGGAGGTTGATCACACGGCTGTCCTCGAGGAGGTGATCGATAACCTGATCGACGAGTTGGGTGACAATCGCCAGCTGACGGACTGGGTCGTGGAATTTGCGCGGGAAAACCTGGAGAATGAGCGCGCCTGGGATGTGCGATCCAGTCTTATCGACTTCGCTAACGAAATCTTCCGCGAGGAATTCAGAGCAATTGAGGAAGAGGTGAATAGGGTTGCTTCGCATCCTGATTTTTTTCGGCAACTGCGAGGAAATCTATGGAAAACGCGCAGCTCGTTCCTCCATGCCACGGCGTTGCCTGCCCGCGAAATCCTGGATGTCATCCGCCGCAACGGTTGGGATACAGCCGATTTTAGTTACGGCAGCCAGGGAGGATTATTGACGTTTCTGACCAAAGTTGGCCAATCGCGGGATCTGACGACCTATCCATTGCCGGGCAAACTTGTTCGCACGCATTTTATTGCTGGCGAGAAGTGGCCTTCCAAGAAGTCGGCACATGCAAAAGAAATCCGCGCGATCGCACAAGCGGAATTGGCGCCGCGCCTGGTTGCTATATTGGAAGAATACGACAGCGGTTTGCGCACCGCCCTGAGCGCGGAGGTGGCTTTGCGCAACATGTACGTATTCGGCTTAATCGCCGATATCGCACGAAAACTCAAGGAATATAAAGACGAGAACAATGTGATGCTCCTCGCTGACGCCCCCAAACTCCTCAACGGGATCATCCGCGACAGCGACACTCCGTTTATCTATGAAAAGGTAGGTTCTTTCTACCGCAACTATCTCATCGATGAGTTTCAGGATACATCCGGCCTTCAATGGCAAAACTTTTTTCCGCTGATCGCCAACAGCCTGGATCAGGGCTACTCCAGCCTTGTGGTGGGCGACGTGAAGCAGGCCATTTACCGGTGGCGTGGGGGTGACCTCAGCTTGTTGCAGGAAAAGATCACCGATGTGATTGGTCCCGAGCGGGTAGAATTATCGGAGCTCACGAACAACTACCGGAGCGCGCCGGCTATTGTCGACTTTAACAACAAATTATTCCAGACCGCTTCGGACATCCTGTCGACAGAGATGGGCGTGGCGTCGTCGTCACTCGCTTACCGAGACGTAGTGCAGACGCCGTCCCGATCGGAGCCCGGATTCGTCGAGATCCAGTTCATGTCCGATGATGAACGCACACCCGAATCAACTGACTCGCGATCCTGGCGACAGAAATCCATGGAAAACATCCCGCGTGTTCTTGAGCGTTTGCAGCAAGATGGTGCGTCACTGAGGGAGATTGCGATCCTCGTCAGGAAGAACGATGAAGGACATCGGATTGCGGCACATCTGCTTCAGTATAAAAGCTCGCCGGAAGCAAAACCGGACTGTGCGTACGACGTCGTCTCGAACGAATCGCTGCGCATCGACGGAGCTGCTTCGGTCAATTTGCTGCTGGGTGCTATGCGCTATCTGTTGAACCCCAACGATGCAATCGCACGTGCGCAATTGGCATTCGAGTACGCCCGCATGCATGAAGCCGACAGAGAACTGGCGGACGTCTTCACCGTAAGCAATCAGAATATTTTTGAGAACAACCTGCCCGAAGGGTTTGTGAAACAGAAAGCCTCCCTGAAGAAGCTTCAGCTCATCGAGTTGACTGAAACACTGATCAGGATTTTTGAGTTGGGATCGCTTTCGGGAGAACTTGTGTACATCCAGACCTTTCAGGATCTCGTCCTGGAATTCAGCAACCGGGAGAAGAACGATCTGGGTGCATTTCTGGAATGGTGGGAGGGGAATAAGGAGAAAAAAAGCATTCAGCTGTCAGGTGATGTCGATGCTGTCCAGATAATCACTATACACAAGTCGAAGGGCCTTCAGTTCAAGTATGTAATCATGCCGTTTTGTTCGTGGACATTGGATCACGAAAGCTGGCAAACGCCAAATCTGTGGGTCCGGTCGGACGAGCCCCTTTTTCAGAATGCAGGGTATCTACCGGTTCGCTATGGGAGTGCATTGGACAACACCTTCTTTGCTGAGTCCTATGCTGAGGAGCGCGCAAAAATATTCTTGGATAATCTCAACCTGCTGTACGTCGCGGTAACACGCGCTGAGTGCGGATTGATTGTCACTGCGCCGTCACCGGATAGTCGCGGATCGAGAGGAACGATCGCGGGACTGCTTTATCGAAGCATTGAGAAAAATGAAGAGCTTCGCCTGTCCCTGGATACCGTAGCGCAGATCTGGAAATCAGGAGAATGGAATATTTCACCAGCCACTCATCGCAAAGACACGACGTCGGTACAGCTCGCGGAATACCTCGCGTCGCCGTGGAGGGATAAGCTGGTCATCCGGAGATCAGCATCGGATTGGTTCCGTGAGAAGGCGGATTACGGCATCCACGTGCATGCGGTATTGTCGCGGATGCGGTACAGCGATCAGATGAACGAGATCCTGATGCAGGTTGCCAACGAGGGGCTGATCACCACCGGTGAAGTCGATGAACTGACGGCGCAGCTCTCGGACGTCTTGGGCAATCCCAAGGTGTCCGGATGGTTTAGCAGGGAATGGGATGTACTGACAGAGGTACCCATTTTGCTTCCGGAGGGCACGGAGAGCAGGATCGATAGGTTGCTCACTAAGGGGAAGAAGGCGGTTGTCATCGATTTTAAGACCGGCGGTCGGAAGAAGGTTTACGAGCGACAGGTTCTGGATTATATGGATATTCTCCGGCGCATGAATTTCAGGGACGTAGAAGGATACCTCCTTTATATCGGTGAGAATGCTATCGAAGAAGTTACTACGGGTGTCGGGTCGAGACTCGTTCAAAAGCGGAAGAAGAATAGTGATCAACTTGAATTGGGTTTCTGAGCAAGATGAAAATGAAAACATTCCTCCAGGAAGTTGCTGAAAAGATATACCGAGACCATGCGAAGTTGGAGGAAGTGACTGTCGTGTTTCCAAACCGAAGGGCCGCATTGTATTTTCGCAGGCATCTAAGCAAGTTGCTGACGAAGCCTGCCTTTGCACCAAACCTCGTTACGATCGAAGATTTTTTCGCGCAGTTTTCGCCGTGGCAAGTTCCCGAAAAGCTGGTGTTGATTGCGCGGCTATTTTCTGCATATCGTCGCGTGATGGAAGCGACGCCGGAGGATGGCGAAGACGAAGAGATCGGCCGTTTTGAAAATTTCTACTTCTGGGGTGAGATGCTTCTTCGCGATTTCGACGAGATCGACAAATACATGATGCAAGCCGATCTGCTCTTTCGCGATCTCAGCCACCAAAAGGAACTGGATACGAGCTTTGACTTTCTCTCCGAAGAGCAAATCGATTTTCTGCGGAGCTTCTGGGCGAACTTCGACGTAAACCAGTCTGTGAATAAACGACGTTTCCTTCGCATGTGGCGCCGGATGTACCGCTTGTACGAAGAGTTCAAAAGTGATTTACGCGGGGCGGGTCTGGCTTACGAAGGAATGCTTCACCGCGCAGTAGTGGAGTCGCTGATTGACGGTGCGACGACGGCCAGTGCAGGAACTGTGGTCTTTGCCGGGTTTAACGCACTCACTACCGCAGAAGAGCGAATGATAACAATATTTGTAGAGCGTTTCGCGGCCAGGGTGTACTGGGATGTGGATGCCTGGTACGTCAACAACAAGACGCAGGAGGCGGGGTCGTTCTTCCGCGAGTACCAGGAAAAGGCGGTCCTTGGAAAGACGTTTGATTCTAACTTACCGGCTCATTTTCAGGAGAAGATTTCAGCGGCCACCGAAGTTCATCTCTATGGTGCTTCGCAACCGGTGGGTCAGGCCAAGGCTATGGCCCAGGTTCTGCGCGATGAATTTGCAAAAGGTCTTGACCCCGAGGAAACGTTGATCGTGCTGGCGGATGAAAAGCTTTTGATACCGGTTCTGCACGGTGTATCGGGATTCGTAGACAAACTTAACGTCACGATGGGGTTTCCACTGGCAAATACGCCCGTTGCAAATTTTGTCGAGCATCTGATCGACCTCCAGATACATCGGACTGAGTCTGATTTTCATCACCGACAGGTTTTGGCGTTGCTGGGGCACCCCTACACTGTAGCAGCAGACGCTGCTGTGGCTCACACGAAGCGAAAGGAAATCCTGAAGAACAACTGGGTGCATATTCCTGACACATTTCTCGGCGCGGGCGTGCCACTCCACCGTCTTGTATTCCGAAAGGTGAGCGAGGAAACTGGATCGCCAGGGATTGATCTCATACGATACCTGACGGAGGCGATCAATGAAGTAGGATCTTTGAATTCTGTCGGGGATGTTGATCGGGAATACGCATTTCAATTCGTCAAGTTTTTCAATCTGCTGGAGTCGGTCTTACGCGAAGGGCTCGTCGGTCCCGCGGAGAACGAGGTCAAAAATTTGAAAGCTTTTCTTCGCCTCTTCCGACAGCTGGTACGAACGCAGCGGATTCCGTTCAGCGGTGAACCGTTGAGCGGTCTCCAGGTGATGGGTGTGCTTGAGACGCGAAATCTTGATTTCAAGAACGTTTTTATTCTTTCGCTCAATGAAGGTGCATTCCCGGCGACAGGCGGAAAAGGATCCTATATCCCGCACAACATTCGCCGCGCTTATGGATTGCCAACCGTTGCACATCAGGATGCGATCTATTCCTACCTTTTTTACAGAGTCTTGCAACGCGCGGAGAATATCTTTCTCTTCTACAACTCGGAGACCGACGTGTTAGGCCAGGGGGAGATGAGCCGGTACCTACAGCAGCTCCTCTTTGAATCGGGCCTGACGATCCGTCGACATATCATCCACAACCCGATTCGTCCGCGTGAGGTTACACCTATCACCGTGCACAAGAGCGAGCAGGTCATGGCGGATCTCGTTAGCCTGATGGACGGCGGTTCACGATTCAAAGGCATTTCACCGTCGGCGTTAAACACGTATATTGAATGTCGTCTACAGTTCTATTTCCGGCATGTAGCGAAGATACGAGAGGCTGACGCCGTTGAGGAGGAACTGGATGCTCGTGTGCTTGGAAACTTCCTGCACGATGTAATGGAAAAATTTTACAAGCAACTCGCGCACAAAAAGGGAGACAACACCGTCGCGAAGGGTGACTTTGCAAACGCCAGTAAGATTGTCGATGGCCTGATCGACGATGTATTCCGGGCAACGTACAGACTGGATCCGAATAAGCCCGTAGCATACGCCGGGCAGAGACTGATTGTCCGGGAGATTGTAAAGCGCTTTGCTGAACGGATCATACGGTTGGATGAAGCATATGCCCCATTCAGTATTCAGGCATTGGAGCAAGCAGATCTGACGTACGGCGTCAGGATCACGCGATCACCCTACACCGTTACGCTAGGCGGAAAAATTGACCGGGTTGACCTTAAAGACGATTTGCTTCGGATTATCGACTACAAGACCGGCAAGGACGAATTAAGTTTTGATAGCCTGGAGTCTTTGTTCTCCAGGGATGGCGGGAGGAACAAAGCTGCGTTTCAAACGTTGCTCTATGCGTTCATGTATGGGAACACAATGGTCGTGCCGGCGGATGCGGCTGCTCCGCTGCGCATCGTTCCCGGTCTCATCAACCGGATGAACGCCTTTGATGATGATTTCGAGTTTGGCCTCCTGATCGGGAAGCACCGCGTACGGGATGTGTCAACTATGTTTCCCGAATTTGAAGCTCGACTAAAGGAGTTGCTCGAGGAATTGTTTGACCCCGAGCAGCCCTTTGACCAGACACCTACAACAAACGTGTGCAAGTTCTGCCCCTACCGGGATATCTGTTATCGCTGATCCGAGTTCGTTGCCGCTATGAAGGGACCGGGGGTATGATTTTTGCCGCCACTTGATGGCCAGACGCGCGATCCACTCCGGATACGCCGATCGGGCAACAGGTTCACAAAAATCCCGAAACAATGGTAAACGATGTAATTATCACGAGAAGCATTATCCTGCAGGCAACACCGGAGCAGGTTTGGGAAGCCTTGACACATCCTCGCATGACCAAACAATACTACTTTAATTCCGAGGTACATAGCGACTGGAAGGAGGGCAGTGCCCTGCGATGGACAGGCAACTACGACGGGCACGAGATTGATGTGGAAGGGAAAATTCTTGAGATTGTTCCCGGCAAACGCATCAAATACTCCGGGTTCGATCGCCTGGCAGCCGGGGATCTCTCAAGATCGGGCGATATTCACATCACCCATGAGATTGTGCCACAGGTCGGAAGAACAAAATTGTTGACTACAATCAGTAACTTCGAGGGGGATGAATCCAGAGCTGAGTATGCCGCGCAGCAATGGGACCTTGAGATCATGCCGAAACTTCAAACCCTCGTTGAAACGACACTGTAGGAAAACGCCATTGCATGAAAATATTGATTTGCTCCATCGCTTTCGCCGCGCTCGCCTGGACGTCCGCAGCCCAGACTCCACCGGCTAGAAACATCCAGGACCTTGCCTTCATGACCGGCCGATGGACTACGCACAGCGCCTGGGGTGAGATGGAGGAGAACTGGAGCGAGCCATGGGGCAACTCGATGATGTGCTCATACCGATGCGTCAAGGACGGCAAGGTGATCTTTTATGAGTTTATCGTTATCGAACAAACCGACAAAGGCCCCGTCATGTGGCTTCGTCACTTCAGCCCCGGCAACATCGGGTGGGAGGAAAAAGACAAACCTTACGAGTATCCGCTGATGTTTCTGGAGCCTGACCGAGCGCGGTTCGAACGTCCTGACAAGAAAACCGCCTTGACATTTCACCGGACGGATCAGAAAAAAATGCAGGTAATCCTGGAGAGACAGGATAAAGAAGGGCGTTGGATCGAAGATGTTTTTCACTATGAGCTGGCGCCGCCATTGAACACGACCCCTGCCACAAAAGGCAGGTGAATTGCAAACGGGC
>JBIQJZ010000110.1:0-13048 GCA_044507115.1 Flammeovirgaceae bacterium | reverse complement strand
CAGTATCCGAAACGTTGCGTATGCCCTGCTTTCCGGTGCCGACGGCTGGATGTTTGACGGCGAAGACGCGCTCGGTCAGATCACGGCGATGTCGCTCGACAATCAACGCAATCTCAAGCTCGCAATACACCGCGACCCTGTATTTCTGAAAGTCGCCGAAAAGGTTGCCGCAGAAATGAACAAATGGTCAGCGGAGTTTCTCGGACGTGCGATTGTAGACGATTGGCGTACGCAGTTGAATTTTACTACGCGCATTTTCCGTGCGCGCGGGTTGCACCTGGATGATCGCCACATCCGCGATGAACAAGGCATTGCAATGGCGGCTTCGATTGTGGACCTCGCGCTCTACGTCGTTAATAACTACCAGGCGCTGCAGGAGCAGGGATCGTCGATTGTTCTTTATCTTCCCAAGATTCAGACCGCCGAAGAGGCTGCTGTCTGGAATCAACTGATCTCAGCATTGGAGGAACACCTCGGACTCGCGGTTGGAACGGTGAAGGTCTATCTGTTGGTGGAACAACTCGAAGCAACCTATCAGTTGATGGAGATTCGCGCTGCCCTCGGACGGCATTTCGTGGGATACAACACCGGCCGATGGGACTACATTAACAGTGTCGCCGATGCAATGGCGTGGGACCGGCGTTTTATAAACCCGGACATAGAGGCTGTGGTCATGACATATGGATACATGCGCCACTATGAGAACCGCGTTCGCTGTGCGGTGAATACACCGGACATCAATGGGAATTGTGCATTGTGGCAAGGCGGTATGGAACCGAACATACCTGTGGGATCGCCAGAAGGTGTAGCTGCTAGTATGAAGAAGGCAGTGACCGGGGCCGAACGCGAACAGGAGGCTGGCGCAAGCGGCAAGTGGGTAGCCCACTGGAAGATGGTGCACATCGTCCGCCCTGTCTGGGAAAAGAAGGGAGAGGCCAACCAGCTCGGTAGAGAGTTTCCCCGTTTGTCGTATGACCAGAAAGCTGCCGACGATCTGGTGCTTCTCGAACCCGCGCCCACGACAATTCGTGGCGCGCGCAATCTGCTGAGCGTCGCCCTTCAATACGGAAACGCCTTTGGTCAGGGGATGCAAGCCGCTGCGCTGAAGGCCGCGGACTTCTTCGGGAACGATGATATTCTTTACCTGATGGAAGATATGGCGACAGGAGAGATCCGTCTGAGTATTCTCTGGGAATGGGTGCACAAAGGGGCGCGCATCACCGACGACGATGCCCAGACGGGTATCAGGCAGGGAGATGTGTTTACGCGAGAACTTTTTGAGCGCTTGCTGGAGGAAGAATACGCAAAACTTCTACGCGCTGAAAACAAAGACGTTCACGATGATTCGAAGAAGACCACTCTTCCGATCTCACGCGAGATCGTGCAGGTGTACGTTCTCAGCGAAACAAAGCTGCCATGGTTCATCGACCTGCTGAACATTAACCTCAACAACATTGATCGGGAGATTGCTGCGAAACGGATCAAGCTTTACCTCGACGCGTTTCTTTCGCAGGGAAGACGAATTACGGAGAATCTCGATTTCTAGTCGAAGGTCAACTTTTCCACGGGCGGCGCCAGGATCCTCGGGAATCGTCTGCTTGAGTTGTAACTTTGAGTAGACAATATCTGCACGACAAGCCAACATATTATATGATTCCACGCGCTCTTATTCGGTCCATATTTCTGTTCCTCGCATACCTCCTCATGCCGCAGCCGGGTGCAGCCTCTTCGTTCACCAATCCTGGATCCGGAGATGTCGGGGACGACCGCGCGAAGCGTGCGCCAAACTTTATTATTATTCTAACGGATGACCAGGGATATGGCGATCTCGGATGTTATGGTCATCCAACCATTTCGACGCCCAATATCGACCAGATGGCGCGCGAGGGCCAGCGATGGACTTCCTTCTACAGCGCGGCCAATGTCTGTACGCCTTCGCGGGCGGGTTTGCTGACCGGGCGACTTCCAATTCGCAGTGGCATGACCAGTGAGAAGCGCTGGGTGCTCTTTCCGGATTCTGACGGTGGCATCCCACAAAGCGAGGTCACGATTGCGGAACTTCTGAAAGAAGCTGGCTATCGCACAGGGGCTATTGGTAAATGGCACCTCGGGCACTTGCCGCAATATCTTCCGACCAGCAACGGGTTCGATTCGTACTTTGGAATTCCGTATAGCAACGATATGGATCGCATCGGCGAGGGGCCAGGTCGAATGATTGTGATGAACCCGACGGTCGAGAACTTCAATGTACCGTTGATGCGGAATGAAGAGATCGTTGAACGCCCGGCAAATCAGCATAGCATTACCAGACGGTATACCGAAGAAGCAATAAAGTTTATTTCCGAGCACAAGCGCGAGCCATTCTTCCTGTATGTTGCGCACAACCTGCCACATGTCCCCCTGTTTGTTTCCGACGATTTTAGCGGGCACAGTGCCCGAGGATTGTACGGTGATGTGATCGAAGAAATCGACTGGAGTGTCGGTCAGATACTCGAGGCATTAAAGAGGGAAAAACTTGACAAAAATACGGTGGTTGTTTTTACGTCTGACAACGGCCCCTGGGTAACATACAACGAGCAGGGTGGAAGCGCAGGGTTGTTGTTCGGTGCAAAAGGTACCAGTTACGAAGGGGGACAACGTGTACCAGGAATATTTTGGGGACCGGGGACGGTACGGCCAGGGACCGTTTCTGAGGTCGGTTGTTCGCTTGATTTGTTACCCACGATCGCAGCCATGGCCGGCACTTGGATGCCGGCAGACAGGACGTACGACGGCTACGATCTGACCCCGGTATTGACGGGAACCGGACCATCGCCGCGCAAGGAGATGTTGTATTATCACAACACGCGTATCTTTGCAGTGCGAAAAGGAGACTACAAGCTGCACTTCTTCTCGAACAACCCCGCAGGCTATCCGCACAGGATGGTAAAGCTTGACACGCTGCGACTGTACAATGTCGCACATGACCCGTCGGAGCAATGGGATATTGCCGAGAAACACCCCGCTATCGTAGCAGAGATCCAGGAGTTGGTAGAGCGACATCGCGCAACGATTGAACCTGTGCCCAGTCAGTTGGAGAAAAGAATACCGCCGAGCAAATGAAAATTGTAGTACTTGATGGATTTACATTGAACCCCGGTGATCTGAGCTGGGATGGGATCGCGCAGTTTGGTGAGTTGACTGTTCATGATCGGACCCCGGCGGATATGGTTCTGGATCGGTCGCGTGATGCAGAGGTGATCTTTACAAACAAGACGCCCGTGCGGGCAGAGGTCATCGAACAATTGCCAAACCTTAAATACATTGGCGTACTGGCCACCGGATACAACGTGGTGGATATTGTTGCCGCTATGGGGCGGGGTATCGTGGTCAGCAACATTCCTGCGTACGGCACCATGTCGGTCGCGCAAATGACATTTGCCCTCTTACTTGAATTATGTCATCGCGTTCAGCAGCACAGCGATTCTGTTTACGCCGGAAAGTGGAGTCGTTCCCGCGATTTTTGTTTCTGGGATTCTCCACAGGTGGAACTGGCGGGGAAGACGATGGGGATCATCGGGTTTGGCGCGATTGGACAGCAAGTTGGCGATATCGCTACCGCCTTCGGAATGAACATCCTAGGCACAGCCAGAACCAGACGGGATCGATCCGAACGAAAGAATTTTAGCTGGGCCACGGTGGAGGAAGTGTTGCAACGGTCAGACGTGGTGAGTATTCACTGTCCATTGACACCGGAAACGGAAGGTTTGATCAACGCGAAATCACTGAAAACCATGAAGCGCAGTGCATTCCTCGTGAATACATCACGTGGGCCAATCATAGTAGAGAAAGACCTCGCCGATGCGCTGAGTTCAGGCACGATTGCTGGCGCCGCGGTCGATGTCCTTTCCGTTGAACCGCCACCGGAAAACAACCCGCTTCTAAATGCGCCAAATTGTATCATAACCCCTCATATCGCATGGGCAACGAGTGAGGCGCGTTCGCGATTGATGGAAATGGCAACAGAGAACCTGCGCCAGTTTATCGCGGGCACTCCCACGAATGTGATTGCGAAATAGGGTTCTATCTCGCATCCGGCGTTCGTATAAGAGGAACGCAAAATATTCTATCGACTTAACTACGTTATCTCCGTT
Source organism: Flammeovirgaceae bacterium (assembly GCA_044507115.1). GTDB lineage: Bacteria > Bacteroidota > Bacteroidia > Cytophagales > Cyclobacteriaceae > Chryseosolibacter. The sequence goes on along the minus strand of JBIQJZ010000110.1, from coordinate 8,915 downwards.
AGGATTACTAAATTTCTGTTTAATAGGATTCTGTGAAATCCGATGTGTGCGGCGTAGGCGCCCAATACTACGCAGGCAGGGAAATGGTCAGATCTTTACTTCTTTTCGAAACAGCGTTATTTCGTGCAGCACACGTACTAATCTTCCTTTCGCTGAGTACTTCTCTGGCGAGCGCGATTAATCTCTACACCTACACGAACGCTGGCACCAGTGGTGCCTGGAATGATCCGGCGACGTGGACAACAGATCCCACAGGGGCCACCTCTGTTGGGAGTGCCGTCCCTGGAAATAATGACGTCGCCTTTATCTTGAATGGATTCACAGTATTTCTTACCGCTGATGTGTCGACGACAGGTTTGCAGATTGTCGTAAATAACGGGGGAGTCCTGGATCTCGGTACTCACACGTTTCCAACAATAAGTAGCCTGTCGGGATCAGGAACAATGAGGATCAAGTCTGGATATTTCCCAGTAGTGACTTCAAATGCTTTCGTCAATTCATATGCGGCAGGTGCGACTGTTCACTACTACGACTTTACCGGATCAATCCCGACGGGAATCAATTATCCAAACCTTACGCTGTCAAACAATACCGCGACCGATCACACGATTTCCTTCCTGAATACGTCAGCAGCATCGTTTACCGTGCTCGGAAATTTGATGACCTCCGCCACAGGGGCCGGGCATCTCTTCGCGAGATTGGGTACGCAGGGGGGGAATGTCCTGACGCTCAATGTCGACGGCAATGTCACTGTCGGGACGGGAACTACCTTTGGGGCCGGGCTCTTCAACTCCGTTCATACACTTAACGTGGACGGCAGCATGACCAACAACGGGACGGTGCAATTCAGCAATGGAGCGCAGTACACGACATCCACCACGGGTGCGGTCAGGCTAAGTTTTACCAGTGCTACAGACCGGATGCTTGTTTGCCAGGGACCGACGAACCTATATACCCTGACTATTAACAAGGGCACAGGGTCGACAAACATCCTGTCTGTTACGTCGACGAATGTCGCGCACCTGAAGTTCTATTTCAGCGGACAGCTAATCACTGTAACAAACGGTACTTTGCGATTGGGTCTGAATGTTGATGTGCCGCGACTTTATGGTACGGGAACGGCGAATTATGATCTGGGCGCCCCGGGCCAAAGCCCGATGTTGTGGGTTGACGGTGCTACCGTAAACACCGGTGGCTCGGCCTTTGTTGCGTATGGCAAATTTCGAATCACTGCGGGCACTTTTACTTCAATGGGAGGACAGGGGTGTGTTATTCGCGAAGAAGGTCAGTATCTAATTGAAGGAGGGACCTTCACCACTGAGAAATTCAGACCTTCGAGTACTGCCTCCACTCACCGGGGCACTTTCATCATGTCTGGGGGGATCTTCAACGCGATTGGAACGACAAATTCTGATGGCAACTATGCACGTTTTTCCCTGCCATATCCTGAGCAGGTATTTATCATGTCTGGGGGGATCATCAATATTCGCAACTCACAGACGGCTGCGGGATCGCTGCACATCGGATCGAATGAGGCGAGCTACAACGTGACCGGTGGGACGATCAATGTGATTCTCTCAGGTACGTCGGCATCCTTTCCGCTTTTGTCGACTGCTGCACTTTGGAATTTGACGATCAGCAGAGTTGCCGGTGCTACGCCGACGGCCATTACGCTGGCAAATATTGGTTCCGTGGCAAATACTACGAACACGGCGAAGCCACTGGTGGTCCAGAATGATTTCACGATCGAAGGAGCAAATGCAGCCGCCTTTTCTGCGAATGATCACGACGTGACTGTCCGTGGCAATTTTATCGTAGAAGGCGGTGCTACGTACACGCCGGGAAACAACACGACTGTTTTTGATGGTGGAAACGATCAGGCTTTCAACGTCAGCGGAACAATCTCCAGCGGACTTAACAACATGTCGGTCGCGAAGAGTTCCGGAACGTTAACCCTGACGGGTAGCGCCGCGTCACTGGTCGTCAGAGGCACGTTGAACATTGATCGTGGCATCTTGAATGACGGTGGTAAGACGATCGAAGCGCGGACGAACATCGTCAGTAACGCCGTGCACACCGGGAATGGACGCATCACGCTCAACGGTTCCGCCTCACAGACGATCGATGGAAATGGCAGCGGCGTGTTTGGAAACGTTGTCCTCAACAACAACAATGTACCGGGAGTGACGCTCTTGTCTGATATCGCAGTCAGTGGTACACTAACGCTGGCAGGAGCCGGAAATAGTATCTTTGATATCGGGCAATACCAACTCTGGCTGAGTTCTACGTCGGCGACGGCGTTGACGACCACGGGTGCGGGATTTAGCAACTCGAAGATGATCCGCACGCAGGGCTTACAATCAGATCGCGGAATCAAGAAGTCATTTGGCAACCTGCTACCGTTCACGTTTCATATCGGCGCGGGGTCGACCTATGCGCCAGCAACTGTTCAGCTGACATCAGCTCCGGGGGTGTATGGGTCGTTGTCTATCAAACCCATCGCAAGCCGGCATCCCTTTGTGGTCGCGTCCGACACCCGGAACCTCTTGTGGTATTGGCGGATTGTCAGTGAAGGCTTCTCCGGTGTCACGCCAGGATCGGCCACTCATCGGTTTACCTATTTGCCAGAACACGTCGTCCCCGCAGGGGATGATGCGCAATATGTTCCCGCGCGCTATGGCGGAACGGGATGGACGACGATCAACGACGTTACGCAAGTTGACGAGGGCAACCGAATAGTCTACTTCAGTGCTGTGGACTACCTGGAAGGTGATTTTACTGCAGGGATTCCTGCAGCGTTTGGTGTAGTGCAAAATTTTTACAGTACGCGCAACGGTATTTGGAGTGACACAAACCCCGCCACGAGTCCTTGGTCAAACACTGGTCATGGAGGATCACCTGCAGGAACGGTACCGGGCCCGAGCGATCGGGTATTTATTGGTGATGGAGCTGCAAACAATCATGTGATCACGATTACCTCCAACGCGCAATCCTCCGGATCACTTTCCCTTGCATTCGGTAGTACACTGGATATCGGAACAACAACGGGCCATGATTTTGGAATGGTGCAGACAACAGGAACGGCCGGAGGTTTGCTCAGGCTATCGTCTGCGACTACGGTGGCCGAGTTTCCGGCTGGAGATTTCGGACTCTTCATTCGACAGTCGGGCGGCTCGGTAGAATATTATACAAGTGCGGTTAATAGTTTTGCGATACCATTGACATCGGCGGCTCCAACCAATCTTCCATTAAACACTTATCGTCATCTGATCTTGACACCTGAGCCGGGTAGCCACATACGCTTGCCGGATCGTAACCTGACGGTGTTTGGCAACGTGACCGTTCAGGGTCAGGGAGGAACCGCTGTTGTTGAATTGAATTCAGTGAGTCCGCGTACGCTTCAGATCGATGGATCACTCAACGTAACTGATGGCGTACTGCAATTCAGGAATGACCATCCTCAAAAGGTAGCCATTTCGGGTAACGTGAATATCGGTGCAGCGGGAATCTGGCAGGTGGCTACGGCGGGAGCAGCGGTTGCGAATGAATTAACGATCGCGGGAGATATCATTAACAACGGAACCCTTGACTTCTCTGTCACAGGAAGCCGCATCTGCAATACAACCTTTACTGGGACTGCCAGCAGATCTATCACGGGTTCAGGTAGTGTAACAGATTTCAATGTAATTACTGTTGCGAAAGGAACCGGCCCTGCGTCAGTGCTGAACGTGAATGCCTCTGCGTTTAGTTTGTCGGGTGGGGGTGCGCCGCTCGTACTTATGACGGGAACATTCCGCCTGTCTAGCAATCAGACGATCACCATCGCGAATGGTTCGAGCTTTAACATCCCCGCGGAAGCACGCCTCTCAGCAAACGGGGGTACGATGTCGTTGGCCGGAGGGAACGGGATAAACATGCGTTTGTCGGGTACACTTGAAGTCCTGTCAGGTGCGATCAATATTGGTACTGCGTCGAACGACAACTCAGTTGAGTATGCTGCGATCGGTAGTCCGATGATTTCGGTAGCAGGTGGCGCCCTGAACGTCAATTCACAGATCCGACGCTCGACAGCCAGCACACAGGGAGCGCTGACCTACACGCAGTCGGGCAATAGCGTTGTTACCGTAGGGAGGGTGGCGGCATCATCGGCAACCCGAGGTGTCTTCGAGATACTTAATTCAGGGAGCTCGTTTAGCATGACAGACGGAGTGTTGCGGATAGGAAGGGCAACGAGCGGTTCCGCGATAGCCGATCTGTATCTGCACCCGACCGCATCCACCGTTACAGGAGGGACAATTGAGGGAGGCTCAACATCAACCTCAAACATTATCGACGTCAACAGCTCTATCCCATTATTTAACATGTCGGTAGCCGGCACCGGGAACGGCATTCGTCTGGAAGCGAACCCCCTGACCCTGCGTGGATCACTTACTATTGCCGAGGATAACTACTTCAATGCAAATGGACTTAACGTCGCCATTGGCCGCGACCTCACGAACTCAAACACCTCGTCTTCTACTAGCATTACTACAGGTGGCTACAGGCCAGGGACAACTTCACAGACCACGACATTCAACGGAACCCTCGCAAATCAAACTATCACTGGCGCTTCGGGGAACCTGACTGTCTTTTCGAATCTCGTGATTGACAATTCTCTTTCAGGCGGTGTCGTCAACCTGGCTGCGAACACGGCTCTGCGAACGAATGGTACACTGGCACTGACTCGCGGGGTCCTTAATGACGGCGGAAATACGATCACGGCAATGGGGACTGTACAGAACTCGTCGACACATAATAGTGCGGGATCAGGCAGCATAACCCTTGCAGGATCGTCCTCGCAGATTGTCAGTGGAAACGGCACCGGAAAATTTGGAAATCTGACGCTAAACAATTCATCCGGGGCAGTTTTTGCGGCAAACCAGGAAATCACGGGGATGCTTACACTCACCGCCGGGTCCTTGCTCATCAATCAGTATACGCTTTATCTGTCGAATACCGGATTTCTATCGGTGGCAGGAGCAAGTTCGACGCGGTATATCATCACATCCGGGCAATTGTCTAACGGTGGGCTGAGAAAAGCATTCGCGCCCAACTCCGCCGGGAGTTTCGTCTATCCGATTGGAGTGGCTGGCAAATACACACCCGCAACGTTCGCAATCAGTACGGGTGGAACCGGAGGCAGTGTCACGGTGAAACCCGTAAACAGCAAGCACCCAAGCGCAACAGGATCCGGTACGTCCTTTGTCCGTTACTACTGGAATGTAACGAATAGCGGTACTGCGATCTCAGCCTTGACCCACACATACCAGTATGTCGCTGCTGACGAGGAGGGGATAGCTGCCGATTACCGCGATGCACACTTCACCTCAGGTGCATGGGATATTGGAAGTACACCCGGCAATCCTGATCCTGCTACTCGGATCATTACGTTTACAAATACCGGGATTGGGGGCGATTACACTGCGGGAGAGCCCACAGCATTTGTGAATCCAACCATGTACATCAGTGTGGCATCAGGTGACTGGGAGTCGGATCTTTCAGTATGGGACAATGATCCACCCGGCAGTGGGCTAGGTCCGCCCGCCGGCTCCTTTGTGGTGATCAGCGAAGGACACACGGTTCGTATTAACTCAAACACCAAACGGCCTGCAACGCTTGATGTGCGCGGGAGATTGGAGCTTGGGACAACAACGGGTCATGATTTCGGCACAGTCTCTGCCACGGGTATTAGCGATCGCACGATCCAGTTGCAGTCGTCCACATTTCCCTCCGGTGATTTCTCGAACTTTGTCGCGGCAAATGGTGGAACCGTTGAGTACAACGGTGCGGTCACATTGCCAACGCAGCAGGTTTATAACAATCTCGTGTTTAGCGGAGCGGGGACGAAGGTCATGCCGAACGTCGACTTGACGATCAATGGCGCCCTGACGATTCTATCCGGTACTGTCGATAACGCGGCCTCCAATCGAAGCATTGCACTCATGAGTGCCGGGCACGACTTCACTAACAATGGCGTTTTCAACGCGGGAAGCGGTTCTGTTACTATTGCGAGACACCTGATCAACAGTGGTTCGGTGGCTGTGTTCAACGGACCCGCTGGTAGCGCAACAGGCATTCAGATAGGGGGTAGTCTCGTGAATAGCGGGGGCGCAATATATGCCGGTGGTAGCGATCCGCTAACTGTCGATGGAACGGTGACGAACAGCGCGATCCTCGAGCTCGGAAGCGGCACGTTTACTGTATCAGGCAATCTCGCTACCTCGGGCGAGCTCACAACCGGGTCGGGTGCAGTTGCAATAGGAGGGACATTGTCAAACAGCGGTAGCGTCGCTACTGGCATGGGTTCGATTAGCGTTGCAGGTGATTTGGCCAATACAGGCGCGGCTGCAACATATACTGCTAGTGCCAACACGTTGACCATTCAGGGTGCGTTCTTAAATACCGGAGGGGCGACGTTTAATGCAAGCACTGGCTCAATCAATTTGGTCGGGAACTGGACAAACTCCGGGACATTCAACGGCGGAACGGGCACTGTTTCATTCTCCAGCACCGGCGGTCAGTCACTGACGGGGACCACGACGTTTTACAATGTAACTCGCTCTAATGGCGGCTCGCTGTCTTTGAATAGTGCAATGACAGTAAGCAACATTCTTACCTTACTCAACGGACGAATAATCACCGGAAGTAATACACTTTCGCTGTCTAATACGGCAAGTCAGCCGGTAACGGGACAGACGAATACCACGTTCATTGACGGCCGCCTGGCGATCAGTTATCCCGCGACTGCGGGAACCGCGCGGGTGTACCCGGTTGGGAAAGGCACCACCTATCGTCCTGTTACAATCTATCAGCAGGCAATTTCCTCCGACGCGGTCGTACGGGTGGAAATGATCAACACACCTCCTTCCGGTGTTTATCCCTCGACGATACAGGGCCTTTCGGAGGCGAGGTACTTTGCCGTCGATATGCTCTCAGGTGCTATGAACGACCCAGTCGTGGAACTTAGCTTTAATACGAATGGACCACCGGACGAGAATATTACAATTGCGGGCAATGCCCGTGTAGTAAGAGCAGAATCTGCGGCGGGCCCCTGGACTGACGAAGGCGGATCCGGAGTGTTTTCTCCGGCGGCGCCTGCAGGGTATGCAACTTCGGATGTCACATCAATCGCCAGCCAGACGTTCTTTGCACTTGGATACCAGAGTGTACCACTACCCATTACGTTGGCTTTCTTCGACGCAACTCCCGAAGACGCGGGTGTCCGTCTGAGGTGGGCCACCTTGACGGAGAAGGACAACGCCTACTTCACAATCGAGCGAAGTGTCACAGGACTTTCATACGATTCAATACTGGGCATACCAGGAGTTGGAAACAGTCGCGCGACAATTCATTATGCCGCCTTTGACGAGCTTCCTTTTTACGGCGTTTCATACTACAGACTGAAGCAAACCGATTACGATGGTACCTTCACGCATTCGCGTGTTGTGAGAGTGGAGAATCTCGTCAGGAGAAATATGGAGGTCGTCCTCTCTCCAAATCCTTCCCATGCCGGGGAACAAGTACTATTGCAAGTGAAGTACGCGACCGACGCGCGCGGCAGGGTTCTCGTCGCATCAGCTACTGGTCGGATCTACTTCGACGGAATTGTCGATTTGGGGCGCCCATTCCGCCTGACGGAAGTGCTTGGCCCTTCACCGGCGCCGGGTGTATACATAGTCCACGTCTCTTCCGGCGATCTGCAAGGTAGCGGGAAACTGCTGATCTATTGATCGCGTAATGTCTCGCGCACGGTGATCGCATGCGACACAGCACAAAAAAAGCTTCGCCTTTTGAGCGAAGCTTTTTTCATTTACTATCTGAACGAATTACATCATTCCGCCCATACCGCCGCCGTGAGGCATTGCAGGGACTTCTTTCTCTTCTGCGATATCGGAAACAACTGCTTCCGTTGTCAACAGCATACCAGCGATTGAAGCTGCATTCTCGAGGGCGAGGCGAGTTACCTTCGTCGGGTCGATGATACCCGCTTCAAAGAAATTGATGAAGGTGTTCTCTTTTGCATCGTAACCGAAGTCCTTCTTGCCGTCGCGAACTTTGTTCACGATAACAGAACCTTCCTGTCCGGCGTTTTCGGAAATGGTCTTCAGCGGAGCTTCCAGTGCGAGACGGATGATGTTCACACCCGTAGCCTGATCCTCATTTGAAGCGCCGATCGCCTCAGCATCCTTCAACGAGTCGATGGCACGGATATAAGCTACACCACCTCCCGGAACGATACCTTCCTGGACAGCAGCGCGAGTCGCGTGCAGTGCGTCGTCAACGCGATCTTTCTTCTCTTTCATTTCTACTTCGGTAGCAGCGCCCACGTACAGGATCGCTACGCCGCCTGACAGTTTTGCAAGGCGTTCCTGAAGTTTCTCTTTGTCGTAATCAGACGTTGTGGTTTCGATCTGTGAACGGATCTGTGTAATCCGGCCCTGGATATCATTTTTGCTACCTGCGCCATTAACGATCGTAGTATTATCCTTGTCGACGTTGATCTTGTCGGCACGGCCAAGCATATCGAGCGTCGCATTTTCCAGTTTGAAGCCTTGCTCTTCGGAGATGACTTTACCTCCTGTGAGGATAGCGATATCTTCGAGCATGGCCTTGCGGCGATCGCCAAAGCCAGGAGCTTTGACAGCGGCAACGCGCAGGGCGCCGCGGATCTTGTTCACCACGAGGGTTGCAAGGGCTTCGCCTTCAACTTCCTCTGCAATGATCAGAAGGGGTTTGCCAGTCTGGGCAGTTTGCTCGAGGATCGGCAGCAATTCCTTCATGCTGCTGATCTTCTTATCATAGATGAGGATGTAGGGCTGATCGAGGTCGGCCTCCATTTTCTCAGTGTTGGTCACAAAGTAGGGAGAGAGGTAACC
>JBIQJZ010000109.1:0-13049 GCA_044507115.1 Flammeovirgaceae bacterium | reverse complement strand
AGGGTGTTGGTCTGGCTTTTACCCTTGGCGAAGGCAACGGGCTGATTTGCGAAGCTATTGAGACCCTCGCACAACGGTTGAAGGGAAAAGAGATTAACGAACTGATGGGCGCCTTCGGAAGGATTTTCAATGAGATGGCCGACGACCCTGCATATCGATGGCTCGGGCCCCATAAAGGAGTTGTGCACCTGGCGCTTGCCGCTATCACCAATGCTTGTTTCGATCTATGGGCCAAAGCGAATGATGTTCCGCTGTGGAAACTTCTCAATGATCTGCCGACAGATGCACTATTGGACACGTTGGATTTCTCCTATATAGAGGAGGTGCTTTGCCGGGAGGAGGCGAAGAAAATACTTCTGAGAGAAGCGACATCCCGTGCGGACCGTGAAACCATACTGCAAACGGGGTATAAAGGATATGATACCTCAGTAGGATGGTTCAACTATACCGATGAACGTGTGCAGGAGAAGGTCAAACGAGCTGTCGACAAAGGGTTTACCGCGCTCAAGTTGAAAGTTGGGTCGGCTGACTATCGCCATGACATCCGGCGTGCTATGCTTGTACGGGAAGTCGCCGGCGATAGTATTACGATAATGCTCGATGCCAACCAGCGATGGGGACTTCGCAATGCGATCGAAGTCTGTCGCGAACTTAGGCAAATGAATCCATATTGGATTGAGGAGCCTACCCACCCTGACGACGTTGAAGCGCATCGCGTACTTGCCGATGAGATCGCACCGATGAAGATTGCTCTCGGGGAGCACGTGCCGAACCGCATTATATTCAAGAACTTCTTGCAGTCCGGTTGCGTCAGTTTTAATCAGGCGGACGCTGTTCGGGTAGGCGGAATTTCTGAATACATCACCATCAGTCTGCTGAGTCGAAAGTTCAACGTGCCGATGGTGCCGCACGTAGGGGATATGGGCCAAATCCACCAGCATCTCGTTCTCTTCAACCACATTCGCGTGGGCCATCCTTCCCTGTTTCTGGAGTATATCCCGCATTTGAAAGAATATTTCCGCTTTCCGGCGGTTGTGCAGGATGGCTACTATCAGGTGCCCACGGATCCCGGCCTGACTTCAGACCTAAAGGATTGACATGACTTTCGGCAAAGAAATTTTTTTTACATGAAATTAGGACATATGCCCTAATTGCCATAAACTTGTTTATCCAACGATTGCAATTACAGAACCAAACGATCAAAAAGTGTTATAAAAACCATGGAAGCCTATGAGAAATAAACATCTACACATTCCGATTCGGATTGTTCAGTTTAGGCAAAACCCTCCAACGCCCACTGTCTTGGCGGCATTTATTCTCGGCCTGATTTTACAGGCAGGGACGTTGCCGGCGAGTTCTTTTTCAAACAACCTGATGGGGTACGATGCGACTATTGTCAGTGATGCCGATGTCGCTATTACCGGTACGGTGACCGACGAGAACGGGCAATCCCTGCCCGGAGTCAACGTCCTTGAGAAGGGTACTACCAATGGGACCACGACCGATGTAGCTGGAAATTTTTCGCTTAGCGTTCAGGGCCCGAACTCGGTCCTTGTTTTCAGTTTCATTGGATACGTTTCGCAAGAAGTTGTTGTTGGTAACCGCACTTCCGTCAGCGTCAGTCTTACACAGGATGTCACTTCACTCGACGAAGTTGTTATTGTCGGCTATGGTGAACAGAAGAAGGTTAACCTCACCGGTGCCGTGGCGTCCGTCTCTGCAGATGAGTTGGTGAAGAGACCTGCAGCAAACGTTCAAAACCTCTTGCAGGGAAAAGTGACAGGATTACAGGTCGTTCAGAACTCGGGCCAACCGGGCGACGACGGTGCGGTGATGCGAATTCGGGGGCTGGGTACATTCAGCGACGAGGGCAACGCGCCACTGGTTCTGATTGATGGGGTTGTCGGTGATATGACAAACCTCAACGCTGATAACATTGAATCTATCTCTGTATTGAAAGATGCAGCTTCTTCTTCAATCTACGGTGCACGCGCTGCGAACGGCGTCATCCTGATTACAACGAAGCGCGGCACGGCCGGCTCTTTCAATATTGACTACCGCGTCGACTTTCAGTTGCACCAGGCAACGGCACTTCCCGACCTTGTAACCAACTCAGCTGATTTCATGGAGCACTGGAACACGGCGAGGATCCGTGCCAGCCAGGCGACGCTGTTCACTCAGCAGGAGATTGACGACTACAGGAATGCCACCGATCGCGTGAAGTACCCCAACTTTGACTGGATCGACCACATGATCAATAATGCTCATGCCCAAAGTCACTACTTGTCCGCCAACGGCGGATCTGAGCGGACCACGTATAATCTCGCGTTCGGCTATCTGACTCAAGACGGGATCGTCGGGGGACATGATTACAAGCGCTACAATTTCAACGCGAATATCGACTCGCGTGTGAATGACGTCGTTTCAATCGGAGGACGAGTGGCACTCACCCACAAGAACATCAACGAGCCTACGTATACCGACGACAACTTCATGTTGACAATCTATTCCCGGAATCCGACGACCTCGGTATTTGTACCCGATGGCAGCGGCCACTTTGCCGGCAACTACCGACAAGGTGTGCCTTCAAACCGAAATCCGGTATCCCTTCTTGCAAGTGGTGGCACAGAATTCGAGAAGTATAACGTCGCAGCGCAAAGCTATATCGATGTGCGAATCCTGAAGGACCTGGTATGGAGCACTAAGGGCGCCGTGAATTACTCGAATGATTTTTCCAAACTTCACGACCATCCTGTAGACGTATACTTCTTCTCAACGGGTGTGTGGCAGAACAATGGTAACTCGACGACACTTGGTGTTCGCGACAATTTTAATCAGTCCCTGCTAACAACATTCTATTCGACGTTGAACTATACCAAGCGCATCGGCACGGATCACAACATCGGAGCATTGCTCGGTTACAACCAGGAGTACTTCAAAAATCGGTTCCTCCAGGGTATGCGGCCAACTTTCCCGGCGGACGATCTGAAGGAACTTGATGCGGGTTCGTTGAATGGACAGTCGAATGCCGGTACGGCCTATGAGTGGGCAATTCAATCGGTGTTCGGCCGATTAAACTACAACTTCCAGGAGCGCTATCTCCTTGAAGCGAACTTCCGCTACGATGGTACTTCGCGCATACATGCTACGAATCGCTGGGGTGTGTTCCCGTCGGTGTCCGCTGCCTGGCGGTTGTCAAATGAAGACTTTCTGCAGAACGCAAGCTGGCTTGATAACTTGAAGATTCGTGCTTCATGGGGTAAACTTGGAAACCAGAATATCGGAAACTATCCGTACCAGGACATCCTTGCTATCACAACTTACCCGTTTGATGTGCTGTATCAGGGTGTGATTCAGGATAGACTCACGGACAAGAATCTCCGCTGGGAAACTACCTCCGCTACCGACATCGGTCTTGACTTCAGCATTCGCAATGGTCTGATTGCTGGTTCGTTAGACTGGTACAACAAGGTCACTGACGACATTCTTTATGTGATCGAAGTACCCATGAGTGTCGGGTTGACGGGGCCTACTATCAACTACGCCAAGATGGAGAACAAAGGGATTGAGATCGAGCTGAGTCATTCAAATCGTGTTGGCGAGTTGCAGTATACGGTGCACGGCAATTATTCTTCCAATCGAAACAAGGTGTTTCGGGTAAAAGCACCTTACTACGACACCAATAACACGATCCAGGAAGGGCTGCCATGGATGTCAAATTACATGGTGGAATGGATCGGAATATTTCAGACACAGGAAGAGATCGACAATAGTCCGACACATCCGTTCAATCCCAAGCCTGGAGATCTCAAGTTTAAAGATCAGAACAACGATGGTGTGATTAACGGTGATGATCGCGTTGTCGTAGATGGCGCTTATCCGGATTTCATTTATGCGGGTGGATTCAACCTCGCGTGGAAGAAGTTCGATATGTCGGTGTTCTTTCAGGGACTCGAAGGCATGAAATTCTTCGTCGATAGGTGGGGTACTGTTCCCTTTACACAAGGGTCTGCTCCGACAAAAGAGTTCGCGGCGAATGCCTGGACAGAAGAGAACCGGTCGAACACACATCCCGCAATGTATCAGGATGGGTATGGGCCAGTGACCGGAACGCGGTCGACCTATTTCCTCCAGGATGCGTCGTATCTCCGATTGAAAAACATGGTGATTGGCTACACCCTGCCCAGCCAGATAACCGAACGACTAAAAATGAAGAGTATGCGGGTCTACGTGTCGGGTGATAATCTCCTGACATTTACCAAGTATCCCGGGGCTGACCCGGAACGCCTGGGAGTAGGACGTCAACGATTCGCTACGTTCCCTCAACTCAGGATATTTACCGCAGGAGCGAACATTAAATTCTAAACCACAATCCTGGTATGAAGAAATATATTTCAATACTCGCATTCGCCGCCGTGGTGACAGTTGTTACAGGCTGCGAGGATTTTCTGGAAAGGCATCCGCTCGATGAATTATCGAGTCAGACGTTCTGGAAAAATGAAAAGGATGCTGATATGGCGTTAGCTGGTGTCTATGCACGGCTACTGAATAATACGTATGACATCAATCGCATCGACTGGGATGCTATCAGCGATGACTTCTATCTGTTCGGCACTTACGGACGTGTCGACAATATTGCAAAGGGTCTGATTGAGCCTACTACCGGAGGAATCGTGTCGACTATCTACGCGGATTCGTATCGCGGCGTGACGGCGTGCAGCATTTTTCTTGACAATATCGACCGCGCTACATTGCCTGAAGAGAAGAAGAACATCTATCGCGGTGAAGCATTGTTTCTCCGGTCGCTGTTTTACTTTACACTGACGGAGATCTACGGTGGTGTACCGTATTATCCGAATTCAGTGACGCTGGAAAATGCATTTGTTGCGCAAACGCCAAAGGATCAAGTTGTGGCGCATATACTGGCCGATCTCAATACAGCCATTGGCCTTCTACCGGAATCGGCTTACAAGGGTCACGCGGTGAAAGGTTCGGCTCTTGCGCTAAAGGCTAAGGTGCTCATGCACAACGAACGCTGGGCGGAAGCTGCAGAAGCGGCCAAGCAGGTGATTGATTCCCAAAAATTCAGCCTATCGTCGAATTTCAAGAATTTGTTCCTGACGGCTGGTCAGGACAACAACCCCGAGATTATTTTCTCGGCGCGATATCTCAATCCTGATCGTTATGCGGCTGAAGGCGCTGATATGAAATACGGCGCGGCTGCCGCACTGAATGCGACAACGCTCCTGATGGATGAGTTCGAATGCATCGACGGATTGCCGATTACTGAATCGGATTTGTACAATCCTGACGACATCTTTGAATCTCGTGATCCCCGCCTTGCGATGACGATCCGGCACGCATCCGAGCCGATCTCGAATCCGGCCAACGGACTTGTTCATAATAACTCGCTCACAGGCTTGCACACGCCGTATCTTGTTCGCAAGTATGTCGACCCGACGCATCTGCCATACTCTTATGCCACACGTAGCGACCAGGATTTTATTCTCCTGCGTTACGCTGAGGTACTCCTGATCTATGCAGAATCGAAGAATGAAGACAGCGGTCCGGATCAGAGTGTATACGATGCTGTGAATGAAGTTCGCGCAAGACCCGGTGTAAACATGCCCCCACTTCCCGCAGATCTTGACAAAGAAGGGATGCGCGAGCGAATCCGGCACGAGCGAAGAGTGGAACTCGCTGGTGAGGGTCTTAGGTACCTGGATATCAAGCGGTGGAAAACCGCCGAGGTCGTGATTCCGACCATTGTTGATCCGGGTGGAGTTGCCAGGACATTTAACCCTGCAAAGCACTATGTGTTCCCGTTCCCACAGAGCGAGGTAGACGTTAACACAAATCTTGAGCAGAACCCGTTCTACGACAATTGATCGCGCGGGTGTAATGCCGCGTCGATAACCGTTTGTACATATAGAAGAGGCTTCGCTAATAGTTTGCTTTGAACTGTCACGTGAAGGATATATCTTTTGAGCTGGCTAAATCTCACTTTGTACACGAGCCGAACAATATTTATTCTGCGAGCCGCGAGTACCCTTTGGATACTCGCGGCCTTCGCGTCCAACGCCTCTGGCAACATCAACATCCGATCTTCGCTAGAGGAAGACGTCCGTCCATGTCAGATTTGTTCGGACCTGTTGAAACTGCGCCTCCCGGAAGTAAGGATTGATACCGCGACAACCATTCCCGCAAGCCGCGGCGTAATCGATAGTTATTGCCGGGTAGTCGGGGTCATTGGCACCGAGATCGGATTTGAACTTCTACTGCCCGAGCAATGGAACACACGTTTTGTTATGGGAGGAGGTGGCGGGTTTGTCGGCTATATCATGAACCGCGCGCGGAACGCAGTCTTCGACGGATATGCGACTGTCGGCACAGATACCGGCCATCGCGGAACCGACGCGAGCTGGGCTTTGAACAATATCGAACGCCAGCTGAACTTCGGTCACATGGCCGTCCATCGGACTGCGCAAGTCTCCAAAGCAATAATCTTTCACTACTACGGTACTGATCCCAGATATTCCTATTTCATAGGATTATCGAGAGGGGGTGGGCAGGCGATGATGGAGGCACAGCGATATCCGGGTGACTTTGATGGGATTGTTGCGGGCGCGCCGGCGTTCAACTGGACCGGGATGGCCTCCGAGTTTATTCAAAATCTACAAGCCATCTATCCCGATTCACAACAGTCGCCCGTCATTTCAAAAGAAAATCTTGAGTTGCTTAATCGCATGATCCTTGAGCGATGTGACGCACGGGATGGTGTTCGGGACAACATACTTAATGATCCGCGCGAATGTGACTTTGACCTGATGCTTCTTCCTGGATGTCCCGATGATGTGCCGCAGCAGGACTGTGTTACCGAAACCCAACGCAAGGTACTTCAGCGAGTCTACGATGGTGTCCGAAGTAATGGCAGCAACGTGCACCCAGGCTTCCCGTTTGGAGGGGAGGCGGAGAAGACAGGATGGTATCCATCAATTGTCGGGCCTATCAAGGGAAGTGCACCTCACGCTACGTGGCAGGCATTTTACGGTATGGAGGTTTTCCGCTATATGGTATTTAACAATCCGGAATGGGATTACCGCGATTTTGAGGAAGATCGACTCGTCGACGACATCAGGTTTGCTTCATCGTATCTCGATGCTACTTCGACCGACTACTCCGTTTTCAAAGAACGCGGTGGAAAAATGATTATTTATCAGGGATGGATCGATCCATTGATTTCCGCGCTCGACATTATTGATCATTATGAGGATGCAAAGGAACGGGACCCGGCCCTCGGTGACTATATCAGATTATTCATGTTGCCGGGAGTCACACATACAGGTGGTAATGGTCCTGGAAAGACAGATTGGTTTACCCTTATTCGCGATTGGGTTGAACGCGGCGTAGCTCCTGACCGGGTTGTTGTGTCACGTTCGGATGATTCAGGCCACATGACGAGGCCCGTGTTTCCATATCCGCGGAAAGCTGTTTATGATGGAAAAGGCAACCCTTTTCGAGAGACCAGTTTCAGGTAAAACGGAGTGATGTTGTGATGAAAATGTTTGGCGATAGAAAGAGAGTGACCGCTGCTTGCGCCCTGGTCTTGTTAGCCGTTTCGTTGTATGCGCAACCCCGTCCGAATATCGTTCTCCTGATGGCGGATGATCTGGGATGGGGAGATGTTGGCTTCAATGGTAATACCGTCATACAGACTCCTCACCTTGATGAAATGGCAGCACAGAGTGTCCGCCTTTCACGGTTCTATTCGGGTGCTCCTGTTTGTTCCCCTACGAGAGGCAGCTGCCTCACGGGGCGCAACGCAGAACGATACGGCATCTATTTTGCAAATGTCGGGCATCTCGATAGCGCCGAACTCACCCTCGGTGAAATGTTACAACGACAGGGCTATACAACCGGCCATTTTGGAAAATGGCACTTGGGTACGCTGACTCGTACCGAACCCGACGGACACCGCGGTGGAAAGGAGAAGTTTAGAGAACACTACGCTCCGCCGTGGGAGCACGGATTTGATGTCAGTTTTTCAACGGAGCAAGCGGTTCCGACCTGGAATCCAATGGAAGCCCAGACAATTAAGACAAAATTCTGGACGGGCCCGGACGAATACGCGACAGAGAACCTCGACGGAGATGGCTCGCGTGTTATCATGGATCGGGCTATTCCGTTTATCGAGCAGGCGGTCTCGGAAGGCCAACCATTTCTTTCCGTGATATGGTTTCACGCTCCCCATACCCCCGTGGTTGCGGGGCCGGAGTACTTGACGCGATACAAGGATTTTGATGAAGACCATAGCCACTACTACGGCTGCATAACGGCGATGGATGAACAGATCGGAAGACTTCGCAGCAAACTTCGGGAATTGGGCATTGAACGAAACACACTTGTATTGTTTACGTCGGATAACGGGCCCGCAGGGGAAGGAGGCGGTATCCTTCAGCATCCAGGGAAACGGCAACGTGGAACGCCGGGACCTTTCAGAGGACGCAAAGGCAGCTTGTATGAAGGGGGTATACGGGTACCAGCGCTAATTGAGTGGCCCGCAGTATTTGGGCAGCCACGGACATCTGATCTTCCGGTATCAACGAATGACTATCTCCCGACCATTGCGGAAGCAGTAGGTGTGCAAGAAGAATTGAAGTCAAGAACATTGGATGGGATCAGCGTGCTCACCTTGTTAAGAAGGGGAGCTTCCACCCGCCCCGGCGCAATCGCATTCAGATCGTACGATCAAATCGCGTACATTGACAACCGGTTCAAGATCTATTCTGCGGACGCAGGTAAGAGCTTTGAACTGTTCGATCTTCGACGCGACCCCTCTGAGACCACGGACATCTCGTCCAAACGGCCGAAGACGGTGCAGAAGCTTAAACGCGAATTGGATACCCAACTTGCATCTTGGCGCGAGGATGCAACAGGGAAGGAATAATGAATATACTAGCTATGCCTGACAATTGCCTATTGCGGACTTTGAAAGTCTGGTCCGCATCCCTTATTCTCCTGCTGATGTGGGGAACGTCTCACGCACAGTCTGACAGCTATCCAGCTTTGCCACCTGTGGAGATTCCTTTGAACGATGTCTCCGCGTTCCGGCCGACGGGTAGTAACTGGCGCATAGTCGGGAACGTTATGGCTGATTTTCGGATAGAGCAAAGTCTCACAGCAACGGCCGGAAGGGGTATCCTCGCGAATTTGTCGGATGAGAAAAACAGAAGCCACCTGTTTACCAAGTTTGAGCACGGAGATATCGAACTTGAGCTTGACGTTATGATGCCGAAGGGGTCGAACTCCGGGATATACCTGCAGGGTAGATATGAACTTCAATTGTTTGACAGTTGGGGCAAGGACGACACCAAGTACTCCTACATGGCTGGTATCTATCAGCGAACAGATACTGCAACAAATCAGGGCTTCGAAGGTTCAGCACCTATAGTAAACGCGTGTAGGGCGCCGGGTCTCTGGCAGTCCCTCAGGATTATTTTCAAAGCACCCGTCTTCGATGCGGATGGAAAGAAGTTGAGCGATGCGCGTTTTGATAAGGTGTGGTTGAATGGCATGTTGGTGCAGGATAATGCAATAGTCAGCGGACCGACCAGATCATCCGCCTACCAGGATGAGAAGCCCGCCGGACCGTTGATGTTCCAGGGAAACCACGGGCGCGTTGCATTCCGCAACATCAGGTACAAAGTTTCGGATGGACAAACCGTCGCTGCGCGTGATCTTGTCCTGCGTGAATTTAAGACTCCAGGTGAGTCCTTTAGGAGCGCAGCGATTCGAACATTGGAAAAGGTTGCTGAACAGCGGGTCGATTCGATCTCCCGACACCTGGTTACGCAGCAAGATGTTTTTCTTATGGAGTACCGCGGAATCCTGGAATTTCCGCGCACCGGGTCCTACATGTTCACACTACAGACAGGGGGAGGCGGCTGTCTGCTGATCAACGGTGATACCATTATTTCTCATGATGGTGCCAGAAATTTTTCTTCAATAGGCGAGGGAATGTACCGGGCTCGCAACAATTCGCTTCCGTTCACGCTCATATATAACAAGCCGATTCAATACCGCCAAGGGCTTGCGCTATACGCTGAAGGGCCAGGGATGGCGCGCCACCCCTTGCATGCACCCGGATCACCTTTTCTGCAAGCACCCGTTACTCCGCTGATCATTTCCGTTCCGGATGAGAATGCGGTCATACAACGTAGCTTTGTCGCCGATGGCAATGGAAAACGCACGCACTGCCTTTCAGTGGGAACACATGCAGGAGTTCACTTTACGGTTGACCTGGCGATGGCGAATCTGTTTCAGGTTTGGGATGGTGGATTCCTCGATGCCACACCGATGTGGCACAGCAGGGGGAATGAGCAAGTAGGTATTCCGTTAGGGGCATCGATTCTCTTTCCGGCTCTCCCCCTAGTAGTCCGGAATGGCAAGGCGGTTGACATCAATCTCCGCGAGTATGAGCTTGATGCCGCGGGTTTACCGCAGTTTGTATATCAGGCAGGGTCATCGACGGTCCGCGATAAGGTATTCCCAGTAGAATCTAACAGAGCTGTCACGCGTAAGCTCACTGTGGAACGCGCAGATGATATCGTGCTGCAACTCGCGCAGGGAACGACTATTGAACGCGTGGATGACCGAACGTTCATGGTCAATGATAAGGAGTTCTACTTTATTCTGGAGAGCCCGCAAACGCTGGTGGAAATAAAGCGCAGCAATGGTTTCAGCACCCTGGTGCTCCGAGGAGATAATAATGATCAACTGGAAATAGCGTATACGCTGATGTGGTAATATGACGATGAAGACAAAAAAACTACTGTACCTTGTTCTCGCCGTCGTAGTGATCGGCGGAGTAGTATTTTATTTGACGCGCGACGGCGACCGTGATGAGCCGTACTATGTGATTGAAACGATACCGATTCCCGATGATGTTGTGCTTGAGGTAGGTGGAATGTCGTTTACGGAAAAGGATCAACTAGGTATCAGCACACGGCGCGGAGAAGTGTGGATTCTTGAGAATCCATACGCGAAAGAAGGCGAAGCGCCGGTGTTTCGGAAATTCGCCTCGGGCTTGCATGAGCCATTAGGACTATCGAGCAAAGGGAACGGGTTTCTTCTGTCCCAGCGCGGCGAACTTTCACACCTGTTGGATGATAACAATGACGGTGTTGCTGATCGATTTAAGACAATTTACTCGTGGCCATTGTCCGGCAACTATCACGACTACTCGTATGGCCCGATCGTTGGGCCGGACGGGAATCTGCTGGTGACGCTCAATCTTTCCTGGGTGGGCAGAGGTGAAAGCCTCGTGAAATGGAGAGGATGGCTACTTCGAATAACTCCTGACGGTGAGATGACACCGATCGCGACGGGTTTGCGCTCGCCTGCGGGTCTCACCGTGAACGCTGAGGGAGATATCTTCTATTCCGAAAATCAAGGTGACTGGGTGGGAGCTGGGCGTATAACGCACCTCGAGAAAGGTGACTTCGCTGGAAATCCTGCGGGACTGGTCTGGACCGGTGAGAAGGATTCACCATTGTCGCTTAAGCGGGAAGACGTCCCGAACACCGGGCTGCCGATGCACGAAGTAGCTGCCGATATTCCTGAATTGAAACTTCCGGCAGTGTGGTTCCCGCACGGCTTGATGGGTGTGTCCACGTCGGACATGTTGATCGACACGACGGGCGGTGCGTTCGGACCATTTAGCGGGCAGATGTTTGTCGGTGACCAGGGGCACAGCAAGGTGATGCGCGTCTTTCTCGAGAAGGTAGAAGGAGAATATCAGGGTGCATGCTTTCCGTTTATGGAAGGATTCTCCTCGGGTGTCTTCAGGATGAAATGGGGTAGTGACAATAGCATGTTTGTCGGTATGACAAGCCGGGGCTGGAGTTCCACTGGCCCGGAGATGTATGGACTGCAACGGTTGCGCTGGTCCGGGAAGACCCCTTTCGAAATCCGCACCATCAAAGCACAACCCGATGGCTTTGTTCTTGAATTTACGAAACCAGTCAACGTTGACTCAGCGTCGAATCCCGCTTCCTATTCAGTGACTAGTTTTACCTATCACTACTGGAATCGCTACGGTAGCAAAGTGCTGGACCCACAGGAGTGTGTTGTTCATGAGGCAAAGGTTTCAGAGGATAGGTTGTCCGTGCATTTGGTTGTGCATGGTCTTCGGCAATACTACATCCACGAAGTAAAAGCTACCGGTGTAAAATCAGCTGAAGGACGTCCGCTTCGCAATGATTTTGGATTCTATACACTGAATAATGTCCCGGGTGGAAAAATTGCCATGCATTCGGCTAGCGGCCACGGTGCTTCAGTTGTAACGTCTGAGGTGAGTAGCGCCAAACGGGTAACCAAGATGCCCGCGGCATGGACGAACGGACCAGATGTTTCTGTTACGGTGGGAACAAAGCCTGGAATGCGGTTCGATATTGAAGAGATCCGCGTGAAGGCAGGAGCCCGCGTCGCGCTAACGTTTAACAACGATGACGACATGCTGCACAATTTGGTTGTCACAATGCCCGGGGATGTAGTAGACCGCGTTGGTAAAATGGCGCTTGAAATGGGATTGAAAGGTCCGGAGCTGGGATGGGTACCGGTGTCGGACCACGTTCTGTATCACACCGGTTTGCTACAGCCGGAGACAAAAGAGACTATTTACTTTGAAGCGCCACAGCCGGGCGTATATTCATATGTGTGCACTTTTCCGGGCCACTACCTCGTCATGCGTGGGAAATTGATCGTGGAGTAAGGTATTCAACCAGTTTTTTCAAAGCTATGAGTAAGGACAGAAGGGAGTTTATCAGAAAAGCCGCCGGACTTGTCGGCCATTGGTCTCTGGCGCCAGCACACGCCGGGCGATGTGCTGCGTCGAAATCACGCGTGCTTATTCTTGGTGATTCAATTTCGATTGGGTACACCCCGTTCGTAAAAGAATTCCTCGCCGACACAGCCGACGTCGTACGCCCGGAAGAAAATTGCCAGGGCACCACCCATGGAGTAGCGAATATCACGAAGTGGTTGGGCGA
>JBIQJZ010000108.1:0-13054 GCA_044507115.1 Flammeovirgaceae bacterium | reverse complement strand
GGACGTGTTTTTATGCCAGATTGCGGAATAGGATCAGCATGCCGCCAAACCCGGTGATCAATCCCATCACTGCTCCCCACATTACTTCTCTGGACGTATGTGCGCCCGTTATCAATCGCGCTGACATAATAAACCCGGCAAGCGCGATTACTGCCACTGTTCCGTAAAACACGGACTCGATCTCGGTGATTTTGTTCAATGGAACCAGTATACCCACAAGCCCCCACACGGCCAGCGTGTGGACACTGACCTTGAAGAAAAAAGTAGCAACCGTCGCGGCTACCACAAGCATGTCGATCACAATGATGAACTTCAGGAAACTATCGTTCAGCGTCATCTTGCCATAAGCTCCGAACATAAACGTCACCGCCACGTAAATGACAGAGATGAGAACAAATGGCACCATCCGTTCTTTACGCGTTGGCATCTCGAACGTCCGGAATCCCCCGAGTGATCGAACCATCCCGAGGTTCAGAACCGGGATCACGCACGTGACTAGAAACACAAACCCCAAGACCTGCGATTGCACATGTGGTGCTACCGGCGCAAGCGCAGTAGGTACCGTCAGCGACAGAAAAGAAAAAAAATAAGTCGGAATGAGTAGGGGATGAAAAAGAAAGGAAACGACTCGCGCCCACATACCTATATCTCCTTGCGCAAGCGTGCCACTGGTATGTTCAATTGTTCCCGATACTTCGCCACCGTACGTCGTGCGATGTTGTAGCCTTTCTCGTTAAGTATCTTTTCAAGTTTGTCGTCCGAATAGGGCTTGTCTTTGTCCTCGGCGTCGATAATGTCCTTAATAATCTGCTTGACTTCCCGGCTACTTACCTCCTCTCCGGAGTCAGTTGAAATACCTTCGGAAAAGAAATACTTCAGCGGGTAGATTCCAAAATCGGTCTGAACAGACTTGCTGCTAGCAACCCGGGACACTGTCGAAATATCCATGTTGATCATGTTCGCGATGTCCTTCAAGATCATCGGCTTGAGCTTTGTTTCATCCCCCTCTAGAAAAAAATCATATTGGAAATCCACGATAGCCCGCATGGTTCTCAGCAATGTCTGTTGCCGCTGTTTAATTGCATCGATAAACCATTTGGCTGCATCAAGCTTTTGCTTAACAAATGTCACCGCCTCCTTCAACTTCTTATCGCGCTTGTCACTCTTATCGTAAGCTTTGAACATGTCGGTATACGAGCGACTGACCCGCAATTCAGGTGCATTCCGGCTGTTAAGGGCAAGTTCCAGTTTGCCGTTGTTGTTGGTCAGGATAAAATCCGGGATGATATACTGATTCTTCACCATTGAGGCGGTGGTGCCACCCCCCGGTTTGGGGTTCAGTTTCACGATCAGTTCAATTGCATCCTTGACGAATTCCTCGTCTTCCGTCTCAAGTTTTTTCTGAATCTTCTGGTAGTGCTTCTTGATGAACTCTTCAAAGCATTCAGTGATGATCTTTTTCGCAACGACCACATCGATATTGTGGCCATTGTCCATTCGCTCCAGCTGGAGCAGTAGACACTCCTGGAGATCCCGGGCTGCAATCCCTGGCGGATCAAAGGTCTGTATCCTTCTAAGAACCTCTTCGATCTCATCAACGCCAGCCTCAATTCCTTGGGAGAACGCGAGGTCATTCGCAATGGCCTCAAGTTCGCGGCGGATGTATCCGTCGCTCTCTATGCTTCCGATCAGCTGTTTCCCAATGAGGTACTGCTTGTCGTCAAGGCCGATATAGTCCAGTTGGTTCATGAGGGATTCATGAAGGGACGTCGACATCGGTATCGGCATCTCGCGATCCTCCTCGCCATCACCATCACCCTGCATCTTGTAGCCGCTGTAGTCGTCTTCCTGGAGATAGTCCTTTATGTCGATCTCATCCTCCGCGGTCGACTCCTGATTGTCGTCTTCCGTTGGCGTGTCGTCATGCGTATCTTTCTCCTCACCTTCTTCCAGTGCCGGATTGTTCTCCAACTCCTCCTCAATCCGGCTCTCCAGTTCCGCAGTTGGAACCTGCAACAGCTTGATGAACTGTATCTGCTGGGGAGACAGCTTCTGTTGTAAAGATTGATTTAGGCCCAGTTTCTGCATCTTCGACGTAGAGAATTAATTCAACACCTGCACAAAGTTATTAATTCAAGTCAGTTCTGAAACCACTCATGTTTGGCGGTGCCGAGGCAAGGTTAAAATACTATAAATAGGCTAAACACCCATCAGTTGCCGGCCCGCGGCTATGAAATTCCGCCACTTTTTTCGTTTTTTGCGGACTCCCGGCGAGCGGCACCGGCCTTACATGGAAAGTATGGAACGAACGAAGATCAAGCAATTATTGTCGACGACCCCGGCGAACCAGGAGGTGACTGTTCAGGGGTGGGTACGAACATTCCGAAACAACCAGTTTATCGCTATTAACGATGGTTCTACTATCCGGAACATCCAGGCGGTTGTCGACTTTACCAACACCCCCGAGACAACACTCAGGAGAATCACGACCGGCGCCTGTGTGTCCGTCACGGGCAACCTCGTGACGTCCCCGGCAAAAGGCCAGCCTGTCGAAATCAGAGTGACTTCGGTAACGATACTTGGTGATAGTGATCCAGAAAAGTATCCGCTACAACCGAAGAAACACTCGCTCGAGTTTCTCAGGGAGATCGCCCACCTTCGGGGAAGGACGAGCACTTTTGGCGCTGTGATGAGGATTCGCCATGCAATGGCATTCGCCGTTCACCAGTTCTTCCATGATCGGGGATTCTTCTATATCCATACACCGATCATCACCGCGTCCGACGCCGAGGGAGCCGGGGCAATGTTTCGGGTGACCACCCTTGATGCCGAAAACCCGCCGAGGGACGAACATGGCAACGTGGATTTCAGCCAAGATTTTTTTGGCCGCGATACTAACCTCACAGTCTCGGGACAACTCGAGGGAGAGACGTACGCGATGGCGCTTGGTGACATCTATACGTTCGGACCTACTTTCCGCGCGGAAAATTCCAACACTACTCGCCACCTTGCCGAGTTCTGGATGATTGAGCCGGAGATGGCATTCTATGACATCCGCGACACCATGGCACTCGCCCAGGAGTTTCTTCAATACCTGGTAAGCTACGCGTTACAGTATTGCGGGGAGGATCTGGAGTTCCTGGACAAGCGCTCGCAGGAAGAAGAACAATCCAAACCCCAGGCCCAGCGAAGTGATTTGGGTTTAATCGAACGGCTAAGGTTTGTGGCTGACAATGATTTTCAACGCCTGAGCTATACGGAAGCCATCGACATACTGAGAGTATCGGCACCAAACAAAAAGAAAAAATTCCAGTTCCCGATCGACGAATGGGGCGTTGACCTGCAGTCGGAACACGAACGCTACCTCGTCGAAAAACATTTCCAGAAGCCGGTTGTATTATATGATTACCCGGCTGCAATCAAGTCATTCTACATGCGGCAAAACGAGGACGGAAAAACGGTGGCTGCGATGGATGTGCTGTTTCCGGGGATTGGGGAGATTATCGGTGGGTCTCAACGCGAAGAGCGATACGACCGTCTGCTTCAAAGGGTTCAGGAACTCAATCTTCCTGAAAAGGATCTCTGGTGGTACCTCGAACTGCGCAAGTTCGGGTCTGCTCCGCACAGTGGATTTGGTCTGGGATTCGAACGAATGATCCAGTTCGTTACAGGCATGACCAACATACGCGACGTCATCCCATTCCCAAGGTATCCGGGAAACGCCGAATTCTGATCCTTATTACAGACCTTTCTCCGTGCGGGTTTGCCGGAAAGCGAGTAGTGGCACCTTGCTGTGGAACGCCATCTTGCGTGTCATACTGCGATCGAACACTTTCTCGACAAAGCTGATCTCGTGTGTGAACATAGCCAATGCATCGGCTCGTGAAACCTGAACATAATTCTCCAGCGCCGTCCCGATGTTGTGATCCACCAGCACAAGATTAACGATGTTCTTATACTTATAGCCATTCAATACGGCCTGGATCTCCTCCTCAATTTCCCCCACCTGATGACCGGGGGGTACGATGTGTATCAAATGGATAGTCGATTCAAACTTTTCGATGTACCGGATCAGAATTTCAAGTTCCTCCTTAAGATTCTGAAGATCCGTTGCATAGACAACATTGCGAAATCCCTTGAAGTCAGCTCGCTCCGGTACGGCCAAGACAGGGATATGACTCACCTCGATCACCGAGTTAGTGTTGCTACCGAGCATCGTCTTCGTAAATCCGCTGGCCCCCCGGGTACCCATCACGATGAGACCCGAACGCAACCTCCGCGCCTCTCGGAGCAACGTCGAAGGAAAATAAGCACCCCGAACAACGTCGTATTTAATTGGTTGTGAAGTTTTGTATTGCTCCGACAATGTCCGTATCATCACCTCGAGTTCCTCTTCAGCGGATTCCACTGCGTTGTAATCCAATGATCTGATCTTCTCGAACATGGACATCCGGATCTCCCGGGTGGTTGTCATGACATGCAATACCGTAACATTTCCGCCTAACCGGTTGGCGATCTTGATGGCATATTTAAGAGCAGATTTTGAAAGCTGGGAAAAGTCAGTCGGAACGAGAATATTTACCATGCAGACAATTAATTACCATCAAAGCATTTAGTATCCAAAATAGGTATTTTAATTTGCTTAGTGCTAATTTCCGAATACCTAATCCTGGGAACAAGCGAATTAGGATTGATGGTGAACAGCCCAGACCACACAATGCATCACAAGACCTTTGCCAGCGACAACTACGCCGGCGTACACCCCGCTGTCTTAGAAGCCCTCGTACGGGCTAACGCCGGCCATACCACCTCCTATGGGGATGATCCTTTCACTGCAGAAGCAATCGGAAAGTTCCGCGAGTTCTTCGGGAGCGACATCGAAGTCTTTTTCGTATACAACGGCACAGGTGCGAATGTTCTCGGTCTCCAGGCGTTGACCCGCTCGCATCAGGCAGTTCTCTGTGCGGAACTCGCACACATCAACGTCGACGAGTCCACAGCTCCGGAGAAGTTTCTCGGCTGTAAACTTATTCCGATACCGGCGCCAAACGGTAAGCTTAGGGCCGACAGCATTGAGCAGCATATCCGGCGTATAGGTGACCAGCATCATCCGCAGGCAAAAGTCATATCGCTATCGCAAAGTACTGAGTACGCGACCGTCTACTCCGCTGACGAAATCCGCAGCATCACAGCAGTGGCGAAGAAGCACGGACTCCATACCCACATGGACGGCGCCCGCATCGCTAACGCCGCCGTTAGCTTGAATGCTGACTTTGCGTCTTTCACCCGCGATGCCGGAGTCGATGTGTTATCCTTCGGCGGAACAAAAAACGGAATGATGTTCGGCGAAGCTGTAATTATCTTCAACCGCCACCTGGCGGATGAATTTCGATACATCCGCAAGCAGGGAATGCAGCTTCATTCCAAGATGCGCTTCATTAGCGCTCAGTTCTCGGCCCTGCTATCGAACAACCTTTGGAAAGAAAATGCTGAACACGCGAATCTGATGGCAAAACTGCTGGAACAGGAGCTTAGAACAGTGAGCGGTGTTACCATCACCCAGGAAGTGCAGGCGAATGGTGTCTTTGCCATCCTGCCCGAGCGCGTAATAGCCCCTTTGCAGGCAGAAGCGTTCTTCTATGTGTGGAATGACCGTACGATGGAAGTGCGGTTAATGTGTGCCTTTGACACGACGGAGGAAGAAGTAAAAAACTTCGGAAAGAAACTAAGAAGCCTGATGGCTAGCGCTTGAGGAATTTATACGTACCTCGGAATTTGGACTCCTCATCCTTGATCGCCAGCAAGTAGTATCCCGATGCGAGATCTTTTACCCGGACACGAATCACGTTTTCATCCATAACCTCCTTTTCAACCGGGAGTTCGTTTCCGATGATGGTATGTACCGTGACAATAACATTTGCAGCCGGCAAACGGTCCAGCTCGACAAAAACATCCTCAGTGGCGGGATTGGGGAAAATATGCACCGACTTAGCAAGATCTACTTCCTGTGCTACCGCCTGCAATTCAGGGTATGATTGTGCCACACCCAGCTGAGCAGCTGCGAGAGCACCAACCATGAAAATCAAGCCGTATAAACGCATTCGATTAGTAGTTTATTACCTCTGTATACGACAAATTTCAGTCCAGAGTTCCACAAAAGCTGCCCAACCCACTGGTTAGATGCAGAAAACCTTCAGAAAGTTTGAAATCGAGTCAAAAATTATTTCCTGTGAAGCTTGCGGTAGGCCAACGGCAACCGATCGATGAGGTCGGAGGCGATCATCGCCTCGGGGCCGCAATCGTTTGCCGCAAGGTCTCCGGCAAGTCCGTGCAGGAAGACCCCTGCCAGGGCGGCGTCAAGTGGCGAGTAGCCCTGGGCGAGAAGTCCCGTCAGAATTCCGGTCAATACATCCCCACTTCCGGCGGTCGCCATACCAGGATTGCCTGTGGAGTTAAAATGGACACTCCCTTTGTCGCTGGCAATGGAGGTATGCGCTCCTTTTAATACAATAATTGACTTCAAGGAAACCGCGAGTTGTTTCTGAATCTCCAACCGCTGGAAGTCATCGCTCCACGGGCCGGCCAGTCGCTCAAACTCGCGCGGATGGGGCGTGAGAATACTACCAGGAGGAATGAGGGTGAGTAAGTGGCGGTCGGCAGCAAGGATGTTCAGCGCATCTGCATCCAGCACTACCGGCTTTCCGAATTTCTCGAGCGTCTTCGCGAGCGCAAGTTTCGTTCGGTTGTCCTGGCCAAGCCCGGGTCCGATTCCGAGCGCATCATAACCTTCAAGCGGAGGCGGTGTCGAGAGCACACGATCGTCGCTATCAACCTGGCACATCGCTTCCGGTACGGCGGTCTGCAGGATAGGATACCCGCACGCCGGCACGTGAACCGAAAGCAACCCTATCCCTGCACGCAGCGCCGCGCGCGCTGCCAGTACAGCAGCCCCCAACTTCCCATGACTCCCCGCGATAAGTAGCCCGTTGCCGTACGTCCCTTTATGGTCAAATTTCGAACGCGTTTTCAAGACTTTGCGGATTGCACCCATTCGGACGTAGTAATAGGGTGTCTCCGCATTCCTGACAAACTCCTTATCCAGCCCGATGTCAACGACTGTCCATTCACCGGTATATGGAAACGCTTCCGGGAGAAAAAATGCAAGCTTTGGAAGTTGGAAAGCGACTGTGAAATCTGCCTTGACAATCGGGCCCTCCGAGTGACTATCGGCTTTCAGGCCGGAAGGTATGTCGACCGCCACGCGCGTTGCCTCCGTCTTGTTAATCACTTCGATAACGTGCGCATACACCCCTTCCGCGGGGCGTGTAAGCCCTGAGCCAAAGATCGCATCAATCAGAACGTCGCAATCGCGAAATGCCGGAGCGTCACGGGAACTGGTGATTTCCGTCACGCCAACTTTCCCGGGAAGGCGTTGGCGATTGATCGTAAAATCAGTCGAAGCATGTCCGCCGCTATTAACGATCCACACGTGTACCGGATAGGACCATTCAGACAAAAGACGCGCGATCGCCAGTCCGTCTCCACCATTATTTCCCGTTCCGCAAACAACACCGATCCTTCGGCTCGCATCGATCCGCAGCGTGAGCCACTCGACGAAGGCACGCGACGCACGCTCCATCAGGTCGATGGAAGCTACGGGTTCGTGCTCAATCGTGTGAGCATCAAGTTCCCTGATCTGTTGCGTCGTCAGGATTTTCATACTGCTTCTGGAGTTCTACCGTGAATATCGGAAATAGTTCAATGCATCACGCTGTTGCTCTACCGCCACACGTCATCGATCGACTTCGCCCATTACAACGTCGATGCTACCGATTATCGCAATCAGGTCGACGATCAGTATACCCCTGGAGATTTCCGGCAAAACAGACAGGTTTACGAAGCTGCAAGATCGGCACTTACAGCGATAGGGGATGTCATTGCGCCCGTCGGTGCGAAAATAGAATCCCAACTCCCCTTTTGGCGTTTCGCCACGAACGTACAAGTCCTGCGCCACCGGGCGAATCTTCTTTGGCACTACCGCCTGCGGGTCGAAGTCACGTGTACGCTTGTGGTCGGTGGTCAACTTGTCGAGGCATTGCTCGACAATCCTTACACTTTCGTGTATCTCCTGCATTCGCACCCACGTCCGATCCCAGCAGTCGCCCACCGTACCCATAGCGCCCTCACCGATAGGCACCTCGAAATCGAGCTCGGGATACACTGAGTACCCATCCACGCGACGCAAATCAAAGCGCAGACCCGAGCCGCGCAACACCGGGCCGGTCGCCCCGCAGTTAATTGCCAGATCCAGCGGTAAGACACCCACTTTCGCGGTGCGGTCGATAAATATCTTGTTTTCAATCAGGATGCGCTCCAGCTCGCGCAACTTTGGTTTGATATACGTGATAAACTCCCGGCAGCGTTCCTCAAACCCAACGGGAAGATCGTAGAACAGGCCTCCGATCCAGATGTAATTGTAGAGCATCCTCGCACCGCTTGCCCATTCGAGCATGCGGAGAATATGCTCCCGGTCTCGCATCACCCAGAAGAACGGCGTAAACGCGCCCATGTCCATCCCATAGGTGCCGATCGCGATAAAGTGAGAACTAATCCTGTTCAACTCCGCTACCAGCACGCGGACGTATTCCACACGCTTCGGAATTTGATCGGCAATACCGAGCATTTTTTCTACACCCAACGCGTACACATGCTCACAGTTCATCGCGCCGACGTAGTCGAGCCGATCGACAAAAGGAATGATCTGATTGTAGGGAAGGCGCTCCGCATGTTTTTCAAAACAACGGTGCAGGTAGCCAATGTGAGGAACAACATCCCGGATGATTTCGCCGTCGAGCAAGACCTCCAGTCGTAAGACTCCATGCGTTGACGGATGCTGCGGGCCAAGGTTGATGATCATCTCCTCGGCACGAAGGTCCTCCACCCGAAACTTATTGGGTTCCGAGAGCCTCAGACCATCGGGGTCGTAAACGTACTGAACTTTATCTCTCGACATCGATTCCTCAGTCAACCTTGATACCGCGATAATACTTCTGGTGTTCGTAATCCTTACGCAGCGGATGCCCCTCCCAATCGGCGGGTAGCAGAATCCGCCGGAGATCGGGATGACCTGTAAATGTTATCCCGAACAAGTCCCATGCCTCACGCTCGTGCCAATTGGCCGTCTTCCACACGTCCTGTACCGACGCAATCTCTGGCAGCTGTCGCGGGACAACAACTTTGATAGACAGATGATATCCAAACGGTATCGAATAGAGGTTGTACACCACATCAAACGTCCCCGCGTCGACACCATTATCCAGGGCGGTGATACACGACAGCATATCGAAGTGCATCCCGGGATTATCGCGCAGCACATAACAGAGTTGTTTCAAATCCCGCGAGTCGATCAGAAGACCTGCGGGCGTCATCCCTTCGAGTACGGTGACACCATGCGGACACTGCCCCTCTACGAACGCTGTTATTTCTGAGAAAGTCTTCATGCTTGCTCCGGTGCTGGTTCCTTCGACACTAGTTTCTCGATTGCCTTAGGTGCCACGACACTTTCTTCCCGTATTTTTTCCTGAAGTTGAAGGAAGCCTCCAATCAGTGCCTCAGGTCGGGGAGGACATCCAGGCACGTAGACATCGACCGGTATGATCCGCTGTACTCCTTTAACGACGTGGTATCCGTGCTGCCAATAAGGTCCTCCGCAATTTGAGCATGAGCCCATGGATATTACATAGCGAGGCTCGGCCATCTGCTCATAAAGGCGCTTAATGCGCTCGGCCATTTTGAACGTCACTGTTCCTGCGACAATCATTACATCGGACTGCCTTGGCGTTGCCCGCGGCGCCATTCCGAATCGATCCATGTCGTACACCGTCGTACCCGTACTCATGAACTCAATGGCACAGCACGCAATACCAAAAGTCATCGGAAACATCGAGGACAATCGCGCCCAGTTGATGAGGTCTTCAAGCTTTGTGATAATGAATCCCCCGTTCTCAAATCGCTGATCCAAAAAACCCTTCATGTCGACTTCTCTTTTTGCGACGCTCCCGCATAGCGTTCGTTAATCTTTTGATACAGCTCAGGCGCAACGCCGGACTGCACCTGCGTTGGTGTGGGATCGGGTTTGATCCAGTCGAGGTGGCCGTTGACCCAGGCATAGGCAAGCCCGAGGGCGAGAATGAGGATAAATGCTACAATCTCGACCACTGAAAACCAACCCCACATGCCGCCTGTTGTCGCGAGCAAATCATCCTGTACAAATATCGTCGTCCAGGGAAACAGGAATACAATCTCAATCTCAAACAGCAGAAAGATTAGCGCGATAATGTAGAACCTGACGTTGAACTGCGTCCACGCTGAACTGATAGCGTCTTCACCGCTTTCATACGTACTAAGTTTCTGAGGATTCGGTCGGTTCGGGCGGAGTAAAGAAGATGTGACGAAGGCAATAACGATAAACAGGATTCCGCCAACAATGTACAGCAGCACTTCCCCGACGGCCGACAAATAGATTTCCCTGTTGTTCACAGGCCAAAGATAAGAGAAACCTTAGATTTGAGGATCGACGATTACGGGACTTTCCCGAAATCGTACCGGATAATAATCGTGACTAGTGTGCCAAGGGTCGCTTCTTGATCATCCCCCCTTTGATATCGTTGACGCTGTTCTCAACCATAAAGGCCTCGCCGTCCAATTTGGCAATCTCAGTTTTCAGCTTCTGAAGCTCCAGCCGGGTGATGACGGTGTATATCACATCGATATCTTGTTCCTGGTGGCCTTGTTTCCCATAGCCACTCCGACCTTTGAGGATAGTCACGCCACGACCCATACGCTCGATGATCGCGTCTTTGATGTCTTTGCTTTTCCTGGAAACGATGATCACACTGGTGTATTCCTCGATGCCGTGTACAACGAAGTCGACAATTTTCGACGCCACCAGATAGGTGAGAATAGCATACAGGGCGATCTCAATATCCAGAAGGTAAGCCGCGACGGAGAAAATCAGAATATTGAGCATCAGAATGAAATCGCCGACCGTCAGCGCGGAAATACGGCTCGTGTAGATTGCCAGTACCTCCGTACCATCAAGCACGCACCCCCCGCGAATGGACAAACCGATACCTAGACCGAGGAAGAATCCACCGAAGAAAGCGATGAGCAACTTGTCGTGCGTGATGACTGGAAACTCGAATAGCGCAACACATATTGCCAGCGCAATGATTGCCAACAGAGTCTTGACCGCGAATATCTTGGACACTTGCGTGTAGCCTATCAGGATAAACGGAATGTTTATAATGACAATGAGGTAAGACAGATTGATACCACTCAATGCACTGACAAGCAGGGAAATTCCCACCGCACCTCCATCGAGGAAGCCATCCGGCAACAGGAACCCCTTCAAGCCAAATGTGGCTGAGAGAATTCCGAGGGAAATGAAGAAAATGTCTTTGATAATACGGGTCGTATTGATGCGTCTAACCCGAATGTCTTCCAGTCTTTGAGCAGATGGAATTGCGGCGGTCTCTATACTGTCCATGGGGGTGGTAAGGGCACGTAAAGTAAGAAAAAAGAGACAGCCTGTTTATCGTCGGTCTTATTTTTTTTGGGAGCTACCCCGACCGTTTTGCCCGATAACCCTGGGCCTGGAGGACCTGCATAACCTTGTCGCGGTGGTCTCCCTGGATAAGTATCTCCCCGTCTTTGACGGAGCCACCCACACCGCACTTCGACTTCAGCAATTTTGCCAATGCACTGAGGTCTTCAGCTGCACCGATGAAACCAGTCACGAGGGTGACCTGCTTTCCAGCCCGCCCACTCTTATCAAGTAGTACGCGCAGCGCTTGTTGCTGCGGGGGAAGGGTGACCTCCTCTTCCTGCTCCCCATACTTGTAGGAAAAATCCGATTCGGTTGAGTAAACAATACCGTCCCTCTTCTTCCAGTCATTCTTCTTTGCCATATCAGATCAGCGCTAGATTCAAGATCAACAACACAAAGGCCGTTACATTTAAATTAAAACAGAACTCAACTCTCTTCTTATATACCAGCCCCAGGACTGAATTTACGAAAAGCAGTATCGGAAAGAAAACATGAGTGGTGTACATATATCCAACCCATGCAGTATAAGTCCCTTCGCGATTTGACACACGCATGATCGATCCAAAGATCCGGCTAACACTGAGACGGATGCCGCCGTCTGATGGTAGGACTGCCGGATCAAAGGGCTCGACCCGGATCTCTGCTCCAGACCGGGTTATCAACAGATAGGAAGACTGCCGTTGTCGGGTTGAAAATACCTGCTGGACATGATCCTCCCGCTCGCGGTAGGGAAGCAAGAAGTCGACAAAGAACAGCACTGTAAACAATAAGGAGACCCTGCTGATCCACATCATGTGCGGAAGCCACTTACGCATCAGCAGGTACGACTGCGGTGGTCCGGATGGGCGAGGTGGCCGGGGGTGTCGGTGAGGTCGCCGATACGCGGGATCGCGATGTCGGGGCGGTGCCGCAGCACCTGAGCGCAAGGCGTCATACCCCGCACGCTTGTTGACGTCGCTCAGGACATCGTACGCTTCCATGATTTCCTGAAAACGGGCCCGGGCGCCCGAGGAGGGATTCTTATCCGGATGGTAACGCAAGGCAAGCTTTCTGAATGCCCTCTTCACTTCAGAAGCCGTGGCCGAAGTCTGTACACCCAGAATAGCATAATAGTCTTTCACATCACGAACGCGGGATAAGCAGGATCACGCCCCGGTCCGGCGCGTGATCTCAGACTCTACGTGCAAGCCTCTAGCGCGGTTTGGTTACAAAGGTAAGCACCGGACGCTTGGAATGGGACACCACTTCTTCCGCGATGCTACCCGCCAGCACGTGGGCAAACCCGGTGCGTCCGCGCGTAGCCATTGCGATGAGGTCAGCATTGATGCTATCCGCAAAATAAATGATACCCTCTTCCTCTGTGAGGTCGTTAAAAATATTTATCGTGTAGTTCTTCAGCTGCAGTTTCTTGGCAAAGTCCTGCATGTACTTCTTGGCTACCGCGTC
>JBIQJZ010000107.1:8881-13125 GCA_044507115.1 Flammeovirgaceae bacterium | reverse complement strand
TGTAACGCAGAACTTTGAGTCTTTTTTCGATATAGAACGGATAGTAGAATTTCAGCAGGTTTTGGATGATCAAGGCAACGATCATACCCATGGACACAGTAGTGAATACGCGAACAAAGATCCACAGTGCGCTGAGTTCAGTCACGTTGGAGTTGGCAAAAAAGCAGCATCCAACGATGAGGATGATAGAGGCCACCCACAAGGTCTTGATTTCGCTTCTATTGATGAAGTCGTACTTGACCTTAGCGTCATTCATCG
Organism: Flammeovirgaceae bacterium; assembly: GCA_044507115.1. Taxonomy (GTDB): domain Bacteria; phylum Bacteroidota; class Bacteroidia; order Cytophagales; family Cyclobacteriaceae; genus Chryseosolibacter. The sequence continues at coordinate 12,867 of JBIQJZ010000107.1, read as the reverse complement.
TGGCAAGGCGGATGATATGACCCGCTACGATCAGCACCGCAATCGCCCAGGCTCCGTAGGCGATATTCTTTGCCAGTTCATTCCACGATTCGTACTGTTGTGCGTATTGTTCTGCCATGGTAATTTGATAGTTTTAATTAGTCCACTTTAGCAAATATAAAAGGCCGTTTTAACTTTACCTAACATTTACCGGAAGGATTATTCGGTAAACCGCCATTCTAAGTTAACGGACTTTCCCCTCAAATCAAAACGGGACACAAGGGGACTGGCTTTATACTCGATGCCGGGAAAAGGTAACCTCACACTTCTGAATAAATTCGGATATTTTTTTCAGGCAGGTCGCGGGTGACTCAAACATACCCATGTGGGCGACTTCCGGAAGGATTACTGCCTCCGCTTTTTCGCTGAGCGCAGCTTGCGTCTCGATTGTCTCCGGGGGAATTCCGGGGTCCTTCTTGCCGGCAAGCAATAGTATCGGGGCGTGGAAGCTCGCCAGCACGTGTTGCCTGTCCTTTCTGTCGCGCATGGCACGTGTGTAGCCGATGACGGTTTCTTTCTTCGACTGGACGGCGATCTCCTTGACACGGGTCACGGAACTGTGCTGGGGGTCAACGTAGAGTGGGCCAATGAAGTTGGATGTGAAGGCATGTACACCCTGCTTCTCAATGAAGTCGGCGACCTTGTTCCGCGATTGTTTTTTCTCCTCGGAATCCGCGAGGGCTGTTGAGTGGAAGAGGCAAAGACCTTTGATGAGTTCAGGCGCCTGCTCCGCCAGGGCAAGACTGACATATCCGCCGAGGGAGTGACCGACGACTACCGGCGCCGTGTAATTTCTCTTGCCGATAAAACCAGCGATCTCTGCTGCAACATCTTCGAGCGTAAAGTTCGCAGGAAGAGACGGACTTTTACCGAAGCCGGGCAAGTCGATTGTGACGACCTGGAAGGACTCGCTCAGCTTTTCCGCAAAGTCGGTCCAGACTTGCTGATTCATCGGAAAGCCGTGAATGAGGATGACGATGGGTCCGCTGCCCAGCTCACGGTAGTTGAGGTCGATCATCGAAGCGAACGTGAAACGGATTCCAGCATTTCCACCACTGCTTTCTCAATGCCATCGGGATCAAACCCGCACTCGCGATGCAACTCAGCCTGTTCACCGTGTTCAACGATCCTATCCGGAATGCCGAGACGTCGGACTTCGGCAACGTATTGGTTGTCCGCCATGAACTCAAGGACGGCGCTACCGAACCCTCCCGCTATGCAGCCATCCTCCAGGGTGATGATCTTCTTGTACCCGGCAAATACCTGATGAAGCAACTCTTCGTCTATGGGCTTAACGAAACGCATGTCGTAATGCGCCACCGACAGGCCCTTTTTGTCAAGTCGCCTGCAGACTTCAACGGCATAGTTCCCGATGTGACCGATCGAAAGGATAGCGACTTCATCGCCATCGCGAAGTTTGCGACCGCGGCCGATCTCCACAGCTTCCATCGGGGTGCGCCATTCGGTAAGCACACCCTTGCCTCTTGGATAGCGAATGGAAAACGCCTTTTCACTTCTCGGCAACTGGGCAGTGTACATGAGGTTTCTGAGTTCTGACTCGTCCATTGGTGCCGAAACAATAATGTTGGGCAAACAGCGGAAGTAAGCCAGATCGTACGCGCCGTGATGGGTGGGACCGTCGGCACCGGCAAAGCCCGCCCGGTCAAGACAGAAATTCACCGGCAGGTTCTGAATGCATACATCGTGTATCACCTGGTCGTAGGCGCGTTGCATGAAGGAACTGTAGATGTTGCAGAAAGGAACCAGCCCTTGCGTTGCGAGGCCCGCCGAGAATGTAACGGCGTGCTGCTCGGCGATGCCCACGTCGAACGCGCGGTCCGGAAGTTCCCTCATCATGATGTTCAAGGAAGAACCCGATGGCATGGCTGGCGTGATACCGATGATCTTGTCATTCGATCTTGCGAGTTCCACCAGCGTTTCCCCAAATACATCCTGATAGCGGGGCGGTTGCGGTGCATCGTGCGACTTCTGGTATATCTCGCCGGATATCTTGTCAAAGGTGCCGGGCGCGTGCCACGTGGTAGCGTTGCCCTTCTCCGCGGGGGCATACCCTTTGCCCTTCACCGTAACACAGTGGAGGATCTTGGGCCCCTTGATGTTCTTCAAGTCCTTCAGGATCGTTATCAGATGATCCACATCGTGACCATCGACCGGTCCGAAGTACCGCAGGTTAAGTGACTCAAAAAAGTTACTCTGACTGAGCAATGTCGACTTTATCCCGTTCTCAACTTTGGATACGATTTCCTGCGCGCTGCGCCCGAAAGTCGACAGTTTCCCCAACAGATTCCAGATGTCGTCCTTGATCTTGTTGTAGGTACGCGACGTAGTAATATCGGTGAGGTAATCCTTTAACGCCCCTACGTTGGGGTCGATAGACATGCAGTTGTCGTTCAAAATAATCAGCAAGTTGGTGTCGGAGACACCCGCATGGTTCATCGCTTCAAATGCGATCCCGCCAGTCATCGCACCGTCGCCGATCACTGCGATGTGCTGCCGCTCCTCGTTGCCCAGGTACGATGAAGCAACGGCCATCCCGAGGGCCGCAGAAACCGAGGTCGATGAGTGGCCCACCCCAAAAGCATCATAAACGCTTTCACTTCTCTTTGGAAATCCCGAGAGACCGCCTAATAGCCGGTTTGTATGGAAGACATCTCTCCTTCCCGTTAGGATCTTGTGCCCGTACGCCTGATGCCCGACATCCCATACCAGATTGTCATACGGAGTATTAAACACGTAATGGAGTGCCACTGTTAACTCGACCACGCCCAGGCTCGCGCCGAAATGACCGCCGTAAACCGACACATTGTCAATTATGAACTGGCGCAATTCGTCGCTAAGTTGTACCAACTGTGCCGGATCGAGCTTTTTCAAGTCATCAGGAGAATTGATTTGGGCTAAAAGTTTACCCGGCGTTATGAACATCTGCTTCTTGAGGGTTATAAAATCGCTAACAAGAAATGAAGATAACTGATTCTGACGTTATTCAGGTCAGATTCGCAAAATTACTTATTTCTGCGGTGTCAAGGTTTTTGGCGTATTATAAATAAATTTGTGCCCATGGTAGCTCAGGAAAACTTTGAGATCAAACTGCCCCTCTTCGAGGGCCCGTTCGATCTATTGCTTTTTTTCATTGAACGCGATGAACTGGATATATACGACATACCCATCGCTAAGATCACGGAAGATTTCCTCGACTACGTCCGTCACATGGAACAACTCAACATCGAAGTCGCCAGCGAGTTTATTCTGGTGGCAGCGACGTTGATGAGGATCAAATCGAAAATGCTTCTTCCTAGGCCGCAGTTGGACGAGCAAGGCAATGAAGTGGATCCCCGCGAAGAGCTGGTCAAACACTTACTTGAGTACAAGAAATACAAATCTGTTGTCGAAACCTTCCACAAGATGGAAGAAGCCGAGTTGATGAAAGAAAAGCGCGGCAACATCGTAAAGGAACTCAAGTCGCTTGCGGAGATCACCAACGTGGAAGCAGAGCTTCAGGACGTCACGATCTACAAACTCATGACTGTTTTTGAGCGCGTGATGAGGCGCTTCGAAGCAGAGAAGAACAAGCCGGTTCACCAGGTCATCCAGTACCCCTATACGATCGAAAACCAGAAGCAATATGTGCTAGATGAAATCGGAAAGCGCGGCAGAGTATCGTTTGGCGATTTGTTACAGGCGTTTCCAACTCGCATCGGTCTGATTTTCAACTTTCTTGCAATTCTTGAAATGCTCGCTACCCAACTAATCGGGATCCAGGTGGGCGAAGGATATAATAATTTTTGGGTGACGGGACCAGCAGAGGTGAGTGGTGAGAGGTGAGTGGTGAGTAGTGAGTAGTGAGTAGTGAGTAGTGAGTGGTGAGTAGTGAGGGTGAGTGGTGAGTGGTGAGGGTTTGGTGATAATGGTCGATTGTGGCCTTGTTC
>JBIQJZ010000107.1:5753-8871 GCA_044507115.1 Flammeovirgaceae bacterium | reverse complement strand
CAATTCAGCCGTTTGTTATAAACTGCCGGCCATGGTCGGGCCGCGGGTAAGGAAGCAGCAGGCCTTCACTCACTACTCACCACTCACCACTCACGAATACAAGTCGTCCCTATTCGCGGCTGCTACTTCCTGAAAAAACACAGCTACTTTTTCCGTTGTTGCTTTGAAGAATCTGGCGCCTTTTTCCGCTGTTGCTTTGCGGGGGTCGCCAACACCAGTGTCGCGCGTGACCTGTAGCCATTTGCGTTCTGCCCAGGCCCACCCTTCGCGGATGGCTTTCATGCGGAATTTTTTTGATGCACCGTCCCCTGCTTCCGAAAGCGGACGGACCAACTCGGGGGCTAGGTGTAGGATGACGCTCGTCTCCATCTCTCCCGCGTGGTCGTCTTTGTTTTCAAAGTAGTCTTTCTGGTCGACGGACTGATACCAGTTGCACGAGCAGAGAAACATCCTCGGGAATTTCAAACCGAGTTCGCGGATCATCGTCTTGAAATCATTTCCCCCGTGGCTGTTGAGGATGATGAGCTTGTAAATCCCCTGGCGGTCGAGTACCTCTACGATGTCGCGCAATACCGCGAGCTGCGTTGAAGGGTTCATGTTGATATCGAGTTTGACATCAAACTGCCCGGTGTTTACGCCAAATGGTATGCACGGCAGGACTGTGATCCTGGCGCCGGCTTCCCACGCTATCCGCGCCGCCTCGGCAGCGATTTTTTCCGCTTCAATGATATCTGTACCATACGGCAGATGGTAGTTATGAGCTTCCGTTGCGCCCCAGGGCAGAACCGCTACTTCATAGGCGGTATCCTCGACTGTCTTCCAGTTGTTTTCTGCGAGAATGTATGGTCTCATCGTCGTGGTGATGTTTAGGCCGTCAGTTCGTTTCGAGGGGTAGTGCTATGCGATACTTCTTGTTCCTCTTCACCGTAAGTTTATCTGCCCGCAGCCAGGGGTTGTGCCGCTTGAGCAATTTGTAGTTTGCGTTGTTCTGACGAGCAAACGTCACAAGGTCGCGAATCGATTCCGTCACCTCGACATACCGCAGGGGTTCTTCCTTGTAGAGGTGCCGGGGGCTCACGTGAAACCCGTATTTGCGCGGGTTCTCGATGATCTCTTTGATCGCTAATATTCTGAAAACGTACCGGGATGTTTCATCATTCAGGAAGAGATCGTAGTAATTGTCGACTTGCTGGTTTTCGATCGCGCGACCGATCCCGCCCATACCGCGGTTGTACGACGCTGCTACGAGTGTCCAGTTTCCGAATTTCCGGTAGGCCTGGCGGATATAACGGCACGCTGCTACGGTTGCCTTCAGCGGATCGTATCGCTCGTCTACCTCGTCGGTTATTTCCAAGCCGTATTCCTTTCCGGACTCCTTGAGAATTTGCCAGTACCCGACCGCGTTCTTTGGAGATATATCGTTGAGAAGACCGCTCTCAATTAGCGGGAGGTATTTGAAGTCATCCGGGACGTCGTGTTCGCGAAGGATCTCTTCGATCTGCGGAAGCCATCGGTTGGCGCGCTTGATCAGGAAGAGGGTATTGCTGTGAAAGTATGTATTGATCTGCAGTTCTTTATCCAGTCTTTCGTATACGTCGGGAATCTGCAGGGGAACAGGCTCGCCCGCGAAACTCAAAGCGGAAGGCACGTTGAGTGAGATGGCGGGCAGCGCACTCTCAATTCCTTCAGGCAGCGGTCCATCTGCAACCGCATACTGTTGCCGCGCCACCTCGCTGTCCGACATGGTCCGTGGCAGCGGCTTGTGCCGCACCTCGTTGTACGAGATATACGCAAAGACAACGATTAGCGCAGAGAGAGATATGAAGTCTGTGAATCGTTTCATCAGAAGTTCGGGGATAGCAGGTACTTCGAATAAAACTCATCAATCGCGTGCACCGCTTCCTCCGGCGTGTCTACGAGTGTGATCAGATCCATATCCTCCGGACTGATCATCTTCTCAACGATCAACGTTTTTTTGAACCAGTCAAGCAATCCTTTCCAAAATTTCTTTCCTACCAGAATAATTGGAAAGCGACCGATCTTCTTTGTCTGGATCAGCGTCAGCGCTTCCGTTAGTTCATCCAAGGTGCCAAACCCGCCCGGCATAACAATAAATCCTTGCGAGTACTTAACGAACATCACCTTGCGCACGAAGAAGTAATCGAACGTAATCAATTTGTCCTTGTCGATGTAACTGTTGCCCTGTTGTTCGAAGGGGAGAAAAATGTTTAAACCCACGGACTTCCCGCCCGCGCGATGCGCACCTTTGTTCCCTGCTTCCATGATACCCGGCCCTCCACCTGTAATGACACCGTATCCGTGCCGCACGAGTCGAAATGCCATCTCCTCCGCCATCTTGTAGTTGGGATGCGATGGCTTTGTACGCGCCGACCCGAAGATGGTCACGCACGGTCCGATCTTCGCGAGTTTCTCCATGCCTTCGACGAACTCCGACATCACCTTGAAGATCATCCAGCTGTTCGCGCCTTTGATCTCGGCCCAGTCTTTGTCCTGAAATGCTGTGCGGATCAGTTCTTCCTCGGAATCGGTTTGGATGATATTGTTAACGGTCTTCTTCTTCTTTGTTTTCATCGAGTGCGTTGTACGTCGAAATATACGATGATGTAATGAAAAGTCAGGGTTTTAGGTTCCCGTCCTTGCGAGGGTATGAAATAACATCCGAGATAGTGACGAAAGGAGACAGCACGCGATCAGGTGCTGTAGACCGTCGACCGTCGACTACTGCGTAACGAGCCCGATCAGTTCGTCTTTGACGTTCCAGTCGCGCGCGAGTCGCAGCATAGCCGTGGCTTCCATTTCAGTGACATAGCCTTTCCGGTTATTCGCTTCCCATACCATGGTAATCAACTCGACACGTTTTGCGCGCGGGTAGTCTCCGATGATACTGTTGAGATATTCTCTTGCGCGGTCGAAGGCGGTGATATAGTCCTGCGCGATGAAATCAAGTGCCCATTGGTACTCGGCGTGCGCATCAAGATCCTGACACGTTCTCTCAAGTTCTGTCTTTTCGGCTTCATCAAGTCCGTGATAGTGGAAGATCACAGACTTCAGGAGCATATATACCCTCAACAAATGGCTGTTCAGCGAAATTAACCTC
>JBIQJZ010000107.1:0-5743 GCA_044507115.1 Flammeovirgaceae bacterium | reverse complement strand
TATATACCTTTTTCTCTTCAGAGGACTTCATGGCAGCTGGTTGGTGACGAAAAATACGAAACGAGCAGGACAATTCTCCAGCCTACTCGATCAAAAAAAGATCTGTGGAGATTTGGTCGGCGAGGAGCCGGCCTGCTTCGGTCAGTATCAGCCGGTTGTCTCGAATTTCCACCAGTGTATCTGTCTTCAACCGGTCTAAGTAACCGGCGTGTGTCACCGCCACATCGTATCCGAATCGGGTTTTCAGGAAGCCGAGGTCGCATCCGGCATCGGTCCGAAGAGTAGTGAGAATGTACTCGTTTATCCGCTCGGACCGCGTCAACTGTTCTGCTTCGGCTGGTATCCTGTTCTCCTGTATCGCCCGCACGTACAGATAATTGTTCTCGATGTTGTGCTGTCGGGTGTGCTCGTCGTACGAATGCGCGCTGGGTCCTATTCCGAGATACGGCTCACCTTTCCAATAGCCGATGTTGTGACGCGACTCAAATCCAGGGATGGCGAAGTTGGAGATTTCATAATGTCTATACCCAGCTGCCGACAGAGTCGCGACAAGGTTCTCCATTTGGCTCGCCGCGAGAAGCTCGTCGACAGGTGTCATCCTGCCCTTCTTCAACCAATTGCCGAAGGTGGTCTTCTCCTCGATCGTGAGGGTATAAGCGGAGATGTGTTGTGTCCGGAGCTCAATGGCCTGTTGTAGAGTATGCTCCCAGTTTTCGGGTGAGAGTCCGGGGATCGCGTAGATCAGGTCAATGCTGATGTTGTCGAAGCCAGCATCGCGCGCATCGGCAACGCACTGGATAGCGGTTTGCGACGAGTGTACGCGGTTCAGGAGTGTTAGGATGCGATCGTCGAAAGACTGGATGCCGATGCTGAGGCGATTGATTCCCGCTGTCCTGAGATCCCGCAACCTTCCGACAGAGAGATCGTCCGGGTTTGCTTCCAGCGTGATCTCTGCGTCCGGCGCAATGGAGTGCGTTTGCGCGATCGTTTCCAACAACGAGCTGATCTCATCCGGCTCGAGCAGAGAAGGTGTTCCGCCCCCGAAGTAAATGGTATCGAGTTGGTTGCCGCCGAGATAGTTGCGTCGGAGCGTGATCTCGCTGCGCAAAGCCCGCACCATGTCACCGCGGATCTCCGTGTTCGTCGAGAAGTGAAAATCGCAGTAGTGACAAGCCTGGCGGCAGAACGGTATGTGAATGTAAATCCCCGGCATAATTGGAGGTCAAACTTACGTGCATTTCCCGTAATCAGGCAATTACCCTATTTTCGCGGTCATGGTCATACGGCTTGTGTCGTCTTTTTTACTAGGATTGTGCTTCGCAAACGCAGTCGCCCAAGATCGATTCGCAGTTGTGAAGGATCTGCGCGAAGTGTGGATGCTACATGAGGACGGCGTGTATGAACGCGTAGATGCGATCCCGTTCACCGGGTTGCGCACTATCTATTTTCAGCTGGTCCCTCGTGATTATCCGGCGCAGTATTTGCGTATTAATTCCGGTCGATCCTATTTTCTTTTTGTGAACGGGCAGGTGCGGGGCGAGTTCGTTGGAGCATCGGTATTTCGAATCGACAGTTTGCTCACTTCGGGTGAACGACCGAGTTGGATTGCGGTGCACCAGCAGCGAATTAATGAGCGAGATCTCACTACAGAGATTGTCGCGGAGGGAGTTGGTGCAGGGCCGGCCGCCGTCCATGCCGTTCGGCGTCCGTATAACTCGTTCCGCGATTTTGTCGTGATGGCGGGTTTGTTTGTCATCGTGTTGTTCATCGTCGCGTTCCGGATGAATCCGAAGTTAGCTAGTGATTACTTCGCCGTGAATAGAATTCTCGCTTCTCGCGAGTTGGAAGATAGCCAGTCGAGTGTACGGCTAACGGGCGGTTCGAACATACAGTTTTACGTACTCTGCAGTTTGTTGATCGGATATTATCTTCTGATCGTGATACAACATCTTCCAGTTCATTATCGACTGCCCGTTCGTTTCTATTCGACGGCGTTTGGATCGATGTGGTGGCAGTGGCTGAAGCTCAGCGGACTCGTGTTTGCGGTGTTGGTCGCTAAGGTCTCGATCATTTTTGCACTCACTCGTTTGTTCGACATGCGCGGTGTTGCGCGCTTCCATTTCTTTAACTGGATCCGCTTATTGCTGGTAGTGATCGGTGCTGCGACGATCGTTCTGTTTATATACTTTATCGGTCGTGGAGATGATCCGACATACTACGTGGGATTTCTTTCTGTTGTCGTTGCGGTGCTGGTGGCGTGGATCGTTGTCGCGTTTTTTAAACTGAGCGCCAGTGCCGGGCGTTCAATGTTCCATTTATTTTCGTACCTTTGTGCCACAGAAATTATTCCGTTGTTAGTTACCGTGAAGGTACTGTTTCAATAGCTAAGTTACGCCGTGTTGATATGAGTGAAATTGCTACTGACAGGATGCGAAAGGTCAAAAGTATCCTGGTTACCCAAGAAGCTCCCGCCGATTCAAACTCCCCCTACCTGAAGTTGTCTGAGAAGTTCAACGTCAAGATTGACTTCAGACCGTTCATTCAGGTTGAGCCTGTGCCGGTAAAGGAATTCAGAAAACAGAAGATTGATATACTCAGTCATACTGCGATCATCTTTACTAGCAGGAATGCCGTTGATCATTTCTTTCAGATTTGTCAGGAACTGAAAGTTGAGATGCCGCCGGAGATGAAGTATTTCTGCATATCGGAGCAGACGTCGAATTATCTTCAGAAGTACATCGTGATCCGGAAGAGAAAGATATTCACCGGCACGAAAACTGCGCAGGACCTGCTTGAGCTGTTGAAGAAGCACAAGAGTGAGAACTACCTGTTCCCCTGCTCAGACATTCGCAAGAACGACATACCTGATTACCTCCGCGACAACGGATACAGCTATACTGAGGCAATCATCTACAACACGGTCGCTGCTGACCTTTCAGATCTTACGGAAGTGTTCTACGACGTCCTTGCCTTCTTCAGCCCTTCCGGGATCAACTCACTTTACGTTAATTTCCCTGACTTCAAGCAAAACAATACTCGTATTGCGGCATTCGGACCAACCACTGCCAAGGCTGTCCGGGATGCGGGCCTGATTCTTGACATTGAAGCTCCGCTACCCAATGCCCCGTCGATGACCGGGGCTCTGGAGCTGTACATCAAGAAGGCGAATGGCGTGAAATAACATCTTCATCCATTGGAAATTACAATGTGAGGTATTTTATTACACTTTAATTACATGCTGTTGAAAGTATCGTAAAAAAGCCTTTACTTTATATTCCATTTTTTAAACTGGAATGCTGCAACGCACTTTTTATACCTTGTTAATGGTATTGTCTGGCATGTTAGCCCATGCGCAGCAGGATCCTCAATTTACCCAGTACATGTTCAATAGTCTCTACATAACCCCGGCGTATGCGGGCGTAGAGGGGGTCACGCAGCTCACGGCAATTCATCGCAGTCAGTGGGCCGGATACCAATCCAGCTTCAACGATCGCGGTGCTCCGACGACTCAGTTGGTCAGCTTCAACTCACCTATTTATAAATTAAAGAGTGGCTTTGGAACGTACATCATCAACGATAAACTCGGGCCGCTGAACACCTTGGAGGCGCAGGCGATCTTCGCGTACCACCTCGCGCTACGAGATGCCAAATTGAGTTTTGGACTCAAGGCGGGTATCTTCTCGCAGACGATCGACTATGACATGTACCGCCCCATCCACCATGATGATCCCCTTCTCGAGGACAAGGCAGGGAAGGAGTCCCAGGTGAGACCCGATATCGGTTTCGGAGTATTCTACCGCGCCGAGAAATACTATGTAGGCGCCGGGGTCAATCACCTGACCCGAGCAGAATTCGATTTCAATATCAACGAGGCCCGGAACGCCCTGGAGAACCATCTGAACCTCACGGGGGGCTATTATCACGAGGTTAATTTCGACCTCACGCTGAGCTTTTCCGGCCTTGTAAAAACGGATTTTAAAGAATATTCCTTCGACCTGGGGATAATTGCGACGCTGAAAGATAAGATGTGGGGAGGATTGGCGTTTAGACAATCGGAGGCGGCGAACGTGCTCCTCGGTTATAGTTTTTTGAAAGATAATTCTCTCCGCCTGGGTTACGCAATCGACGTTGTCGTAATAGATCAGGACGCGAAGGAGAATTTCTCGCATGAAGTCCTGTTGACTTACCAGCTCCCCGTGTATGCTACCGGCAAAAAAGTCATTCGGACCCCCCGGTACAGACATCAATAGGCGGCAATTTTGGTTATGAACGGATTTTTTTGAATTTGGAAAGCTTGTTTTAAAATAAAGTATATTAACTTATCTTTCGAGTCTGTAATCATTCAATCTCTATGAATAGATCTGTTTCTTCTAAATTGGTCTTAATCCTGGCGGGTGCTGTTGCCAGCGCTTGCGGCTTGCTTGGCCTGGGAGGTCAGGGAGGAGGCGACCAGGGTGAACTAGTCGGCGTTCCCGGACGGGAGGGATGGGTGATGACTATACCCTACGGCATGGTTCCGATTCCTGCGGGTACCTTCCACATGGGTCAGGCCGATGAAGATCCGGCCTCCACGCAGATCAACTACAACAAGCAGGTGACAATCGGTTCCTTCTTTATGGACGACACCGAAATCACCAACAACGAGTACCGCCAGTTTACGAACTTTTTCCTCGTCGACGCTGGTACGATCGAGGGTTTTGATCCGATCGATCCGGAGACCTTCCGCGAACAATACTATCCTGATACGACTGTGTGGGTGAGAGACTTTGCACACCACATGGGTGACCCGATCCAGGACTATTATTATTGGCACCCCGGCTACGACGACTATCCGGTCGTTGGTATTAACTGGGATGCGGCGGTGTTTTTCGGCAAGTGGCGGACGGCCTACCTCAACGACTATCGCAAGAGCGTAGGTGAGTTTCCGATGCCGGAGTTCAGGCTGCCTTCCGAAGCAGAGTGGGAGTATGCTGCCAGAGGAGGCAGGGATATGGCTAAGTATCCGTGGGGTAACCCTTACATCCGCAACGCGAAGGGATGTATGCTTGCCAACTTCAAACCCGGTCGCGGTAATTTCTACGATGACGGCTTTGCGTATTCGTCCCCGGTACAATCGTATTTCCCGAACGACTTTGGTCTCTACGACATGGCTGGTAACGCGGCTGAGTGGTGCCTGGATGACTTCAACCCTGCGTCGGTTCCGACTGTGTGGGACTTGAACCCCCAGTACATCGACGAGCGGACCAATCCTGAAAGCAGCTTGTACGATCCGCGCATACCTCCTAAGAAAGTGGTTCGCGGTGGCTCGTGGAAGGACGTTGCCTATTATCTCGAAACAGGTACACGTACTTATGAATTCAAGGATTCTACACGGGCTTACATCGGTTTCCGCTGTGCGCTGACACACCTTGGCCGCTCATCAGGACAAGAATTCTAAACCTACAAAACTCCCTTTTAACAATACAATAAGACTTAAACCTTACTAAAATGAGCAAGAAAAAAGGCGGATTCACGGAGCTTCTATACAAAACCATAATGCCGAAAGTATATGGTATTGGTGCTGCGGTTGTTATTATTGGTGCGTTGTTCAAGATCCTACACTTAACAGGTGCGGATCAAATGCTGATGATTGGTCTTGGCACTGAAGCCATTATATTCTTTCTGAGTGCTTTTGAACCCCCTCACCAAGAAGTTGACTGGTCAAAGGTATATCCTGAACTCGCAGAACACTATGAAGCACCTA
>JBIQJZ010000106.1:9408-13131 GCA_044507115.1 Flammeovirgaceae bacterium | reverse complement strand
TTCCCCCAATCGGATCAGTGTGGCTGATCAGGTGGATGTCGTATTTCTCCAGCAGATTGGGAATGGAGTCCAGCCAATGGTAGAGTTCGTGCGCCTGTTCTTCACTGATGTAGTAGCTGCCACCGCCGAAGAAGATACTCTTCCGGATTTCGTCCGCCTGCTGCTGGGCAATGCCTAAAGCAGGCGCAAGTATCACCATACCAAGCAACAATGCTCTCATTGGTCTAAGTTAGCGAAATATTCCCCCCTCTCCCACTCACGCCTCACGACTCACGACTCACGATTCACGCCCAACAGCTCCCTCAGATCCCCAATTGAATTCGCTTCGCTGGGGTTCTTATCCTTCCGCCAACGCGCCATTCTGGGGAATCGGAGTGCGATACCGGACTTGTGTCGCGGAGAAGCTTGGATTCCCTCAAAATGAATCTCAAACACGAGCTGTGGTTTTACACTTCGCACCGGTCCAAATCGCTCGATTGTGTTTTGCTTTACCCAGCGATCGACTTCCCGGATTTCGTCGTCGGTTAGTCCGCTGTACGCCTTAGTAAAGGGTACGAGTTGATCGCCATCCCAGGCGGCGAACGTGTAGTCAGTATACAAGTTGGCTCTGCGCCCATGACCGCGCATGGCATAGATCAACACAGCATCCACGCTAAAGGGGTCGATCTTCCACTTCCACCAATCGCCGCGACGGCGCCCGTTCCTGTAGATGGAGTCAAAGCGCTTCAGCATGATACCTTCGCTAAGGTGTTCACGCGAAAGGTTGCGTTCGTGTGCGAGGTGATCCCATGTCTCAAAAGGCACCTGGGGAGAAAGACGCAATACCTTGCTGCCGGACGAACACAGCTCTTCGAGCTTTCGCCGGCGCTCGCGCATCGGCCAATTGCGTATATCCACACCGTTGAATTCAAGAACGTCGTAGGCGATAAATGCAACGGGAACATCGCTCAGCAGTTTCTGCGTAAGCGTCTTACGGCCAATTCGGGTCTGGAGATGGTTAAATGTCATGGGACGATCCCCCTTGAACGGCATGATCTCCCCGTCGAGAACAGTTCCATCCGGAATAAGATGGGACATCACGTGGAATTCAGGGTATTTATCCGTGACGAGTTCTTCGCCGCGCGACCATACGAAAAGCTGACCTTGCCTGACAATAACTTGTCCGCGGATACCGTCCCATTTGCGTTCAGCCAGCCACTCGGCGGGGTCACCGAGATCGTCAACGGGCACGTCCAGGGCATAGGCCAGGTAGAATGGATACGGTCGGGAAATGTCGGCCTCTCCCGATGTGTAAACAAGTTCCCGGAAATCGCTCAGTTCTGGCGACCAGTTGCCCATGAGCCGATGAGCTATGGTACTTTCCCTGACATCGGCATACCGCGCAAGTGCTTTTACCATCAGCTGCTGACTGACGCCTATTCGGAATCCCCCAGTGATCAGTTTGTTAAAAACAAATCGCTCCGCTTCACTAAGCCGTTGCCACGCCCACGTGATCTTGTCCTTCTTTCCGGCAACGTCCCTGCTGGCGAGGTCTCGGATAAACTCCATCCAATAGGTTAGCGAGAAATCAGTCGACTCGTATTCGGCGGGAAGCACAAGCGTAATCGTTTCAGCCAGGTCGCCGACCACGTGATATGATTCATCAAACAGCCACGCAGGCAATTGCGACAGTTCTGCGGCCCACTCGGCGAGATTTGTCGCACTGACGGTGCGCTTCGGTCGCCTGTGCGACAACAGCGCAATGGCCCAAAGCTTATCGGCATCAGGCGCTGTTTCAAAGTACGCAACCAGTGCCTTGATCTTGCCAAGGGTCTTGGTCGTCTGGTCCAACTCCACAAAAAGATTCGTGAAGTTCTTCATGTCTGCGGAGCCTCTTCGGCCATTTCGGCAAGTTCTCCTTCAAACCGCGTCTTCACTTCATACGCTTCGATGCCCTGCGTTGTGAGCCAGTGCGCAAAGATCTCGGAGTAGCCGTGTGTCGCATAGACCTTTTGGGCACCTGTGGCTCGAACAGCGCTATTGTGGTCATTCCAATCAGCATGGTCCGAAAGCACAAACCCGCGGTCCGCACCGCGGCGTCTTCGTGTCCCGCGCAGTTTCATCCATCCCGATGCCACTCCGAGCGAGTACGGATAAAACCGACGCACCCACGGTGATCCGACGGCTGACGGGGGACAAATAACAAGTGCACCGCGCAGATCTTCCTTGCGAATGTCATCCGTTACGCGAGGCGCTTCAGGCAAATCAATGCCTTGCGCACGCATGACCTGGTTGATCGTATCGACCGCGCCGTGCACAAATACGCGGCCGATCGACGTGTCCACATTCCGCAGGATTCGCTGACTCTTTCCCAACGTATAGCCGGCGATGAGCGACACGCGCCCTTCTCGCCTGTTTCGCTCCCACCATGTGTTGATACTCGCCATCACAACGGACTGCTCCTGCCATTTGTACACGGGTAGTCCGAACGTTGACTCCGTCACAAAAACGTGGCACGGCACGGGCTCGAATGGGGTCGAGATTCCGTCGGACTGAAGTTTATAATCTCCCGAAAAAACCCAGACCTCTCCATTGTGCTCAACCCTTACCTGTGCCGAGCCGGGAATATGGCCCGCTGGGTGAAAGGAAAAGCGTACACCGTTGATCACTACCGGCTCGGAATAGCCGAGTGTCTGAATTGAAGATGTGTGAAGATCGAGCCGGTGGCGGATCACAGGCATTGCGTCGCGCGTACACAAATAGTGCCGATGCCCGGCATAAGCATGGTCGGAATGACCGTGACTCACAATTGCTCGATCCACCGGTTTCCACGGGTCGATGTAGACTTGTGCCTGCGGGCAGAAAATTCCTTTGTCTGTAAACGCGAGTAACTCCATCTTCGGTCATTCCTGATGTAAGGTACGCAACGCAGCACTTTAAGGATGCGGCTTTGTCTCGTTTAGCACAAGCAGCGGCAACAACTTCCACTTCTCCCGATTACTCAGTAACTTGGCTGACCATTTTCACCTGACATACATGAAGCCATCGGGATTACTCTTCTCCGTCCTCTTTACGATTCCGTTATGTTTTCCCGCATATTCCCAA
The DNA here is from genome assembly GCA_044507115.1 of Flammeovirgaceae bacterium. Classification (GTDB taxonomy): domain Bacteria; phylum Bacteroidota; class Bacteroidia; order Cytophagales; family Cyclobacteriaceae; genus Chryseosolibacter. The sequence continues at coordinate 10,047 of JBIQJZ010000106.1, read as the reverse complement.
ACCAACGACAGTCTCTTCGCGGTGCTCGACAGTGCCAGGGGCGAGCATAAAGTAAAAACGTTAAATGAGCTGTTTCGGGCAAACCTGCGGTCAGATCCGGTGATTGCGGTAGGTTACGCACGTGAGGCGCTGATCCTCGCCGGCGATATCAACGACAAACGCGGCATGGCCGCAGCCTACAACAACCTGGGCGTCGCTTACCGCAACCAGGGTGCCCTGGACAAAGCACTGGAATATTACCTGACATCCCTTCAATTATATGACTCGCTGCAGAACGCTGAAGGGATTGCAACAACCAAGAACAACATAGCAACTATTTATTCGATCAAGAAGGACTACAACCAGGCAACGCGTTACCTCGAAGAGTCTTATGCGCTTTTCCGCGAATTGAATGATTCCTTCCGGCTCGTCGGTTCCCTGAACAACCTGGGTACGCTTTACCTCGATATCGAAGACTACGACAAAGCATTGGAATACTACCGCGAATCATACGATCTCAGTGAAAAAAATGGCGTTCCTTTCGCCGACCCGCTTACCAATGTGGGCAACATTTACTACCGGCAAGGGGAGTTAGACAATGCTCTCGAATACTACAAGAAAGCATTGAGCATTGAGCGCAAACTCAACAACCGGTTGGGA
>JBIQJZ010000106.1:0-9398 GCA_044507115.1 Flammeovirgaceae bacterium | reverse complement strand
CTGACGAATATGGGGATCACCTATTCCAAGGGCGGACGCCCTGCGGAAGCGGAAAAACTCCTGAGCGAAGCGTTGCGACTTTGTGAGGAACTCCAGGCTGCTACTTCTCTACCCGCGATCTACAGGGCCAGTGCCGAGAACTACGCAGCCCAAGGGATATGGAAAGAAGCTTATCAGATGCAACTGAATTACGATGCCTCCAGGGAGCGTATCTACAGCGACGAAAGCAGTCGCAATATCGCGCAGATGGAAATGGTGCTGAACTTCCAGAAAAAGGAACGCGAACTGGAAATACTGCGCAAGGAAGATGAAATTAAGACGCTCGAGCTGCGGAATACACGGCTTTTTATCATCCTCACGGTCCTCGGGGTGATCATCATCATCGGAGCCATCAACTTTATCTTTCTCGACAGGCGGAGAAAACTCGTCTGAGGTTGAAGGCTAAAGTTTAAGGTTGAAGGGTTGAACTTGGAAAGTTTCCCCAAAAACGTTAATTTTGTCACGAAACGAATTGAATATGTTTGAACAGTACGCAGGAGATGGGGCCAACACATTTGTGACGATTATCGCGGTCCTGATAGGGTTTGGCGCAGCATTGGGATATCTGGACTTCCTGAAGACAAAGCGGGAAGAAAATAAAGATCACTAATCCGTTCTTTGCTTTGAAGTTTTCTGAGCCACGGTCGCGTGGCTTTTTTGTTGGTCCGAACTCAGAAGGGGGAGCGGTACTTGCCCTCCCAGGTCTCCATGTTGTTGGTCTTGTAGTGGTCGCCGCCAATAAACTCCGCAATCTTATGAAACTCAGGGGCTTGACGGAAGCCTTTCAGGATGTGGACAATCGCAAAATCCTCGTTGAGAAAAACAACTGTCGGATAACTTAACTGGTTCTGCAACAGCGCCGCAGCCAGTTGATGTGTCCCTCGGCCTCCCTGCTCGATAAACCGAAAAGTCGTACCATCGTACACGACATCTTCGCGCTGCTCGGCGTTGAACTTGACTGGATAGTATTTTTCGTTCAATACCTTCGCCACGGCCGGCTCGCTGAAGGTCTTTTTGTCCATCACCTTGCACCAACCACACCAATCCGTGTAGACATCGATAAAAATCTTTCGCTTCTCGGTGCGAGAACGCTCGACGGCCTCTTCAAACGTCATCCACTTTACGCCATCCCCCGGTTCCTGCGCGAAAGCGGGAATTGCTGCGGCAAAGAACACCGCTGCTGCGAAGTATTGAAACCATCTTTTCATTCGTAGCTTTCTGAGTTACAAATCTAGCTTATCCCCCATTCACGAAAAAACTCTCAATATCCGGGAATTCATACTTAATACTCGCGGTACCTGTTCGGTCACCGGATTAAGCCGCTCCCGGTTCGGGGAAATCGTCAAAATACCCGCGATAGGCGTGATATTGCAAGACGGTTTCGATCGCCAGCCGAATAGCCTCGTTAATCGGATAATATTTCCTTGTCAGGTCCGGGTCAATAGCATGCAGCCTCATGTAATGAGGGCTCATCATCGGCACAAGAGCTCCCGCGGCGACGCCCTCAACGGCAGCGTGATATCGTTCCGGAGTTTCCGATTTCATCGGTTTGCAGCCCACGAATTCGCGGTTTCCGTACTTGTTCCGTCGCGCGGAGAACCCAAACAACCTGCAGATTAGTCCGCGGTGCGGGTATTGTGCACAGGAGCCGGAACCGCGCAACGCATTCGCTTCGAAAAACACACAAAGCGATCCTCCGTGCTGTTTAAGTCTCTCCAGCCATACTTCAGCTTCGTTGTGGAGAAAAACATGGTAGGCAAAGGGTAGAAATTCGAGGATAGTCGCTTCAATATCGGGCTTGTCGCAGCACCGTCCACACCCGAGAAGGCATTGGAGTCCGGACCATTCACGGAAGTCGGACATTTCCTGGTTCAGTAGCGCGAACACATCTTCGACGGCCTGAACTTTTTGGCTAAGTGACACTGTTGGAGTTTTAGCAAAGATACATGAAAGCGGAAATTTTCAATCGGAGTAGCACGACGCTGGTTGGAGTTTTCCGAAAGGGGTGATCAGAGGTAGAGGCCGCCCTTCACCACGGTGCGGCGAGTAGCACGGGAGGTTTCCCGTCCGCTGATATTCAAGCATTATTCGAGATCGGTTTGTTTTCGCATAAATGTGAGAATATTGCCATTAATAATATAATCTACTGAAAATATGAATTAATTTTGGCCGCCTGTAAACCCGGTTCGTATGACAGATTACACTTTGATGAATTACGTGCCAATTGCCCTGATGTTTCTTCTGGCGGCGGGGTTTGTCACATTGACGATGGTTGCTACCCACCTTTTGGGCCCTAAACGCAAGACCAAGGTCAAGCTTGAGTCATTCGAATGCGGGATCGAACCACAGGGCAACGCGCGTGTGCCCTTTCCGGTAAGATACTTCCTGGTAGCCATTATGTTCGTCCTATTCGACGTGGAAGTGATCTTCATGTATCCCTGGGCGGTTAATTTCAAGGAGTTCGGCCTTGCCGGCTTTATCCGGATGCTGGTATTTCTGTCCCTGATACTTGTGGGATTCGTGTACAGCGTCCGCAAGAACGCGCTGGAGTGGAAGGATTAACGAAACGATGATGGAGACGACTGACTTAAAAACATCTGATATAAAGCTGGTCGAAAAACCCAGCGGGTATGAAGGCGCCGGCTTTTTCGCCACCAGCCTTGAAAAGGTCGTGGGATTGGCGCGAAAGAATTCGATCTGGCCACTGCCGTTTGCCACATCCTGCTGTGGTATCGAGTTCATGGCCACTATGGGCGCCCATTACGACCTCGCACGCTTCGGATCGGAGCGTCTGAGCTTTTCCCCCAGGCAAGCAGACTTGTTAATGGTCATGGGAACCATCGCGAAAAAGATGGGTCCCGTTTTGCGCCAGGTATACGAGCAAATGGCCGAGCCAAGGTGGGTTCTCAGCGTGGGCGCGTGTGCGTGCAGCGGTGGGATATTCGATACCTACAGCGTTCTGCAGGGGATTGACCGCATAATCCCGGTAGACGTGTATGTTCCCGGGTGTCCGCCGCGTCCCGAACAGATCATCAACGGAATTATGAGAATTCAGCATCTGGTGGAAAACGAGTCCCTCAGGCGAAGAGATTCACCGGAATACAAGGCGATGCTGAACAAATATGGCATCGAATAGGATCGTATGGATAAAGCAACTCAGGATCAGATCATCGGAATCATTAGCGAGAAGTTTGAAAGCGATATCCTTTCCATAGAAACGCCGTACGATTTCCTGACCGTCAACTTCAGGAAAGAGAACATCATTGAACTGATCCGGTATCTCTACGATCACCCGGTTGGCAAGTTCCAGTACCTGACAACACTTTGCGGTATTCATTATCCGGACAAGCAGATTGCTGTGATGTATCAGCTGCACAGCCTCACCAATGACTGGCGGATCCGGATCAAAATATTTCTCCCGCAAGAGAACCCCGTCACACCGACGCTGACAACCATCTTCGCCGGTGCTAACTGGCTTGAGCGTGAGACGTACGACTTCTTCGGCGTGCAGTTCACGGGACATCCTGACCTCAGGAGGATTCTCAATGTGGAAGATATGATCATATTCCCCTTGCGCAAGGAATATCCCCTCGAGGATCAGACGCGCGAGGATAAGACTGATAAAATGTTTGGACGATAACCATGGCTGACGAACGCATCATCAAGACCTCAACCGGCGTAGATGAAAAACATTACAATACGCTGAATCTGGGGCCGACGCACCCGGCAACACACGGTATTTTCCAAAACGTACTGACTGTTGACGGCGAGATCATCGTTCATTCCGAACCCACAATCGGATATATTCACCGCGCCTTCGAAAAACTCGCGGAACGCCGACCATTCTATCAGATAACGCCGCTCACCGACCGCATGAACTACTGCTCAGCACCGATCAATAACATCGGATGGCATATGACAGTGGAGAAACTAATCGGTGCGGAGATTCCTAAACGCGTCGACTACCTCCGCGTTATCGTGATGGAGTTGGCGCGTATTTCCGATCACCTGATCTGCAATACCGTCATCGGTGTTGATACCGGCGCACTGACTGGTTTTGTATATCTGTTCCAGTTCCGCGAATTGATCTACGAGATCTATGAAGAGATTTGCGGGGCTCGCCTGACCACAAATATCGGCCGCATCGGAGGATTTGAACGCGACTTCAATGACATTGCATGGGCGAAGCTGGATCGATTCCTCAAAGAATACCCGGAAGCGCTGAAAGAGTTCGAGAATCTCGTAAAGCGGAACAGGATTTTCATGGACCGTACCATCGGCGTGGGTGCCATCACCGCGGAGCGCGCACTGAATTACAGCTTCTCCGGACCCAACCTGCGCGCTACGGGCGTCGATTACGATGTTCGCGTAATGAACCCGTATTGCAGCTATGAGGATTTTGACTTTATCGTCCCGGTCGGCCTGAACGGCGATACTTATGATCGCTTCATGGTTCGCCAGGAAGAAATGTGGCAAAGCCTGAGCATCATCCGCCAGGCTATTGAAAAAATGCCCGACGGTCCTCACTTCTCTCCAAACGTACCCGATTTCTACTTGCCTCCGAAAGAGGATGTATATAACAACATGGAAGCGCTCATCTACCACTTCAAGATTGTGATGGGTGAGACTGATGTACCCAAGGGCGAGGTGTATCACTGTGTGGAGGGCGGAAATGGTGAACTTGGCTTCTATCTGATCAGCGACGGAGGACGGACTCCGTTCCGGTTGCATTTCAGAAGGCCGTGCTTTATATACTATCAGGCTTATCCCGAAATGATCAAAGGATCTAACATCTCTGATGCGATCCTGACCATGAGTAGTATGAATGTCATTGCGGGTGAGCTGGACGCTTGAGTTGGTCCACTGTCCACGGTCGACAGTCCGCGGAACTTTGAACCTTGAACCTTGAACTACAGATTGTTGACTGTGGATTATTATGAATAATACAAAACCCCAGTTTTCCGATGCCGCCATGGCATTGGTTCAGAAAGTCATCAAACGATACCCTGAGGGCAGGCAGAAATCGGCGTTGCTTCCGGTTCTGCATATTGCGCAGGCCGAATTCGGCGGCTGGCTGAGTCCGGAGACAATGGATTACGTCGCCGGCATTCTCAACCTAAATCCAATCGAAGTATACGAAGTAGCCTCTTTCTACACCATGTACAACTTACGACCCGTGGGCAAGTGTGTACTGGAAGTGTGCAGGACGGGCCCATGCATGATTCGCGGCGCGGACGACATCGTAGAATATCTTGAAAACAAACTCGGGATCAAGGATGGTGAGACAACCCCCGACGGCATGTTTACGCTGCGGACTGTCGAATGCCTGGCATCCTGCGGCACCGCGCCAATGATGCAGGTGGGCGAACACTACATGGAAGATCTTACTCCGGAAAAGCTGGACAGCATTCTTGAGGATTTACAAAACCAGCATCAAAATAAGTGATATGGGAAGAAAGTTATTGCTGAAAGATATCGACGTCCCTGGCATCAAATCCTTTGACGTGTACCGGCGTCAGGGCGGATATGCTGCTGTGGAAAAGGCGCTGAAGACAATGACTCCGGATGAGGTGGTTGAAGAAGTAAAGAAGTCGGGATTGCGCGGACGCGGAGGTGCGGGATTTCCGACCGGCATGAAATGGAGCTTCCTGGACCGAAAGTCTGACAAGCCACGCTACCTGATATGCAATGCTGACGAAAGCGAGCCCGGTACTTTCAAGGATCGCTACCTGATGGAATTCCTCCCGCACGCGTTGATCGAAGGGATGATCGTCTCGAGCTATGCACTTGGAGCACGCACTTCGTATATCTACATGCGTGGTGAATTCCGATGGATCTTCCCGATCCTTGAGCAGGCAATAGAAGAAGCAAGAGCTGCCGGATTTCTCGGCTCCAATATTCTTGGAACGGACTACTCCCTGGAACTTTACGTTCATCCCGGCGCGGGTGCCTACATCTGCGGGGAGGAAACAGCGCAAATAGAATCGCTCGAAGGTAAACGCGGTAACCCGCGGAACAAACCTCCTTTCCCGGCCGTCGTCGGTTTGTATGGATGTCCTACTGTTGTCAACAACGTGGAGTCTATTGCAACGGTACCGCATATCATCAACATGGGTGGTGACGATTACGCGCGGATCGGAATCGGCAAGAGCACCGGCACAAAGCTGATCTCGGCTTCCGGTCACATCAACAAGCCGGGCGTTTACGAAATCGAACTCGGCCTCCCCGTTGAAGAATTTATTTATTCAGACGAATACTGCGGAGGAATCTGGAAAGGTCGCGAGCTAAAGGCAGTCGTAGCGGGCGGATCATCTGTACCAATTCTACCTGCTAATCTGATCCTGAAAACAGCCAACGGCGAACCGAGACTTATGAGCTATGAGTCGCTTGCCGACGGTGGATTCCAAACCGGTACGATGCTCGGGTCGGGTGGATTTATCGTGATGGACGACACGACGTGTATCGTGCGCAACCTGTGGACGTTCGCGCGGTTTTACCACCATGAGTCCTGTGGCCAGTGCAGTCCCTGCCGCGAAGGCACCGGATGGATGGAGAAAGTACTGCATCGCATCGAGCATGGGCACGGCCAAATGCACGACATCGACCTCCTTGTTAGTGTCGCGGGGAACATTGAAGGAAATACAATTTGTCCCCTCGGCGACGCCGCCGCCTGGCCCGTAGCCAGTGCGATACGTCACTTCCGCGAGGAATTCGAATACCACGTGAAATATCCCGAAAAAGTGAAGGACAGAAACCACTTTGAAAAAGAGCGGTACAAGCTGCATTCACTCACGACTGATGACTCACGACTCACGTAAAAGCTATGATCAAAATAACAATAGACGGCATAGAAACCGAAGTTGCGGAAGGGACCACAATCCTTCAGGCAGCGCGACAGATCGGCGGGGAGATCGTTCCTCCGGCGATGTGTTATTATTCGACGTTAAAGAACAGCGGGGGGAAATGCAGGGCCTGTCTCGTAAAAGTTGCCGCGGGGTCGGCAAAAGATCCCCGACCGATGCCCAAACTCGTGCCTTCGTGTATTACGAGCGCACAAGATGGAATGGTCGTCGAAAACATTACTAATCCGGCAGTACTTGAGGCGCGTAAAGGCGTCGTTGAGTTCCTGTTGCTGAATCACCCGCTGGATTGTCCGATCTGCGACCAGGCTGGCGAATGCGACCTTCAGAATTTCTCGTATGCACACGGTATGGCAGACACGCGCTATGAGGAAGAACGCCGCACATTCGAACCACATGAGATCGGCGACAAGATCAAGTTGCACATGACGCGCTGCATCCTGTGCTACCGATGCGTATATGTTGCAGATCAGATCACTGACAACCGCGTCCACGGTGTACTTAACCGTGGCGATCGGGCGGAAATCAGCACCTACATCGAAAAAGCCGTTGACAACGATTTCTCCGGAAATATGATCGATGTCTGTCCGGTTGGTGCGCTAACCGACAAGACCTTCCGCTTCAAGAGCCGTGTATGGTTCACGAAACCTCTTGATGCGCATCGCGATTGCCCTAAGTGCAGCGGCAAAGTGGTATTGTGGGCCAAAGGAGAAGAAGTGCTCCGCGTCACAGCCCGGAAGGATGAGTTTGGCGAGGTCAAGGAGTTTATCTGCAATGAATGCCGCTACGACCATAAGAATCTTCAGGACTGGGTCGTCGAAGGACCACGACATATCGCCCGCAGCTCAGTCATAGCTCAGAATCACTATGAGCGAATAGATCTGCCGAAATTGAAAGCCGACGTTGAACGTCAGCTCAAGTTCCAGCAGGGTAAGCGATTAGGTGAATCCAATAACATACCTTCATGAGCGATTTTCTGACGTATAAGTTTATTCTGGTAGCTGTCATCTTCGGAATTACGCTCCTGATCGCCATGTACTCGACATACTTCGAGCGAAAGGTCGCGGCATTCATTCAAGATCGCGTAGGGCCCGACCGCGCAGGTCCATTCGGTATCCTTCAGCCTCTCGCCGACGGAATCAAATTCTTCATGAAAGAAGAGATCATTCCGAACGTCGCCAACAAATTTCTATTTATCGCCGGTCCCTGCGTCGCCATGATGACGGCCCTGATGGCAGGAGTCGTTATTCCGTGGGGAGGTGAGTTTGTCATCAATGGTGTCGAATACAGCCTCCAGATCGCAGACCTCAACATCGGTGTGCTCTATGTGTTTGCTGTTGTGTCGATCGGGGTCTACGGAATCATGATCGGTGGATGGGCGTCGAACAACAAGTTCTCACTCCTCGGTGCGGTGCGAGCCTCGGCGCAGATGATCAGCTACGAACTGGCTATGGGCCTCTCGATCATTGCCCTTATTATGATCACAGGTACCTTGAGCTTGAAAGAGATTGCTGTGATGCAGGGTGGTGGCGTCGGCAGCGTCTGGAATATGTGGAACGTCGTTTACCAACCGGTTGGTTTTCTCATATTCCTGATATGTGCGTTTGCCGAATGTAACCGTATGCCATTCGATCTCCCCGAAACGGAAACAGAACTTGTTGGCGGATATCACACCGAGTACAGCAGTATGAAACTCGGGTTTTACTTGTTTGCAGAGTACATCAACATGTTCATATCGTCCGCTGTTATGGCCACCCTCTATTTTGGCGGCTATAACTTTCCGTTCATGAACGATCTGGGATTGAGCCAGAACGTAATTGTCGTACTCGGGACGATCGCCTTCTTTATCAAAATATTCCTGTTCATATTCTTTTTCATGTGGATCCGGTGGACGCTGCCGAGGTTCAGGTATGATCAGTTGATGAATCTTGGATGGAAGGGGCTTATCCCCCTGGCCATCCTGAACATGCTGGTAACAGCGATCGTGATGATTTTAAATGACTAATGGTAGGATTATGGAATCGCTAAGTGGAAGATCGAAAGTAGTGGTGAAGAAGGAGATGACCTTTGCCGAGAGGATATATCTGCCAGCTATCTTGGGCGGGATAATGATCACGCTGCGGCATCTCTTCAGGCGGAAAGCCACCGTGAAATATCCTGAAACCAAACGCCAGTTTAGCGATGTGTGGCGCGGACAACACGTTCTGAAGCGCGACGACCAGGGCCGCGAGCGGTGTACTGCCTGCGGACTCTGCGCGGTGTCTTGTCCCGCAGAAGCGATTACCATGGATGCGGCGGAACGCAAGAAAGGTGAAGAGCACTTGTACCGCGAGGAGCGCTATGCCGCGCGGTATGAAATCAATATGCTTCGCTGTATTTTCTGCGGGCTTTGCGAAGAAGCGTGTCCAAAGGAAGCAATCTTCCTCACTGACCGGCTAGTGCCTACAGAATTCGAACGGAAGGACTTTATCTATGGGAAGGATAAGCTCGTGGAGGCTG
>JBIQJZ010000105.1:0-13158 GCA_044507115.1 Flammeovirgaceae bacterium | reverse complement strand
GGTCACCGGCCTTCGGGACCCGTTATTACTTACTAACCCAACTATGAAAATCTCCAGAAACGAATTCCTGAAGGCTGCCGGCATCTCTGCCGCGGCGACTCTCACAAACATCAGCGCCTTTGCCTCAGGCAGAGCAGACACGACCCGTGCGAGTCAGGCAACCTTTAACTTTGGACTGGCCTCCTACACCTTGCGGAAATTCAGTCTGGATGAGGTCATCGGCATATGTCGCCGGCTTGGGCTTAACTCAATCGCCCTTAAGAGTATGCACATGCCCCTTGAGAGCTCGGCGGACGACATACGGGCCATGGCAGCAAAAGTGAGGAACGCGGGCCTGAAACTCTATGGTGCCGGCGTGATCTATATGAAGACAAGACAAGAGGTGGAGACAGCCTTCAACTACGCATCGCTTGCGGGGCTTGAAATGATTGTAGGTGTTCCGAATCATGAACTCCTTCCCCAGGTAAACGAATTGGTAAAGAAGACCAACATTAAAGTCGCGATCCATAATCACGGCCCTGGAGACGACTTGTACTCCAGCCCGAACGACGTGCACGGCAAGATCAAAGACCTGGACAAGCGCATCGGCTTCTGCATTGACATCGGACACGTTGTTCGAATCGGACAAGATCCGGCGGTCCTGATTGAGAAGTACAAGGACAGGCTTTATGACATGCACATGAAGGACACTGACAAAGCCCAGGCGGACGGCAAGCCGGTCGAGATTGGTCGCGGGGTAATCGACATTCCGAAAGTTGTCAAGGTCCTTAAAAAGATAAATTACCAGGGTAGCGTGGCCCTCGAATTCGAGAAAGACGGCGACGACCCTGTTCCCGGCCTCGCCGAATCGATCGGATACGTCCGGGGGATTGCACGAATGGTCTGACCGGACATCTAGCTTCCGCTATGTGACTCACACCAAAAATTACTGCAATGAAAAAAATCAATATTGCCTATTGGATCTTCACCGGCCTCTTCGCGCTGGCGATGTTTATGTCTGGTGTCCAGAACGCGATGGTAACATCCGACTCTGTGGGGTTGCTCTCAGACACATTGGGATATCCGGAGTACATTATTGTCTTTCTCGGAGTAGCAAAGATTTTAGGTGCGATTGCCATTGTCGTTCCGGGATATCCCCGGTTAAAGGAGTGGGCGTATGCGGGCCTATTCTATGATCTGGTTGGCGCTACGTATTCAGCCATCGCAGCCACGGAACTGAATCCTGGGATGTTGGGAATGCTCGTGTTCTTCGGCCTCTTCGCCGGGTCGTATATCTACTACCGCAAGCGCGAAGCAGCGAAACAGGCCGCATAGTCCGTTAGACACCATCTCGGCTTCCGGTGAACTACATGGGCTTTCGATAGCATTGTGATATGTGGAGACGCGACAGTTGTTATCGCTGATCAAGTCGAACGGACGGATCGAACGTAATAATGACTTCCTCGGCGTAGGGCGCGAGCAAAGCGCGCAAACGCTTCTCCATCTCGACCTTGGAATCCTCCACGAACGCAGCCTGCTCGGCGTTCCTTCTCGCATCAACAATGAATGCATTGGTTGCGCGGGTGCGGTCGCCAGTGTTGACCCAGTTCCAGACACCTTGCTCGTCGCGATAACTGATATCACCGCGGGATTCGACAGACAGTATCTGCGGCTCCGGCAGGGACACATAAGCTTTTCCCTCGCGCAGCGTGATCGAAAATTTTTTTTGAAGGTCGAATCCAATCGCAGCGTGGAATGTCCCTGCTATAAAAATCTTCTTGGTGCTTCCGAGCCAGGAGTTTTCCCAGGTGTAGCGGTGCTCAAAATCCTGTCGCAGCACAGCTAGCTCAAATGCAGTTGTCTGCTGGTTAACGACGATCGTATTATTGACTTTGATCTCGGGCGTGAATTGCATTGCCTTGCGAATGTCATCGCCCAGAGCTCTGGCACCATCGTAACTGCGACGGGCGATTTCGGCGGGAATCATGACGAATACCACATAGACGGCAATCGTTGCAACAATGATCAGGGCAATTAATAATTTGAGATTGCGACTCATACTGAACGAATGGCGATTGCCCGAATAGAGACAGTGGTAAAGAAAGCGGAAGTTAAGACGTTCGGTATACAAATCCACACTCAATTCCCTCCTCTGGGTCAGACATTGCTTCAACTTGTTAATTTGTTAATTTGACCTAAATACTTGAGGGCATGGGGACCGGCCGCCCCGGACGCAATAGTCGGGTATTATTTTCCACAATTGCCATGAGCAAAGAAAAAACACGGTGTAGTTGGTGCCTGAAGTTTGACCAGTACATCACCTATCACGATGAGGAATGGGGGGTACCCGTGCACGACGACCGAAAGCACTTCGAGTTTCTCGTGCTGGAGAGCGCACAAGCGGGCCTTAGCTGGTCGACTATTCTGAAGAAACGCAGCGGTTACCGCAAGGCGTTTGCCGACTTTGACCCTGTGCGCGTGGCGCGATTCACGCCATCCCGGATCGAGAAGATACTCCAGGATCCAGGAATCGTCCGCAATCGACTCAAGGTAAACGCCGCCGTCAACAACGCAAAACGCTTTCTGGAGGTCCAGAAGGAGTTCGGAACGTTCGATCATTACATCTGGTCTTTTGTGGGCGCCAAGCCAATTATTAACCGTTGGAAAAACCCTTCTGAGGTGCCGGCAGTCAGCCCCGAATCCGATGCGCTCAGCCGGGATTTGACCAAGCGCGGGTTCAAATTTGTGGGAAGCACGATCATGTATGCTCATATGCAGGCGTGCGGGCTGGTAAATGATCACTTGGTCGACTGCTGGCGATACCGCAAGGCCAACCTATAAACGAAAAGAACCCCGGACGTCCTCCGAGGTTCTTTCGTTAATAAACCCCACTTTTAGCAATTCTATATTGCCATTATCTATATGTAATTGGGGCACTGGCCCCAAATCATGATCTCACCCCTAGAGATAAAAAAAACTATGCCAGCGGCAGGACGCATCTTTTGCGTAATCGATTGCGCAATTCATTGGTCAGGGGAGTTTGACGAAAAACTGTGGATTTCCCCAATAAAGGGTGAGTAGTAAGGAGAAAACATGGAATAGGAGCGCTCGGGGCCCATTCCAGGCAAAATCGCCCGAATTCACTTGATCTGGAGACCAGATTTGACTATCATGCAATCGATTGTACACACCCCTCGAAACGTTTGTTCGATGGTTAACCTAATTAAAACCCAAATCTCTTATGAAGTCATCTCTACAGTCAAATCAATGGGTGCCCAAGCTTTTGTGCTTGGTCGCACTTTGCGCTTTGCTGAGCTTCAAAGCTTACGCGCAGGGCAGGACCGTATCTGGAACTGTCACCGGCACCGACGGTGCGTTATTGCCCGGCGTCACGGTTGTTGAACGGGGAACGACCAACGGTACCACTACGGACGAAAACGGGCGCTATTCGCTCAACGTTGGAAACCCGAATGCCGTACTCGTCTTCTCCTTCATTGGAATGGTTGCACGTGAAGTCCCCGTCGAAAACCAATCGGTCATCGACGTCGTCATGAGCGATGACGTAAGCCTGCTGGAGGAAGTTGTCGTCATCGGGTACGGCACGGCGAAAAAAGCTGACTTGACGGGGTCTATCGCTTCTGTCGTCGGGGATGATCTGAAGAAGATGCCTGTATCGACAGTAGCGGAAGCGTTAACCGGACGCATGGCCGGCGTACACGTCATGGCGACTGAGGGCTCGCCCGACGCCGAAATCCGCATCCGCGTCCGCGGAGGGACATCTATCTCTCAGGACAACAGTCCACTATATATTGTCGACGGCTTCCCTGTCGCCGATATCTCAGATATCGCCCCGGCGGACATTCAATCAATTGACGTCTTGAAGGATGCTTCATCGACCGCAATTTACGGTTCCCGTGGTGCAAATGGTGTTGTGATCATCACCACCAGGTCAGGTAGCAAAGACGGCCGCTTGACGGTGAACTTCAACACGTTCGCCGGCTTCCGGAAGATCGCGAAGAAACTGGACGTCTTGCCCGCGGACGACTACGCACGTTGGCAGTACGAATACGCAGTGTTGGAAGACGACCTGCCTTCATACGAGCGTTTTTTCGGCGCTTATCAGGATCTCGACCTCTATGCGGGTGTCGAGGGCAACAACTGGCAAGACCTTGTCTATGGGAGAACAGGCAGAGTGTTCAGCAACGACCTGAGTATACGCGGCGGTACGCAGCAATTCAACTACTCCGTCAGCTATGCGCGTTTCCAGGAGAAAGCAATTATGGTAGGCTCCGACTATCAGCGTGACAACATCACACTGAAACTCAACAACAAACCCAACAAACGGGTTGATCTCGGATTCAACCTGCGCTTCTCACAAACCGGCGTCGAAGGCGGCGGTGCCAACGAACAAAATGAAGTGTCTTCGGCCGACTCGAGGCTCAAACACAGCGTGACGTATTCGCCGATCCCCCTTGCGGGCCTGACCAGCGACGACACCGACGAACAGATTGCGAGCTATTTTATCAACCCATTAACAGCTACGGCGGATAACGATCGCCGGCAACAGCGGAGAAACTACAACATGGGCGGAAGCTTTGGCTGGCAAATTCTCGACCACCTGACACTCCGCACCGAAGTTGGCCTCGATAATTACCGCTACGTTGATAATCGCTTTTACGGACTTTCAACCTACTATATCAACAACGCACCCAGCTCGGAGAACCAAGGCCATCCGGCCGTCATCATGCGCGACAGAAACGAAACACGCATGCGGAACACCAACACGATCATGTATGATTTCCACGACATGCTGGGCAAGGATCATAGCCTCAATATTCTCCTCGGGCACGAAGTCCTGAAGAATGAGCGCGTAGAAAACATTTCCACGATTCATGGCTTTCCGAAGCTCTTCTCCTCGGAGGAAGCTTTCAAGCTTACAACACAAGGTTCTCCGCTGGCTGTAGATCACAACATCAGTCCTGACGACAAACTCTTGTCCTTCTTTGGTCGCGCCAACTACGACTTCATGGGACGTTACTTGGTGTCAGCAACGTATCGTGCTGACGGATCAAGCAAATTCCTCGGTAACAACCGATGGGGTTACTTCCCGTCTGCAGCCGTTGCATGGAAGCTTTCCGAAGAAGAGTTTCTCTCGAACACGTCCGGATGGCTAGACCTACTGAAACTCAGACTGAGTTATGGCGAAGCCGGGAACAACAACATTCCTCCGGGACAAACCGTCCAATCGTTCGAGTCGAGCATCAGCGCGTGGATAAATGGGTTCGACAGCTATTGGTCAGCTTCCAAGACGATGGCTAACCCCAACCTGAAGTGGGAGACAACCATCACTCGAAACATCGGACTTGACTTCGAGCTTTTAGGAGGTCGGTTGTCCGGTTCGGCTGAAGCCTACCAGAACAACACGAAAGACTTGCTCATCCGCTTTCCAACGCCGGGGACAGGCTACCTTGATCAGTTCCGCAACATCGGCGAAACCGAAAACAAGGGCATCGAGTTAGCCATCAGCTACGCCGCTCTGGAACGCGAAAACTATGGCGTGAACATTTCTGCGAACGTCGCATTCAATCGCGCGAAGATCGTCTCCATTGGCGGTATGGAATACATCAACGGAACGTCAGGCTGGGCGAGTACTGCCATCGGTCCGGACTTCATTGTCACGCCCGGCATGCCGCTCGGCCTGATGCACGGATATGTTAACGCAGGGCGCTACGAAGTTTCGGATTTTGAAGGATATGCTAACGGGTGGGTACTCAAGTCAGGCGTGCCAGACGGTTCCGGCGTTGTTCGCACACCTGCGCCTGGTGTTATGAAACTCGCCGACATCAATTCCGACGGAATCATAGACGTGAACGACAGAGTCGTCATTGGCAATGTCAATCCCAAGCATACTGGTGGAGTGGTTATCAACGGTTATGCCTACGGGTTCGATCTGACTGCATCGTTCAACTGGAGTTATGGAAACGATGTGTACAACGCCAACAAGATCGAGTACACAACCTCGACACCCCAGGCGCAATACAGAAACCTCATTGATGTCATGGCGGCGGGCAACCGATGGACCGACATCGATCCGACGACAGGCCAGTTAGTCACAGACCCTGCAACACTGCAGGCGATGAATGCAAACACCACGATGTGGTCTCCCTACATGGCGCGATATGTTTTCAGTGACTGGGCAGTGGAAGATGGTTCATTCCTTCGTCTAAATGCCCTGACACTCGGGTACACGCTGCCGGCGGACCTTGCTTCGCGGTTAAAGTTCCGGACGTTCCGCGTATACGCGACGGGCTACAACGTATTTCAGCTGACAAACTATAGCGGTTTCGACCCGGAAGTTTCAACTCGCAGAAATACGCCGTATACCCCTGGCGTTGACTATTCGGCATACCCGAGAAGCCGTCAGATTGTATTCGGATTGAATTTCAGTTTCTAACTACAAGAAATCCTTGGTTATGAAAATAGCACTAAGATATATAGCCCTGATTGTTATTGCAGGAAACCTGGTGTCATGTGAAGACTACCTGGAGGCACCTGCGCAATCGACGTTGGATGAGTCTGTTATCTTCTCGACGTTCGACCTCGCCAAAGGCGCCGTGGACGGCATCAAGATCCCGTTCGCGGAAACCAACTCATATCGCGGCCGATTCCTGCCGTGGTACGGAATGAACACTGACATCGAATGGTTTAATGCCTCTCAAACTGCAAACGCCAATTCGGAGTTAGCGACGTACAATGCTACGCCAGTGAACACGAACATGAACACGGAGAACAATGCCTGGGCGATGATGTACTCCGGTATTGAACGGGCGAACATTTGTATTCGCGGCCTGCGCACCTACGGCAATGCAGAGCCCGGCACCGACATGGGACATCTCCTCGGCGAAGCGTTAACACTTCGCGCGATCTACTATGCCGACCTCTTAAAAGCTTGGGGTGACGTTGTAGCGCGCTTTGAACCGATCACTTCGGAGACCCTCTACCTGCCGAGAACAAATCGGGATGAAATCTACAAGCAGCTCATCGCCGACTTGGAAGAGGCAGCCACCTTGGTGCCTTGGCCGAACGAAACCGCCGGCACAACCAGCGTGGAACGCATCAATAAAGCGTTTGTAAAAGGTCTTCGCGCGCGACTTTGCCTCGTTGCCAGCGGCTACTCCCAGTATCCTGATGGCGTGCGCAGAAGTACCGATCCGGCGCTTTCTGTCGCAGCGATGTACGCGATTGCGTTGAAAGAATGTCGCGAAGTCATTGAAAGCAATACGGCTCGCCTTGAGCCATCATTCGAAACACTGTGGAAGAAATACAATCAGGACATTGTCACTGCAGGCGGCGAGTCCCTTTGGGAACTCCCCTTCGCAGATGGTCGCGGGCGGATGCTCTTCACGTTCGCCGTACGTCACAACAGCAATGACCAGTACCATGCCAACGGTTCCAACCGCGGTGGTCAGGCAGGACCCCTGCCTCATGTCTTCTACGACTACGACAAGGCCGATACGCGGAGAAACGTGACCTGTGTTCCCTATCGCTACGGAACGGCTGTCAACGGATTCGCGAAACAGGAACTCGTCGACCTGAACACCTGGTACTTCGGAAAATACCGGTATGAATGGATGACTCGCTTTGTTACTTCGTCGAATGACGATGGCGTCAACAAGCTGTATATGCGATACGCTGAAATCCTGTTGATGGCGGCGGAAGCAGCGAATGAATTAGAAAGTCCGTCGGCCGCCGCCCCTTACCTGAAAGAGATCAGAAAGCGCGCGTTCCCTTCATCTGAGCATGCCACTAAAGTCGACGCCTATGTCGATGCGCTCACCACCAAGGAAGCGATGTTCAATGCTATCGTGGAAGAACATAAGTTCGAGTTCACCGGCGAAATGGAACGCAAGCAAGCGCTCATCCGGTGGAATCTGCTAAAGACAAAACTGGATGAGGCGAAGGCCAAGATGCATGAGTTGCAAGACCGCACCGGCGAGTATGCTGACGTTCCGAGCACCCTGCACTTCCGGTACGCAGCAGACGAGGAGACACTTGAGGTCTACGGACTGGAGCGAGGTGAATCAGGAGTGCCTGCAGGTGACGGCTGGTCAACAAAGTCCTGGACGAACCTGAATGACGACAAGATCGAGACGCTGTACAGAGGCGACCCGGATGCAAATCAGTTCTGGCCGATCTGGCAGGTATTTATCGACGGAAGCAATGGCAAATTGTCAAACCAGTAGATCGTTAATCATTCTAATCGAACATCGATGATAAACTACAGATACTTATTACTGCTATTAGCAGGGGCATGCAGCGCGACAATGTTCGTAGCCTGCAGCGACGACGACCTTGAGCCGATCGAAGAAATTCAGTTCTCACGAACCCTTTCGCCGATAGGACTCGAAGCGTTCATCAGAACCCAGACCACCATCGAACTGCGGTGGGTACCACGCGAGGGTGTGCAGACCTACGTTGTCGAATTCGCCGCCGACAGTCTCGAATTCAACACGATCATCTTTACGGATGAAGTTTCGCCCCAGGACCTTCCTTACCAGGCAACCTTCGAGGGAGAAACACTCTATTCAGCACGTGTCAAAGCTGTTGGACCAGGAACAACGTCGGATTCCAAATGGTCGGCCATCGCGATACGGACAGCCGCTGAGAACATCTTCTTTCCGATAACGGAAGCAGACCTCACCGCGACGGAAGCAACGCTCAAGTGGCCCGCCGGCGCTGAAGTAACGCACATCACTATCACCCCGGGCAACACGCAGCATACACTCAGTGCTGACGAGAAAGCTGCGGGTGAGGCCACTATAGAAGGACTCACCGGCGAGACTACCTACACCGCCAAGCTAATGAACAATACAAAAACCCGCGGCACTGCTACGTTCACAACGCTGATCGACCTCGGTGGCGCGTTGGCAATCAACCCCGGCGATGACCTCGTCGCGATTCTCGACGGCGCTGAAGACGGCGCTTCGTATGTGATTTTCCCCGGCGAGTACGAACTCGGATCATACGCGGTAACGAAGTCGGTCAAACTGAGTGGCTATCTTGCAAGCGACAAACCGATCATCCGCGGCCAATTCGTCTGCGGCGCAGCAGTTGCATCGCTCGACTTGAAAAACCTCATATTCCGCGGTGACGAAGATGCCGCTGCCTACATAGGCCAGTTCCTGAACACGTCGAGCTCAAGTTGCAACCTGACAACACTCACGATCGACAACTGCGAGATCAGGGGTTATAAGGACCATCTCATCTACAACAACCAGTCGGGCACCTATGGTACCATCACCATCACGAACACGCTGGTGAACGATATACAGGGAGCCGGCGGAGATGGTGTTGACTTCCGGGGTGGAAACCTTGGCACGCTGAAGGTGGAGAACTCCACGTTCTCGAACGGATTCCGCAACTTCCTCCGGATGCAGGTGGCAGCCAACGTCAGCTTCAAGAACTGCACCTTCTACAAAGTATCGATCATCGACAACACCAACAACAACGGACTATTCCGGATGAACAAGAGTGCCGGTGGCACTTTCGAAGTTCGCAACTCCTTGTTTGTTGAGACGGGCGTACAAAATCCCGCAGCCGCGCAGGCTGGGAACTTCGTGCGCCAGGACTCCTACATGGTTGATGCTCCTGTATACGACAATAACAACGTACACAGTTGCTACAATCTACTCGTCGGTTTGTATACGACCGCTGCAGCAATCGATGCAACCGAACTGGATCCCGGGTTTGTAAATGCCGCGGGCGGTGACTTTACCGTTACCAATCAAACAATCATCGACAACAACATCGGTGATCCGCGCTGGTTGCAGTAACAGAAACATTTTTGGCGCAAGGGTGTGAGTCAATTCACACCCTTGCTTTTTATCGGTATTATGATCATTCGAGTGCGTCACACACTGATCGTTATTGCGACTCTGTTGGTATTCTCATGCGATAAGAGCGATGATGAAATCCACGACGACAAGCCTGTGCCCGTGGTGGAGGAAGCCTTCGCATTTCCTGGAGCCGAGGGCTTCGGCCGAAACGCCAGTGGCGGACGAGGTGGAAAGGTCCTTCATGTTACCAACCTGAACGACAGTGGCCCCGGAAGTTTGCGCGCTGCGTTGCTGGCGAGTGGCCCACGCATCGTTGTATTCAGCGTCTCCGGAAACATTGAACTGAAGAGCCGCATCAACATCTCAAACGGAAACCTGACGATTGCCGGACAAACCGCACCGGGTGACGGCATCTGCGTGCAGAACTATGAGATTACGATATCCGCGTCAAACGTGATCATCCGCTATATGCGCTTCCGGATGGGTGATCTCTTCGAACAAGAAACGGATGCCATCTGGGGACGATATCAACACGACGTAATACTCGATCACTGCTCGATCAGTTGGTCGGTTGACGAAGCGGCGTCATTCTATGCCAACAACAACTTTACGATGCAGTGGTGCATCATTTCGGAAAGCCTGAACGAGTCGTTTCACGGCAAAGGCAACCACGGCTACGGTGCAATCTGGGGAGGAGACCGTGCCAGTTTCCATCACAATCTTCTCGCCCATCACAATAGTCGCAACCCGCGATTCAACGGCGGCGGCCGAAGTGGTATCAACAACGGCATCTATCCCAATGAGCATGTGGACTTCCGGAACAATGTGATCTACAACTGGCGCGATAACAGCGCATATGGCGGCGAGAATGGCAAGTACAACATCGTCAACAACTACTACAAACCTGGTCCGGCGACGCCCGTCTCGAAGAATAAACGAATCGTACAGGTGTCCCTCGAAGGCGATGCGAGCTATGGCGCCGGGTATGGACAGTTCTACATCTCCGGTAACTACGTGCACGGGAGCACAACCGTCACAGCGGACAACTGGAACGGCGGCGTAGATTACGCATCAGGTGTGACCGAACAAATGGTTAAGCTGGACTCCCCGCTGGAGACGGAAACCATTACCACGGATGGCGCAGAAGCTGCGTTCGAGGCAGTACTCACATCCGCCGGTGCAAGCCTCGTGCGCGACGCGGTGGATACCAGAATCGTCGAAGAAGTCAGAAATGGTACGGCGACTTACTCCGGAAGTAAGACTGGTTATCCCGGAATTCTCGACAGCCAGGAAGATGTCGGAGGATGGCCTTTGCTGCAAAGCCTGCCTCCACCACTTGACACGGACAACGATGGGATGCCCGACGATTGGGAAATCGAGAGGAAGTTGGATCCCCTTGTTGCAAACGCAAGTGGACGAGACCTCAGTACTGGCTATGACAATGTTGAGGTCTATATCAACTGGTTGGCAGATGAACACGGCGAGTAGTATGCGAAGGAATAAAGAGGAAGAAAATAGATTGAAGAAGAAACCAAGAATCAATAATAAACATAAACAGATGACGAACATCAGGTACTTTCTTTTCATTGCATTACTGGTAGGGACTTCATGTACTACAAACGATACATCGGACCCCTGGAAGGAGGCCGAGGTTATTCTCGCGCGCATCAAGGCGCCGACCTTCCCGGACAAAGACTTTCCCATTACAGACTACGGAGCAGTTAACGACGGCGTCACGGATTGTACGGACGCGTTTAGAGAAGCGATTAAGGCATGTCATGAAGCGGGGGGCGGTCGCGTAGTCGTACCGGCAGGGAAGTTTCTTACCGGAGCTATCCACCTGCTGAGCAACGTTAACCTGCACGTGACGAAAGACGCGGTTGTGCTGTTTAGCCAGGACACAAAGAAATATTTGCCGCAAGTCTACACGCGCTTTGAAGCAATCGAGCTAATGAACTATTCGCCATTGATCTACGCATTCGAGCAAGAGAACATCGCGATCACGGGAGAGGGTGAACTCAATGGCCAGGCGGACGATGACCACTGGTGGTTCTGGAAAGGTCGTTGGAATCACGCCGGAGAGGTGCGTCAAGCACGCGAGGTATCACAGCACGCCGCCAACGCACGACTGAAAGAAATGGCGGAAAAGGGAGTCCCTGTAGAAGAGCGGATCTTCGGCGAAGGCGACTACCTACGGCCTAATTTTATCCAGCCGTATCGTTGCAAGAACGTGCTGATTGAAGGCGTTACAATCAAGGACTCCCCGATGTGGGTCATCCACCCAGTGCTCTCCGAGAACATTACGATTCGCGGAGTAACCGTCATCAGTCACGGACCTAACAGCGACGGATGTGATCCGGAATCGAGCAAAGATATTCTGATCGAAGACTGTTTGTTCGATACCGGCGACGACTGCATTGCAATCAAATCCGGACGCGATCACGACGGCAGACGAGTGAACACACCTAGCGAAAACATTATTGTCAGGAATTGCACGATGCGGGATGGCCATGGTGGCGTTGTAATCGGCAGCGAAATATCAGGAAACGTACGCAATGTCTTTGCTGAGAACTGTACAATGAACAGCCCCAACCTCGACCGCGCGCTTCGGATAAAGTCGAACTCCCGTCGCGGAGGCACTGCCGAAAACGTCTATATGCGCAACATTACAATCGGGGACCTCAAGAAAGCAATTGTGCACATCAATCTCTTCTATGACAAAGAGACTGGTGAGAATCTGCCGACCGTCCGGAATATTCACGTCAAAGATGTCACCAGCAAAAACTCGCAACATGGCGTTTACATCGACAGCGACGATTCCTATCCAGTTGAAAACGTCGTCATTGAGGATTGTTCCTTTGATGGCGTAGCCGAAGGAAATTTCTTGAAGGGGGTTAGGGATCTGGTGTTCAGGAATGTGAAGATTAATGGAGAGGACGTGGAGGTTAGTGGTGAGTAGTGAGTGGTGAGTGGTGAGTGGTGAGTGGTTCCTACCAGGATTTCTTTGGATCCTGGTAGGAACCACCCGAACTCCGGAGGAGTTCCCTGTTCTAGCAGGCGTCCTTTGGTACCCGGGGCGGGACTTGAACCCGCACGGCCTTTTAGGGCCACAGGATTTTAAGTCCTGCGTGTCTACCGATTTCACCACCCGGGCCTGAAAAGTTGACGAATAACAAGCCACCTTGCTATCGGATGCAACCCCCCTTCGATAAAGTCTTGGTTGCTGACCGCCTTCGCTGAAGCTTCGGCGGTTAAACAAAAAAAGTGTGAGCGTACCCACACTTTTGATGTACTGAGCGGGAAACGAGACTCGAACTCGCGACCCTCACCTTGGCAAGGTGAT
>JBIQJZ010000104.1:0-13195 GCA_044507115.1 Flammeovirgaceae bacterium | reverse complement strand
CGCGTCATCGGCGCTTACGCCACTTTGGACCGTAGTTTTGGGGTGAAGGACAGGCGAAGCGATCAACGTGTAGCCGCGCTGAATGTCCGATGCACCAAATACCAGTCTTTGAAGTTGCGTCCAGTGCAGGGCACCGGCGCACATCACGCAAGGCTCAAGCGTAACATAAAGGGTGCACTCATTGAGGTACTTTGATCCGAGATAGTTAGCCGCTGCCGTCACAGCGATCATCTCCGCGTGCGCTGTGGCATCCGTGAGTTTTTCAGTCTGGTTGTGGGCTCTCGCAATGATTCGATTGCGGCAGGTAACGACGGCACCAACGGGAACCTCATTGATCTCAAGCGCTTTCCGGGCTTCTTTCAATGCCTCGCGCATAAAATATTCATCGCTGTAGAGTTCCATACCTATTTGACCTTCACGGCCTGCATCATTTCCTTCGCGGTTCCTTCCCATGTCTGCCGGTCGCGGCGCGGGCAATTGAAAGAGAAAACGAGGGTGCGTTCCGGCTGAACTAAGTACTGTATATAGCTATACTTCAGAACAGGGTCCGCATTGGCAAGGTCGTCGCGACTGCCATTCACACGAGACTCGAACTCGAAGTATATATACGACTGTCCGCGTATCTCGTGGATGCCTTCGCTGATCATCGTCACGCGGTCGAACATATTTGTGAGGCTGGATTTGAAAAACCGGGAGGCCAGTTCCAGGTTCGCGTCGGGCCAGCGCGTCGCGGATATGTTCACACTGAAGTCCACAAGCCGATTCTCGTCCGTGAATGCGGCGAGCGGCGCTCGTACCGATGGATAGCGCTGCGAAAAGTCCAGGTCATCCATAGGCCGCCAGTCCTTGGGTACCGAAATCGTGATATTGCGGTTAACCTTGACCTTGACAAGTTTGATATCACCGGAGGATAGGAACACCAGGGGTAACAACAGCAGAAATTTACGGGACATCGAAAGGGTTTATGGGTTACCGATAATGTTCAAAGCAAATATTAGCTAAATTCGCCCCGTTTATGTGGGGACATCTGCGATGTCCGACCCGAATAACGGACCGACAACGGCACATAGTTACAAAATTAATAAATCCGACCATGTTCAGAACCCATACCTGCGGTGAATTGAGATTATCCGACGTCGACAAAACAGTAACCCTCGCCGGCTGGGTCCAGCGCACACGCGACAAGGGCGGCGTTCTATGGGTGGATCTCCGCGACCGGTATGGAATCACACAACTCATCTTTGACGAGACAACCACTGACGCCGGAACGCTGCAAACAGCCCGCGACCTCGGTCGCGAATATGTGATCCAGGCAGAAGGAAAGGTGGTGAAACGCCTGGCCAGCAACGACAAGATGGAGACAGGAGAAATTGAGATCCGGGTGACCCGTCTCACAATCCTCAACCCCGCGAGAATCCCGCCATTCACAATTGATGACGACACGGATGGTGGTGATGAACTTCGCATGAAGTACCGCTACCTGGATCTGCGAAGAAACGTTGTGCGTGAGAACCTGCAGTTGCGTCATCGCATGGCGCAGCAGACGCGCGCATTTCTCGATGAACAGAACTTCATCGAAGTAGAAACGCCCGTGCTGATTAAATCAACCCCGGAAGGTGCGCGCGACTTTGTTGTTCCCTCCCGTATACACCACGGGGAATTCTACGCGTTGCCCCAGTCACCGCAGACTTTCAAGCAACTTCTGATGGTGTCAGGGTTTGATCGCTACTATCAGATCGTAAAATGTTTTCGCGATGAAGACCTGAGAGCAGACCGCCAACCGGAATTCACGCAGATAGACTGCGAGATGGCATTTATCACGCAGGAAGATATTCTCAGCCTTTTCGAAGGACTGGTCAGACATCTCTTCAAAACAGTCAAGGCTGTAGACCTTCCCGAACTTCCGCGGATTACGCACGAGGAGGCTATGCGCAAATACGGTTCTGACAAACCCGATACACGATTCGGGATGGAATTCGTTGATATTACCAGTGAAAGCAAAGGCCGGGGATTTCCAGTATTCGAGGCTGCTGAACTTGTTGTGGGCATTTGTGCCAAGGGGTGCGCTGATTATACCCGAAAACAGATCGATGAACTGACGGAGTATGTGAAGCGCCCACAAGTCGGAGCAAAGGGTCTTGTGTACATCCAGTACCGGGCAGATGGAACGCTTAAATCCTCCGTCGACAAGTTCTATGCAGCGGAGGATCTGCAGCGTTTGGCTGCGAAGTTCAACGCAGAGCCGGGTGACTTGATCCTCTTGCTCGCGGGTGATGTCGCCGCCACAAGAAAGCAGCTCAACGAACTCCGACTGTTTATGGGCGATAAACTGGGACTCCGCGACCGGAGCAAGTTCTCTGCCCTTTGGGTGATCGATTTCCCGCTACTGGAGTGGGATGATGAAACAGGTCGCTTCCATGCCATGCATCACCCGTTCACGTCGCCAAAGATCGAAGACATACCGCTGCTAGACTCTGATCCAGGGAAGGTGCGCGCCAACGCGTACGATATGGTGATCAACGGCACAGAGGTCGGAGGCGGATCGATTCGTATCCACGACCGCGAGACACAGCAGAAGATGTTCGCGAGACTTGGCTTCAGCGATGAAGAAGCGAAAAAGCAGTTTGGTTTCCTGATGGAAGCTTTTGAGTTTGGCGCGCCGCCGCATGGTGGAATCGCGTTTGGGTTTGATCGCCTTTGTTCCATCTTTGGCGGTGTTGACTCTATTCGCGACTTTATCGCCTTTCCCAAGAACAACGCCGGACGCGACGTGATGATCGATTCACCTTCCACCATCTCGTCACAGCAGCTCGATGAACTTGGATTGAAGATAAAGTAGTCGCGATCATCATGTGATGAGTATTCGTTGCCGGTGTTCGGCGATGTGTCTGAGTTCGTAAGTCATGCGTTTCCTGATAACATTCGTCCTGTCACTCGTGCTGCTGAGCCTCGCCCTGCCTGTCAAACGGCCAGTAGAATACGACCATATCATCCGCGGAGGGCTGATCGTTGACGGCAGTGGCTCCGATCCCTATGTCGCTGACCTGGCAATCCGCAGCGACACCATTGCAGCCATTGGAGACCTCTTTGCGCTTCGCGCACGCCACGAGACGAATGCATCCGGCCTCGCCGTAGCTCCTGGCTTCATCAACATGTTAAGCTGGGCACACGAGAACCTCAGGGAAAACAAATACTCGATCAGCGATATCAAACAAGGTGTGACGCTGGAGGTATTCGGCGAAGGTTTTTCACCTGGCCCGGAGAGAAGAAGGTCGAAAGCAGAAGCGGACAGTCTATGGACCACCCTTGGCGAATATTTCTCGTATCTCGAGCGAAAGAGGTTCTCACCCAACGTCGCGTCGTTCGTCGGCGCAACCTCTGTAAGGATCTATGAAATGGGCTTCGTTAACAAGCCTCCGTCGAGTCAACAACTCGATCGCATGAAGGAACTCGTCCGGCAATCCATGGCGGATGGCGCAATGGGACTCGGAACATCACTGATTTATGCGCCAGCCGTGTATGCTTCCACTGAAGAAATAATTGAACTGGCCAAGGTAGCATCCGGCTACGGAGGGATCTACGCTACTCACATGAGAAGCGAGGGGGATTTGATTCTCCCGGCACTTGACGAGACAATCCGCATCTCGAAGGAGGCCGACATCCCTGTCGAGATCTATCACCTCAAGATCAACTTGTCACGGAACTGGGAAAAGATCGACGCCGTGCTTGCCAAGATCGACAGTGCGCGCGACGCGGGAGTGCCACTTACTGCAAATATGTATCCGTATATCGCCAGCGGCACGGGCCTGAACTCGCGCCTGCCGGCATGGGTACAAGAGGGTGGGGCAGTTGAAATGCGCAAGCGGTTGCGCAGTCCTTTCGTTCGCAGGAAGGTATTGTACGAAATGGAGAAAGGAATACCCTTCAAAAACTCGGAACCTGAGAATGTAGTATTGATGCGTTTCAGACTTGACGAGTTGAACCACACCTATCAGGGCAAGACTCTCCGGCAGGCAGCCGAGATACATGGAAAGAGTCCCGACGAAACTGCTCTTGATCTGATCGTCAAGGATAAATCCAGGATTGAGGCACTCTATTTTCAACAGTCAGAAGAAGTCATGCGGCGGATCATGACACTTCCTTTCGTTTCGTTTGGCTCCGACGGTGGATCGTATTCGTTAGACGCAAAGCAAACATTCGCGGACCACCCGCGGGCATTTGGAACATTTGCCCGTATACTTGGGAATTATGTGCGCGACGAAAAGGTGCTCACCCTCCAGGAAGCGATCAGAAAATTGACGTCGTTACCCGCCACAAATCTAAAACTTGAGAAGCGCGGACGGCTGCAACAGGGATTTTTCGCCGACGTGGTTGTCTTTGATCCTGATTCCATCAGAGACCTTGCGACGTTTGAAAAACCGCATCAGTACGCGCGAGGAGTATCTCACGTTTTTGTCAATGGAGTACACGTACTGGCAGATGGCGAACACACCTATGCCACACCCGGTCGCATTCTTCGCGGGCCAGGATGGATATCGGAATGATTTTGCTGGCAAAGTGAAATACAGCGCTATCCATTGTATATTGCCTGTTTGAATTTGTTCACTGCGACCCTCAATTACATGGCTGAAACCACTCCTGCGTTGCGGATTCTCCTTCTTTGCGTCTTCACCGTTGTGTGCGCCCCCCTCTGGTCGCAATCGTTAAAAGATCATCTTCAGAAAGGCGAGCGCTATTTCCTCAAGAAGGATTACGAGAACGCACTCGTACATCTGCTATTAGCGCTTGACATTGACGCTGAGGACCCGATGACGAACTACCGGGCCGGAGTGTCGAGTGTTAATCAAAAGCAATTTCAGCAGGCGGTTGACTTCCTGACCAAAGCCGTGATCGCAAATCCGGATGTCAATAGCGACATCTGTTATCATCTCGGCGTCGCCCTGCAGAACGAACACCGGTACGCGGAAGCACTTAACAACTTTGAGATACTTCGGACCACCAACAAAGCTTTTGCCGCAATCGCCGCGAGGAAGATACGGGAATGCATTGCCGGTGACTCCCTGATGAAGGGTGGCATTGCAGCAGAAGTTTCAATTCTCGGGAGCGAAATCAACACCGGGTTTTCGGAGTTCGGGCCGCTGCTGACACCAGATGGCGATCTCATCTTCTCGTCAAACCGGTCTGAGAATGCTTACCAGATAAAGACCCGCGTAAACCTTGATGATGTATACATAACCCGTAGACAAGGCACAGCGTGGTCAGCTCCTGAAAAGATCGGCGAAAATGTCAATGCAGCTGGCAACGACGTCGCTACTGCGATCTCCACCGATGGAACAACGTTGCTGGTGTACTATGAAGAAGGCGGCGGCGATATTTACGCTTCCAATTTTGAAAATGGTGTCTGGACCAAACCGGCTCCGCTCAACAGGTTTGTCAATCATCCTCAGTTCCGCGAGTCATGGGCATCGCTATCAGCAGACGGTACCCGACTGTTCTTTTCCAGCAACCGACCGGGAGGTCGGGGAGGCTTTGACATATATGTTTGCGAAAAGGGAGTTAATGATCAATGGGGGCGGCCCACAAATCTCGGCTCCGCTGTCAATACGCGGGGCGATGAGCTGTCACCATTTCTCCAGGCAGATGGAAAAACCCTTTACTTCTCTTCAAATGGTCATCCCACTTTAGGGGATCATGACCTCTTCCGGAGCACGTTGAAAGATGGTCGATGGACCCCGGCCGAGAACCTGGGACCGCCGATCAACACAAGCGCTTATGACGGCTTTCTCGTCGTGGCACCCGACGGCACGCACGGCTTCTTCAGTTCAAACCGCAAACCGGGACGCACTGACAGTGATATTTATGCTGTGAGCTTTAGTAAAACAGCTGATCAGCCGATTGTTTCAATCGCACGCCTTCCCGTTCCTTCTGCACCGACCAACCGAATAGGGACCCCATTTGCCGTCCTTGCGGGAACGGCGTTTGACACCGACGAAGCCGGGCCGATCAATGCAACGGTAACCCTGGTGGATAACTCAACAAGAAAGGTTGTATCGCGAACCCAGACCGACGCACAGGGGCGCTTTGAAATCGAAATTCCCAGAAGTGGAAACTACGGCGTTACGGCCGAGCAGGCGGGCTATCTCTTTCATTCCATGAATGTAGATGTGTCTGAAAATAATAAACACGCTCGTCTCGAGACCGAAGTCAGGATGGTGAAGGGAAAGGTCGGATCTAAGATAACCTTGAAAAATATCTTCTTCGCGTCCAATGACGCAAGCCTGGAAGATGCGTCGCGTGCCGAGTTGGAAAACATCCGTCTACTCCTGGTGGCGAATCCGCGCTGGCGGATTAGGATCGCCGGCCACACTGACAACATCGGGCAGCCGGAAGCCAACAGAGCCCTATCTCTAAAGAGAGCAGAGGCAGTCATGAACTATCTTATTCAGACTGGGGTATCCGCAGACCGGCTTGAAGCAATCGGCTACGGACCTGACCGGCCTATCGTCTCCAATGACGACGAGCGAGATGGGCGTCAGATCAACCGGCGCACGGAAATCGAAATCATCAAATAGGCTTATCAAGTCGGCTGCGCTGCGTGCGCGGACGTGCATCGTAGTTCTTGAGATCCGGTAGCGTCACCGTGAACGTAGTGCCGAGGCCGAACGTGGATTCAATATCGATTGTACCGCGAAGCTTGTCAACCGTCTCCCGAACGATGTAAAGTCCAAGTCCTGCGCCTTCGCTCCTTTCGGTGGCGCGATAGAACATTTCAAATAGCCGCGGTATGTACTCTTCCTCAATGCCTATGCCGTTGTCGATCACTTTCAATACCAGACTATCTTCCGTCATTTCAGCTTTGACGGTAAGGTAATGGTCGGTCTTCTCGAGGTCGCGGTACTTAATGGCGTTAGAAACAAGATTGTTGATGATCACCGAGAAACGATAAGAATCCGAATGAAATGGTCTCAGATTCTTAGTCTCAATAGATTTTCGGATGCTCTCAGATCCTTCCATGTACTGCATTCGCTCGAAACTCTCTTCGATCATCCGTCGGATATCCACCTCCGCAATTGTCAGTGCGCTCCGGGCGTTGCGCGAATAATCCAGGATCTCCTTTAACGTATCATCCAGTTTATGAATGCTGTGCTGCATCATATCGAAGTAGTCGTTCATGGCCTTGTCGCCATTCCTGTTCTCCAGTTGCACGAGATTGATCAGTCCCAGCACCGACATAAGCGGTGCGCGAAGATTATGTGATACGCTATAGACGAAGCTGTCGAGTTCCTTATTGATCTTAACAAGTTCTTCATTTTGTTTTCTCAGTGTTCGCTCCGCCTTCTTGCGTTTTGTTTCATGGTGCCGCTGCTTCAGTGCATTCAGAATAGCCGACGGAAGGCGCACCATGTTCGACTTCAACACGTAGTCATCTGCCCCCTGTTTCAAACAACTAACGGCAAATTCTTCCGAGACCGTTCCTGTTACGAGGATAAACGGAATATGCACGGCCTGTTTCCGGCAGATCTTCAGAGCCTCCAGGGAATTGAATTGCGGAAGGGCGTGGTCCGACAAAATCACATCAGGCTGGAATTCCCGCAGACTGCTGGTAAACTCGTCCTGCGAATCAACACGCTTTGCTGAGAAATTCATCCCCTCTTTTCGCAACGTGCGCTCAATCAACCCGACATCGTCCTGCAGGTCCTCCAGCATCAGAATCTTCAAAGGTTTGTCTGGAAGCATGTGTGCTACTTTGGCGGCTGGTTCAGTACCAGCCAGAATAATCCAATCTCTCCTATTGCTTTTACAAACTTATCAAAATCCACAGGCTTCACGATATAAGCATTCACCCCGAGTTCATACGATTCGATCACGTCCCGTTCTTCGCGTGAAGACGTTAACATAACTACAGGAATAACTTTCTTGCGCTCATCTGATTTCAATCGTCGCAAAACTTCCATTCCATCGACCTTAGGCATCTTTAGATCCAGCAGAATAACCTTGGGGGTACTAGTCAGGCCATCGGAAAAAAGATAAGACAACGCTTCTTCCCCGTCCTGCAGGTGGACCAGGTTGTTTGCAAGATTATGTTTTTTTAGTGCGTGAATCGCCAATCCCGCATCGTCGGGATTATCTTCTACCAGCAGGATTTCTATGACAGCGTCCGTTTTCATGCCCCAATTAATAAAATTCAAAAGTCATATCATCCGTCTGATATTTCAAACGGTCAAAACTAATATACGATGATGCAAACCGGCTTCGCAATAATTCAAAAGCAAACGATCTAAACGTAACTGAGCAGAACACGCGTTTACGTCGTTCCGGTAAAGTGGTGGTGGGCTTATCAATAAAGTTAGGCAGCATATGGAAAGGAAAAAAAGCCAACTACTGCTAAAAACTTACATGATTATTACATCGTTTGCGGTGGTGCTCCCGTCCCG
Organism: Flammeovirgaceae bacterium; assembly: GCA_044507115.1. Classification (GTDB taxonomy): domain Bacteria; phylum Bacteroidota; class Bacteroidia; order Cytophagales; family Cyclobacteriaceae; genus Chryseosolibacter. Next base: position 4,760 of record JBIQJZ010000104.1, on the reverse strand, counting down.
GATTTTGGCCGTTCGTAAAAAATGTCTCAATATCTGAACGTTACACCCCGGATTGCACGTTAAAAGGGCAATGGAAAAATTCAATGTAGTCAACAACAAAGACAAGCACCGTTTTGAGGTTAACCTCGGAACCGACATAGCGTACATGGAATACCGATTTCAGGCCGGAACAAAGGTTCTGATGCGCACGTACGTACCCGAAAAATACCGCGGCAAAGGCAATGCCGCTAAGTTCATTCAGCAAGTTCTGGACGATATCCTCAAGTCTAAAAAACAGGTAATGGTCAATTGCGCGGCTGTCGCGAGGTTCATCAAAGAACATCCCGAATACAACGATGCGGTAGTCCGTTTCCGCCCCGTTCTTCAGAACCGCATGAAGAAGTCGGCCAAAGCCTGATGGCCCAACGCTCTATCTACTCGCTAGAGCATACCATTTGGTCACAAAGTGACGGCGAATCTTACATCGTCGGCTCCTCACCCGCTCAGTCAGGTCGGCTTAGAAATGAGTATACAGTTCTACAGTCGGTAGCCATTCAGAGCACAGGCATAATGCACCTTGGCCGTTTCAGCAGGAACGGTATTTGGACAGTTTCAGGTTGTGAAAAACAGACCTGTAGAAACCCATGACGAAAGGTACATTGAAAATACTATCTCTCGAAGATCTGGAGGATGACTTCGCCCTGATCAGTCATTGTCTCAAAAAAGCAGGCTTCAACCTTGAGGCCAGACGCGTCGACACGCGAAACGAGTTTATAACCGAACTCGACGCCTTCACTCCCGACGTTATCCTTTGCGATCATTCCCTTCCTCAATTCAATTCCGTCGATGCGCTCGAAATATTCCGGAGCCGCAAACTGATGATTCCATTCATTTTGGTTACCGGCGCAGTATCCGAGGAATTTGCGGTCAGAACGCTGAAGCTCGGCGCAGACGACTATGTACTAAAATCCAACCTCAATCGACTTCCCAATGCGATACGAGTCGCACTAAAGCAAAAAGCGGCCGAGAAAGCAAGGGAGGAAGCGACTACCGCGCTTGCCAGTCAAAATGAAACCCTTACAAAAATCAACAAGGAACTCGACAGCTTCGTTTATAGTGTTTCACACAATTTACGAGCACCGCTCATGAGCGTCCTCGGACTGCTCGATCTGGCCAAACACGAAAATGATGGCACGATCATCCACCAGTACCACGACATGATGAAAGATAGTGTCCACAAACTCGATGACACGCTCAAAGAAATTCTCGATTACTCGCGCAATGCGCGTCAAGGTCTGGTCATGACTGAGATCGATTTCCCGCAACTGGTCGATGACAACTTTGAACGCATGCGGTTTATGCCGGGATACGAACGTATCAGCATTGAAGTTTCCGCCAAGGGTGAAGCGCATCAACCCTTTTACTCGGATCGCTACCGCGTTAGCCTTATCCTCAACAACCTCATTTCAAACGCGATAAAATACGCCGATCCGGGCAAGGAAACTTCGTTCATCCGGATCGACATTAACTACCAACCTCAGTCTGTTTCACTCGCGTTTGCAGATAACGGGATCGGGATCGAAGAAGCATATCTGCAGCAGGTGTTCAATATGTTCTATCGGGCGACTGAAAAAAATGACGGTGCCGGTCTGGGACTATACATTGTAAAGGAAGCCGTGGAAAAGCTCGGTGGTGAGATCCAACTGGAGTCACAGGTAGGCCGAGGTTCCGTGTTCCGAATCACCTTGCCGAACATGCGCCATCATACCAACGCCCGAACAGATACACACCAAACGACAGCCGCCGTAGGTATAACCCACTTCTGAGCGCAAGTCGTATGGTCGCGAATTGCTATCTTTACCTGCGACCGAACTACATACCTATGATCCGGAAGAATGCTCTCCGTCCAGCCTCAGTCATCCTTCTCCTGTGTGCATTCTGCTCGGACACAGCACGAGAAAACGATGGCACACCCGACCCCGCAGGATATAAAACCGCAGTAGCCTTTCCCAATCTCTCGTTCACCCGGCCTGTCGACCTGCAATATTCACCTGACAATACCAATCGGCTCTTCGTTGTCGAACAAGCCGGTGTAATCTCCGTGTTTGCAAACGACGCCAATACGGGGTCCAAAACTACTTTTCTTGATATTCGCGACAAAGTCGATGATCAGGGTAACGAAGAAGGCTTGCTCGGGCTTGCTTTTCACCCTGACTACAAGTCCAACGGCTACTTCTACGTGAATTATACTGCCGCAAATCCAAACCGCACGGTAGTTTCGCGCTTTTCCGTTTCAGGTTCCGATCCCGACAAAGCAGAGCCTGGTAGCGAAGTGGAATTGCTTTCCTTCAGCCAGCCGTACTCCAATCACAACGGAGGACAAGTGGCGTTCGGCCCGGATGGATTCTTATACATCGCAACAGGTGACGGCGGGAGCGCTGGCGATCCGAAGGAGAACGGCCAGGATCGCAAGACACTACTTGGTAAGATCCTTCGCATAGACGTCAACAAGTCTGAGAACGGAAAGAAATATGGAATCCCTGCTGACAATCCGTTCGCGGGAAACACTCAGGCTTTCCGCGAAGAGATTTACGCCTATGGTCTTCGGAATCCGTGGCGATTCAGTTTCGATATCGAAAATGGGAGACTGTGGACCGGCGATGTAGGGCAAAATGCATGGGAGGAGATTGACATCATCGAGAAGGGTGGGAACTACGGATGGAATACGATGGAAGGAAATCATTGCTATGATCCGAAAACCGGATGCGATCGCGCAGGACTCAAAGGTCCCATACACGAATACGATCGCAATGCGGGTATTTCGATCACAGGTGGGTTTGTTTACCGGGGACCATCGCTGAAGTCGCTGGTCGGCAAATACATCTATGCCGATTTTGCAACGCGACGGGTATGGGCACTAGAACACAAGGACTTATCACGACCTGTCAATACGCTCCTGTTCGAAGCTGCTTTCAACATCTCGTCCTTTGGAGTCGATCAAAACCAGGAACTGTACCTATGTGGGTTTGATGGAAAGATCCACAAGTTATCACTTTAGAGACGTGCCAGTCGCCCACTATGGTATAGATCGCCGCGTTCATAGTGTCTCCAACCATAGCTACATTATTCTCTATCGAATTTTGTTCTCGAGAACGATTAGCGAAGGCGACGTCCGGAGCCACTGCTGGCCGAGACCAGTCGTATCGCCAGCCGGAAGAAAGTACACGAACGACCCAAGGACGAGATCATCATCACCGTCTCCATCCATATCTCCGGCATCCATCACCACCCATCGTCCTTTTGATGCCTCGGGAAATGAATAATCTTCGAAGCGGAGATTTCCCGTGTTTCTCAAATAGATGAAGCTCTCTTCCGGATTGCGCACGTAGTCAGGGAAAAATGAAATTGCCGCAATATCCAGGTCACCGTCGAGATCGAAGTCGCGCACCATGGCCATGTACGCCCCGTTCATGTGATAAAAGTATGCCTGCTCAAAGTTATTCTTTCGATCATTGAGAAATATGTAGATCCCATGATACGATTTCAACGTGGGCGTAAGGTCCGCGTTGTCACCACACACATATACAATATCATCAAAGCCATCTTTGTTGATATCCGCCAGCTCGAAGTACTGCGACCCATGCAGAGGTGAGAATGTGAGAAGCCGTCGTTCGCGAAACTGTCCTCCGCCCTCGTTCTCATAGAGAAAAATGCCTTCATCTCCCTGTCCCATAAGAACGTAAACATCCGGTAAGCCATCGTTGTTGACATCTTTGATGATCGCCCTGATGGCACCCGGCTTCTCCCGCAGTATCCGCTTCGTATAACCGCCATCCGCACCCCTCTCGAACCAGGACAATCTCCCTGTCATATTGCCAAACTCACAGACTACAAGATCTTCCTGGCCGTCATTGTTCAAATCACCGTAAGCAATGTGTACTGGGCGCTGCAAATTCGCAAGGACAGATTCAGCCAGGTGGTACTTCGGCTGGGGCCAGTTTCGTTCAAGGCGTTGTATCGTCCCGTCGGGTGCGTCATTTGGAAAGACGCCTTTCCCAATCGTCGTCAGAAACACGTCATTTGATCGTTCATGAAACTGCACCGGTGTCGTCGGCAGAGACAACGTATAACTCTCTTTTAGATCCGGCGTCAGGAACGTCAACATACTGCGTCGACCCTTGCCATCGCTAAATACAACACCGCGCCCCGCAGGAAGGATCTTTACCATTGCTGTCAACGGAGGACGGTGTGAGAAAGCACTCTCTCTGTAGCTGAAATGCGGGAGACCCATTCGAATTTTCTTCTTGCGAACAGGATCGGGAATCGTATCCGGCGCCATCTCCAGGAAGTATTGCTCGATCTTGTGCCAATCTTCTTCCGCGAGCAGCGGCTTATCAGGAAATATTCCCGCATTGCGGACAATTGATCCGCCGATGCCTGCCTCAAAAAGACTGTCAGGACGTCGGCCTCCTGAGTAGATCCCCAGCCTGAATCCCATCGCCGGCAACACATCATCCTTCCAGGCAGATCGCACCAACAACTCGGGATTCACATAAGCATGGCAGCTGCTGCAATATTTCCTGGAAAGCTCCTCACCTGAAAGTCCGGACGGAGGGATTGACGGCTCCTCAGGTAGAACCCGTGTTTCCGCACCATCCTCGACTTCACTCCTGTCCCCACCCCTTTGCGAACACGAGACAATAGATAAACACAGAAGAAGTAGAACAGAAAAACAACTATGATGCATTGGTCAATAGAAACATTCTAAACGATAGTTTTAA
>JBIQJZ010000103.1:0-13266 GCA_044507115.1 Flammeovirgaceae bacterium | reverse complement strand
AACGCCCACGGTGAATCCGTCGATAGCAACAACCCTTGCGGCCCCGTTGGCAAGAAGTGGATCGCAATTCGTCGACGCATCGGCTCCCAACGTCATCGCGGGGATGTCGAAGTCGTTTGCCACCTGGATTCCCGCCGGATTGGAAACGCAACCTGTCAATACGTGCGTAGCAACGACGGTGTAGTTGATACCACCGTTCAACTCCAGGAACCGGTTGTGATTCGGACTGGCATCCGGAGTGCCCGCTCCGCCACCCAACACAAACGTATAATCCGTAAGTGAGCCAACCATGTTACCCACAGTTGCCGAAATCGTCCCGTTGAATTGTATCGCGGGCAAAGTCAATCCCGGATCACATACCGTATTCGGTGTCGCTGCGAGGGCTAACACAGGGAGAGATTTTTCATCTGCTACATTAACGATGGCCGTGTTCTGACATCCATTCAATAGATTCGTCACGAGTACCGTGTAGTTCTGCCCCGCGCCGCCCTGAACATTCTCCAGCTGGATATCATTGTTGGTCGCATTGGCCGATACGTCGAACAGCGCGCCTGTCCAGGCGAATGTGAAACCGGTCGTCGTTGCAGGGTTGCCGTCGACTGCAACAACGCGCGCCTGACCGTCTTCGAGTCCTGGTTCGCAGTTTGTCGAACCGTTAGCCGCCGTCACCAGATCCGGGATATCCTGGTCGTTTTGAACCTGGATGTTCGCCGGCGTCGAAACACATCCGGTCAGCGAATGGGTTGCAGTCACGGTATAGCTGATGCCTCCCTCCAGTTCCAGGAACCGATTGTGATTTGGACTTGCGTCTTGAATACCATCTCCGCCACCAAGAACAAATGTGTACTCAGTCAGCGCACCTACTTGATTATCAACAGTTGCAGTAACCGTACCGTTGAACTCCACCGAGGGAGACGTCAACGCAGGATCACACACTGAGTTTGGAGTAGTTGCTAAACTCAGTTGAGGCAGTACTTTCTCATCCGCTACATTTATCACCGCCGTGTTCTGACAACCGTTCGAAAGGTTCGTCACCAATACAGTATAACTCTGCCCTGCCCCACCCTGAATGTTCTCCAACTGGACATCGTTGTTCGTGGGGTTGGCCGACACATCGAACAGCGCTCCTGTCCACGCGAATGTGAAACCGGTCGTCGTTGCAGGGTTGCCGTCGACTGTAACAACGCGCACCTGACCGTCTTCGAGTCCTGGTTCGCAGTTTGTCGAACCGTCAGCGGCGGTCATGAGGTCTGGGACGTTTTGGTCGTTCTGCACCTGCACATTCGCCGGAAGTGAAACACAACCGGTCGGAGTATGACTCGCGATGATCGTGTAACTACCACCGTCGAGGTTAATGAATCGATTGTGGTTTGGACTTGCATCTTGCGTGCCTGCCCCGCCGCCGAGGACAAACGTGTAGTTGGTCAACGCGCCAGCTTGATTATCAACTGTTGCCGTGATCGTTCCGTTAAACTGCACGGCTGGCGAAGTTAACAGCGGATCACATACTGAATTATCCGTCGGCGTGAGTGTCAATTCGGGAAGTACTTTTACATCCGCTACGTTCACAACCGCTGTGCTCTCACAACCGGTGAGCACATTAGTCACCAGCACTGTGTAGTTAGAAGTTGCACCACCTTGCACACCCGTCAGGATGGGCTCCGCCGCGGTCGGGTTTGTCGCCAGATCGATCGGTGTCGCGGTGCCGTTTCCGATATGCCAGCGATAGGTGTAATCGCTCGTCGCTCCGGGTGCCAGACCATCCACGGTGGAGACGATCGCACTGCCATCGGGTATTGCGGGATCGCAATTCGTTGACCCAGCATTTGATGTCGTCAGCGCAGGGAGTGCCACGGCATCATTGACGACGACCTCCGCCGGGTCCGACACGCATCCAATGACTTCGTTTGTCACGCGGACACTATAGGTGCCGGCGTCAATTCCACTAAGGGTAGCGGCAGTCTCACCGGGGATAACCACACCGTTGCGCCTCCACTCATATGTATAGGTATGCCCTGGTTCCGAATTCGGATTAGTCGCGAACGTCGCGGTTACTGAACCCGTATAACCAATCCCCGGACTACAGATACTGTTGTCTTGCTTCGTCAGCGATAACGTTGGTTGGGCACTGATATCGTTGATCAGCACGAGTCCGGTCGTAAAACAACCCGTCGACAGGCTGATCGCCTTCACGGTATAGGTGCCCGCCGCGCGGTCTGACAGCGTTGCGTCTTCCAGGAGAAAGGTCGTGGTATCCGCACCTGCAAACCAGCGGAATTTGTATCCCGCGGTCGATCCACCTACCAACGCCGAAGCTTGTCCGTTAGGAGTCGCCGGATCGCAACTGCTCTGGCCCGTTGTCGAGGTCGTGACCACGGGGTCTACCGTCTGGTCGAGTACTTCAACAAGACTCCGCGCGGAGCCGCATCGGGTGTTGACGTCCACGGCGACAACCGTGTAATGGCCCGCGGTAATGCCGGTGTAGTTCGCGCCGCGAAAATCGGCCGCAGTTGTATCCGGCGTTCCGATATTCCCGTCAAACCAATAGTAGATATAGGGCCCCGGTGATCCTCCTGCACTTGCCGTTACCGCGCCATTGGCGGGAAGACAGCTCAGCTGATTCGCCACCACCGATGGCGTCACAGCCGGCAACTGGATGTTTTCCACAATCGTGATCAGCTCAGTGTCTGTACAACCCGTCGCCAAACTCGTTGCCTGAACGGTGTAAGTCCCCGCTGCGAGCCCCGAAATAGTTGCATTGGTGCCAATCTCCGTCACTGTATTATCTCCATCGAACCAACGGAACGAGTAGCCTGTCGTAGACCCCCCCACGTTCGCTGACGCAGCTCCATTCGGGATAGTACACGAGGTCTGCTGTGCCGTGATCGTTGCTGAAACCGTGATTCCGTCGACCGTTGGAACGGCCACTACCGTTTCCGCAGATCGGCAGCCGGTCGTATTGTCTCTCGATACCACGGTATAGTTACCCGCTGAAACATTCGGATACGTATGACCGAGGTGGTCCTCGGTGGGCTTTGCCGTCGACCCGTCATACCAATAGAACGTGTACCCCGAAGTCGCACCATCGACATCAGCGGCAACCTGGCCCGAGTTGGCGGGCATACAGTTTGCCGGGACGAAAGATGTGGTGACGACCGGTGTCACGGTCATATCAGGTACCGTTCCTGATTCCAAAGTCTCGCACCCGGAGGATTTCTGCGTAACGAGTACTGAGTATGTCAGCGCACGTGTAAACCTTAGCACACTGCTGTCGGACAAAGGAGGTGTCGTGCCGAAAACTGTTCCCTCAAACCACTCATATGTATAATCTGTGACGAGACCACTCGCTGGCGTCACCGAGAGCTGCCCGTCAGGATCGATACAATTCGTAAATGGTTGGTCGACATTGACAGTTGCACTGATCGCCAGCGCTTGCAATCCTACGGCTACCTGTACGGTATCCGATCCACACTGAAACGCATCGTGGACAGCGTATACCGTATACGTACCAGTTGGAAGTCCTGTCACCTGCGATCCGAGATGGTCAGCTGATCCAACGGGCCCTGCCACTCCACCATCAAACCAATGAAAGGTGTATCCCACAGTCTGTTCATTCCCGCCTTCGGGTTTGAATGCGCGCGCGGAACCGCTCGGAGGTGAAGGGCCGGCGCCGCATTGAACGTGGTCGTCCGACGCGGTTGAAAGCGGAAAGGCACGCGGTATGACATTTGCGGAAACAATGTTGTTGGAGAAGTTACACTCGTCAAAACCGGAATTCGGCAGGGAAATCGGAGTTGGTACTGTTGTACCAGCATCATTCAGCACGGCAAAAAGAGTAAACGTTCCGCCCGTCCCTGTCACAGTCATGTCCTGGATATCGATCTGATCGCCGATCCTGAAATTGGAGAAGTTGATGGTTTGTGTTCCAAGCTTCTGAGCACCGGCCAGTCGTGGATCGCCACTGTAGAACGTGATCGGAAAATCACCGTTCAAGTCGATGTCCCCGACGTTCTGAAGTGAAAATGACACGAGAAAGTCCTGATCGGGACAGGTCGGGGGTACTACGTTGAGCAGTGAAGGATTTGCAACAAATGCGACGTCAGCGGCCGGATACGTCTTGCAACCTTTGGAGTCGAGAATCGCGGACTGGTTGAGGAACGAATTCAGCGCACGGTTCTCCCCTGTGCCACAGACATCCTGCGAAAATACAAGGTGATGTTTCTGCTGAACCTGTGGGATCGTCAGGTCATCGTTGACGTTGACATTGAAATAACCATACTGATTCCAGACCCGTCGCGCCGAAACCCATGGCTCGAGCGACGACTTATAGCTTCTGATCTGCCCGAACGGTGTATTGTTGTTGTTGTTGATGTCCGTTGCGTCGTCCGTTGCACACGAAACGCAGATCTCCGTCGCGCCATCTCCATCGACGTCAACAACGATGGGATAGTCATTCGCGGTACGCGAGCGACACACCACCGACGTAAAAGCGTTTCCTGTTTTACCATCAATAATGTGGAGGTTCGATTCGTCGCGGTAAACAATCTCCACGGCATTGTCATTGTTAAAATCGAAAACCGTTGTACTGGTGAATCCGGAAGTCTGTTCGGTAATCGTGTTCTGCCAAAGCAGTGTGAAATCTTCTTTCAGCGAATATATTCGTGCACCACTGACGAATGTCGCATTCATTTTTCCGTCGCCGTCGACATCTGCTAAATTAATCCTACCAGTACCGTGCGGCCAGCTCGAGTTATTAGGCTGCTTCGGCTGGTACAGTTTGAAAGTGTTGTTGTGAACATCCCAGAAAAAGACTGTGGTTGTACTCGTCGCAGATGAACTTGTCGCACCGCTCATGATCACATCGAGGTGCCCGTCAAGGTTGTAATCGGCAACACTAGTCATACTGTTGATGTAGCCGAAAGTCACATACTTCGGATGGTAGACGATCGTATTGTTCGGCCCTGGCGGGTCCAGCCCTGGCAGATCATTGAATCTCTTTATCGCGGTGCCGAGGGACCCTCCGCCTGCAGTGCGCGGGGTCAGGTCGACTGCGAAGATCTCGCCACCGAGAACCAACTCAAGTCCGGCACACTCCCCACACTCGCTGTCGGGCAGAATATCCACGGCAACTGGCCCGGAATCGATGGTATTCCAATTACCGGAGCCATTTACGAGTTTGATACCTGTCTTGGCGTCGAGAATTTCATTCTTGTAGTATAATTCGACTTGTCCGTCGTGATCGAAGTCGGCAAGACCGATCGTAAACGGTCGACCATAGGCTTGTGTACTCCAGAGCTTCGTGCCTTCACAATCGTAAGAAGTTACATAGAACTTCCCCCCGATGTCTTCGACTATAAAGATCTCCGCGCAATCATCGTCGTCGAGATTAGCAATCGCGTGATCAAAATATTCGGGCGTACCCGTGGTATTAATGGTCAACTTGGTGGACAAATCCCGGCCATCCAGGATGTAGACTTTCTTGTCGTTGGAATGCGTGGTAACCATTTCGGGCGTGCCATCGCGATCGAGGTCACCGACAACCATCCTTCCGTAGGACAGCGCGGTCTTATTTGCCGAGGCGGCCCCGAGCCTCATTCCGAAACTTAGTGTGTGATCAGGCGGAGTCTGACAAAGTTTGTCTTTTCCGATGTAGGACTCGTCGCAGGAAGGCATATTTGCACAATCGCTGTCGAAGCAGTCAATGAACCCGTCTCCATCATTGTCGACACCATCCGAACAATTCGATTCCTGCGCCAGTGCGACAAGAGAAAAGCTCACTAAGAGCAACAAGAGGTAAATCCTTTTCATTCGAGCCTGTGGGGTAACCGCCCATCTTTTGGATAGGCGCTTTTTTACAGAGTTTAATACTAAAATACGGTAAAGGTAAGCGAACGCGGCGCGGAGGTTTGATGAAAATCTTACATCCAAAAGACACTTCCGCACAAGGCTATTCGGACACGGAACGTTTGATTCGTTTTTTAGTTTTTTTTCCTCCGAAACAACGCGTTACCTTTACCACTCGATGAGAATATACGAACGATCCCGGCGGATAAGTCAGACGGGGCGCCTTCCGGATCAGTATGCCGCGTGGCTATGCTAAACAATAGCACTTTGCATTATTCTTTCGAGGACTCGGCGAGCATGTTTTAGTATGTTTTTGACAATACATCAATCTTTACATCGGTTAAGAGGGGTCACACCTGATCGGTAGCATGATAAGAATCATCACTTTGATCTGTTTCATTACATCGCTGAATGGACTTCCGGTGTATTCACAAGTCGTACACATGGGGGTCAAAGCCGGACCACAGATGACCTGGATGGCGCTGGATGACAAGTCTTTCAAAGATCAGGTAAAGGTGAATCCGACGATAGGATACAGCGGAGGTCTGGTATTATCCTTCAAGGTAAAGGAACGTTACTTCCTCCACACGGAATATCTTTACTCCACGAAAGGAAAGGTGAACCGAGGCCGAACAGACAAGATGCTCGAAGATCGGGTAACGTACAACTACATCGATGTGCCGATGTTGTACAACGTTCACTTCCGCAGCCGTCTTCGGGGTTCCCGCGAATTCAAATGGTATGCAGGTGCCGGACCACTCTTTAGCTATTGGCTCGGTGGTCGTGGAACGATCAATTCCGACGAGTTCGCTGAAAACGCTTTCCCCCCCCTCAAATACAAGATTATCTTCGGCACACGAGGTGAAGACATCGGAGAGATCGAGGCGATCTACATGCAGGACGTCAATCGATTTCAACTGGGTTTCAACCTCGGCGGCGGATTGATGCTGGAGCCTGCCAACGGCGGTAAGGTCATGTTCGACATGCGCTTTGACATCGGCCATTCCTGGATGGGTTCGCCCACCAGTGCCGACTACGTGCTGCCTGTCACCTACGACGACAATCTCAAGGCAAGGAATATGGCCCTGCGGTTCTCAGTGATGTATCTCTTTGAGCAAAACCTCGACAAGAAAGTCCGCAACAAAGGAAAGAGCAACGTCATCAAGAAAGGCAAGATGCTAAAGCGGAAAAACTAGCGTTTACTGTTCCGTTTTTTATTCGGTTTAACAGTACTCTTACCGCGCTTGCGATCTTCGATCCGGAGATCAATCATATACGACAAGGAAAGGCGAACACCCTTATTTCTCGATTGCAGCACATCCTCATAGTATGTCGGGACAAACGTTCCATTACTCGTGCGGGAGAGAAAACTATGTCCGAGTTCATAGCGGAGCAACATCAGAATGCGCTGGCGCGGCAATGGTTCAAGTACGAACCCTGTCGCCAGATTCAATCCTAGCTGCATCCGATTCGGCTCTATCACATTCATCTCACCCATCCGCGGCTCGCTGTCTTCATCCCGGAAGGCAATCGTGTACTCCAAGGATCGATCGCCGAACTCAGCACTCTCCGCGAGGTCACTATTATAAAGAGTCCCCTTGCCACCGAGCCAATAGCTCACATTGGGGCCAATTCCGAGAAAATACTTGAACTCCTTTCCATTCTCAAGACGTGCGCGAAAATCCACCGCGTATAGAATGGGCATCTCGATGTAGTCATATCGGACGGTGTTCGTCAGCATGCGGTCCTGCACGCCCTCTACCTTTCTCCCTTTTGTCGAGTATAATATCGATGTGTAAAGGAAAAACCGGTTGCGGACTTTCATCGAAAAGTTAGCCCCCGCATGCCAACCCCAGTGGCCTTTCAGATCATATGCGTCATAATGCCTGCTCTCATCGAACTTTGTCCACGAGTATTGCCCGCCAGCGATAGGTCCGACGTATACCTGTGCACCCGCACCGGACATTCCGAAAAAAAACAGGAGTAAAAGAAACAGTGGCGCTTTCATAGCTAAAAACCGTCGATCCCCGAAAAATCCGTCCCCTCCTGCCTTTACCTCCTCCGGAAGATGCTGCTAAATAGGAAAAAACACTGTATATTCGTAAGTTTTATGTAAGGTAAAACTTACTTTGGTCTTTTGTAAACGTGTTTCATTTAAGTTTCGATGAAACCACTTTTTTGCAGCGCAAACAGACGGAGCATCGTCTGATTTTTTGAGACATTAGCCACTGAACCCTGTTAATGGAGAGGACGCGCAAACTGCTTATAGCCCTTACCCTGGCCCAAATTGTGTGGTGCGGAGGTGCTGTCGCACAAAATTTGCCCGTTTACAACAGCTACTATATCAATCCCTATCTCTACAACCCCGCAGAGGCGGCGACTGACTACACCTATGTGTTTGTAAATCACCGCCAACAGTGGATGAATGTCGAAGGTGCGCCAGTACTGACGACGGCGAATTTCACAACAATGCTAGACAATTCGCATTCCGCCGTTGGCGTACGCCTTTCGTCGTTCAAACGGGGGATCCTGAATACGAACGATATGTTGCTCACGTATGCTTACGGGATTGGGCTAAGTCAGAAAAGTCAGCTGTTCTTCGCATTGTCCGGCGGGGCGATAACGAACAACATTAATGTGGATGAAGCAGACCTCTCAGATCCGGCCATAGCTGATTATCTCGCCAACAATATTCAACCCGCCGGGAATTTTGGGATGATGATCAAGTCGGAGTCGGGGTTCAATTTCGGGATCGCACTTCCTCAGCTCTTCACCCCGCGATTCAACAGTATCTCACATTTCGAGAACACCTCGGTTTCTCCACTCGACAATATCATCGTGTCCGCGTACTACAAGAAAAAGTTGGCGGGAAAAATGGTGAATCGGCGTAGAAAGGGTGTGAGCCGGAAGGTAAAAACCGACGAGAGCTATGCGCCGCTCGAGTTCTACGCACTGTACAAATATGCAAAGGCAGGTAACAGCCAGGCCGAAGCAATGGTCAAACTCAACCTCTCACAAAATTTCTGGCTGGGCGCAGCTTATCGACAGTCGTACGGAATGAGTGGGTCACTTGGATTTACCCTGGACCGGTTCTTATTGAGTTACTCGTACGAGCCAGGCAATCAGCCCGAGCCAGCATTCTCGCAGGGCACGCACGAAGTACAACTCGGCCTTAAACTGGGATCGCAGAAGTCCTTCCGCAAGAAGGCACCGGTGTTACTCTCACGCCTGTCGCAGCAGACCGTCACCCATTCCTCGAGGTTCAAACAGGAGGTGCCTCCACTGAACAGCGCTATTCAGACGACGACTGCGGCAAAGGCGAAATTCTACGTCGTGATTAAGGTATTCCCAGACTTCACCTCGGCAGACCAGTACAAGCAGGAACTCCGCAACGACAAGTACAACGCCAACGTCTTTTACTATGAGAAAGACCGACGATATTATGTACACATCCTGGAAACTGAAAAATCCGCGGAAGCGCACCAGGAAGTAAGGAATCTGAAAACATACACAAAGCTCAAGACGGCGAGAGTGCTCGCGATCGAACCAAAAAAATAGGTTACTTGACGAGTAGCCGACGATATTCATACAGCCTATGAAAGTGATGCCAAGCATACGACCGATTCTCCTGATTTGCGCCCTGGCAGGTTATTCGGTATGCTTTGCCCAAAAACCCGTCATCCAGCAAGTGGACAAGACGAAAGGGGCCAATGGAGAGGTCGTTACACTCCGCGGCACATTCCCGGGTGATGCCTCGCGCGTTGCGGTAACCTTTGGCGCGATGCGGGGCGACGTGCAGTTCGTTTCTGAGCAACTGCTCGAGGTTGCAGTTCCTCCAGGCGCGACGTATGATAACATTATCGTGTCGGACATCGTTGCAGGATTGAGCGACGAGACCTCCTTTCCATTCCTGTATAGTTTCGGTGGGAATCACGGGATTACCGCCGCGAGCCTTGAAGGTCAACCCGACTTTGATGTTGAAAGCGGGTTATACGATATGTGCATGTGCGACTTCGACAATGACGGGCGCACCGATGTCGCAACAGCCAACGACGGGTCCAACAATGTAAGTATACTGCAGAATACCACCGCATCGCCCGGCATGGGTAACATCTCCTTCACACGCAGCCAATCGCTCATCGGGGCGCGATCAATCCATGCGCGGTGCGGTGACCTCAATGGCGACGGCAAGCCCGACCTGGTCGTCTCCGAAGGGGGGGCCGCAGGCGACCGACTCTTTATATTCCGCAACACAAGCACAGGTGCAGGAGTGTTCTCTTTTGCTATCCAATCAGTAACCCTCGCCGGCAAAAAAGTCAAGCGTGTTGAGATCGCCGATCTCGATAATGATGGCAAGCCAGAAATTATCGTGACAAACCAAACCGGTAACAACGTTACGATACTGGTCAATCAGAGTACGACCGCTGCAATCACCTTCTCACCAACACACGTTACGATTCCGATCACCGGCATCGCCAGCACGGACGGGCTCGCGGTAGAGGATCTGAATGGAGACGGCCTCCCCGACATCGTGACGAGTCAGTTTCTCACGCAAACCAGTAACCTGTTTATCCTGCGCAACACAAGTATACCCGGCAATATCTCATTTACATTCGATCAGACACTAACGATTAGTGGCACGGTTGTCAACGTCAGGGTCGGCGACCTGGATGGCGACGGGAAACCCGACATCGCCGCGACGCAACTGATCAACAATTCGATCTCGCTTTTCCGCAACCAGACATCGGGTTCAATCGCTTTTGCGACACCTGTCAGCGTGGCAACTGCCCCGCGGCCCTGGGGTCTTGACTTCGGCGACATCGACGGAGACGGCAAACCTGATATCGTAGTCGCATCGCTTGACAAGTCTGTCACGATACTAAACAACAACAGCTCATCGGGTTCCTTGTCATTCTCAAACCTGGTCTATCCGGTAACCTACATTAACCGACACGTCAGCGTAGGCGACATCGATGGAGACGGCAAGCCCGACATTGCGTTCACCAGTGTTGACGACAACAGCAACAACATACTGGCATCGAAAATCTCGATCCTACGCAACAAGAGCTGTCTTGTACCCTCGATTGATCCAGCGGGACCGATCACCATATGCTCAGGATTTCCATTAAAGCTGACGACAGCATCGAACAGAGGTGTCACATATGAGTGGAAGAATGGCGCTGCCACCCTTGCCACCGGTACGAACGCCTATTATGATGTGACGGCCAGCGGATCGTACACAGTTGTTGCTACCAGTGAGGCAGGCGCGTGTTCCGAAGTGTCCAACATCGTCGCGGTGACGGTTGATCCTGGGACAACATCAGGTATCGCTGTGCCAACCAATAACGGTCCAGTGTGCCTTGGGAGCACACTCTCGCTGTCGGTAAATGATGTCAGTGCGACGACTTATAGCTGGACAGGCCCCGCGGGTTACACCGGATCGGGTCTTAACCCCGCCCCCATCTCAAACTTCCAGCAGGCGAATGCGGGGCGTTACTATGTAGATGTCATCGTCAATGGCTGTATTGCACAGCAGGCCTCGACCGTCGTCGAAGTAATCAGCGTTCCGGAATTTCAGATTACCTATACCGGCTCCGATGTCATCTGTCCTCCCGACACCAAGACCTTAACACTTGTTCCGAATGATCCGGACTTCACCTATCAATGGGCGGAACGCACAACTGGAAACATCAGCGGAGCCACCGGCGCGTCACTGCCCGTGACTGCCTCCGGCAGTTACTATGTCAAAGCGCAATACACGGCAAATCCTTCGTGCGCCACGGTAGAAACGGCGGATGCCACGATCACCTTTACCACACCTCCGGCAGCCGACTTTGCGGCACCAGCGACGGCCTGCACGAGTCAGGTCATCGATTTTGCAAATCAAAGCACTGGCGCAGCTTCTGTGCAGCGCTTCTACGAATGGAACTTTGGCAATGGTCAGACATCAACGCTGGAGAATCCGACGTTCCAGTATACGGTTGCCAACACCTATACAGTAACGCTCAAGGTAACCTACAACAACGGAGCCTGCGAAGACGTCACAAGCAAGTCGATCACGATACAAAGTGCCCCTGCGGTATCGGTTACTGCACCCGGGAATGATTTTTCCCTGTGTCCCGATGAATCGCTTGAGCTCGGCGTAAACGGAACGTTTGCAAGCTACTTGTGGAGCACCGGCGCAACCACTCCGACAATAAACGTGACGGAAGCTGGCAACTATTCTGTAAATGTAACCACAGCGACGTGTGTGATTACCGCTGCGGCTACCGTCGATGAGCTGGAAGCTCCCAATGTAGTCGCCATAGCAGAACCGGCGCAGGTCAACGAAGGCGAAACCTCGCAACTGACGGCCACCGGGCTGGCCACTTACCTCTGGGATCCCGCCGCGACACTGAGCGACCCGTCCTTGCCAAATCCCGTCGCCACCCCTACCGCGACAACGATCTACACGGTTCAGGGCGTTGGGAACAGCGGATGCCCCGGCATGGCCACGGTTGAAGTGCGTGTCAAAGGCGATCTCATCGTTAATAAGCTGAGCCCCGGAAAGTTCATATCGCCTAACAATGGGGATGCGATTAACAATTTCTGGCTGGTAGACAATATTCTCGACTACCCTCAGTGTGCCGTCAACATTTACGACGATAAAGGTGTAAAGGTCTACGATGCAAAACCCTACAACAACGACTGGGACGGCACCTTCAACGGTAAACACCTCCCGGATGGTGTGTACTATTTCGTTATCCGCTGCGATGGCGAGGAAGGCACACCGCGCGTCGGGAGCATCACCATCCTGAGATAATAGCTCCGGTTTCCTACTACCATCTGTCGCCGTTAAACGACGGCTGTCGCCGGAATCCCCCAGACGGCCAGAAAGCACTGATTTCAGCGTTCTCAAGCGGTTACAACCGTCCCTCGCCGACTATTAAACCCTAATAGCGGAATCGTATTATTCCGTACCTTTAACCACCTAATAACTGAAGGTCATGAAAAGGCTGATAGTTCTCTGGTCTGTGTGCTTCAACCTGCTCGTGCTTCCCCTGACTGCGCAGGAAATTTGTAATAACGGACGCGACGACGACAACGACGGGTTTATTGATTGTTATGATGCAGACTGTGCCGTGAGCACATTCTGTAAAGGGTTTTATCTCGGAGACGAAGCGATGTGCGAGGCGACTCCGCCGGCATTCCCCCAATTTACGATGACCCTTGATTTCGCATCGCCAAACGAAACCACCAACCACTTGTCGCGGATGGCGATCGGCGACCTGAACCGCGACGGCATCCCTGAGATCGTCACGATGAACCGCTACACCGACAAGGTATTCATCCTCAACGGTAAGGACGGAACAATCCAACATGAGAAGAAAGTCGATTTTGATCCAAACTGGGAGGTCGCTATAGCCAACCTCGACAACGACG
>JBIQJZ010000102.1:7472-13327 GCA_044507115.1 Flammeovirgaceae bacterium | reverse complement strand
CGTTGTCCCGTATTTCAATAAAGTAATTGCCCAAGTTGTCGGTCAAAGTACTATCAATCTTGAGTACCCTGTAGTTGTTGTCATAGAGTTTGATTTTTACCCACGCCCCTTCCAAGGGAAGTTTTGCGTCTCCGTTCTGGACAACGCCACCAAATCTTAGCGGAGTTCCTTCGTCAGCATCACACCCGCAGAGAAGCCCCAAAAGAATGACGAGAATTCTTTTCATATAAAAATATTCTTCATACGATCTAGTTAGCCAGCCTCAATCTCTCTTCAATCACCCTCTTCAACGTACCAGGGTCCTTGGTTCCGATCCGGATGATCCGCTTTGTATCATTGAACTTCAACTCCACACCAAGGAATCCACTGACATTGTACAGCATGCCATTCGGAATGAAGCGGATTCCCCAACCGTAGTACCAAGGTGATTTCACTATTTGCACAGATATTACTCTTTCCAGTCTTATCTTCTTTCTGAAAAGCCCGATACCAAAGGATACAATGATTTCATCCGAGGTGACCCGGGTGCTCATTCCGTAGAAAAGAATCAGCACGATCGCAACCGTCAATGATAAGATCAGGTATTCTGTTGAGTCCATCGGTCTCTCCCCATTATTATTGAAATACGCGAACGTCATC
This sequence comes from Flammeovirgaceae bacterium, assembly GCA_044507115.1. GTDB lineage: Bacteria > Bacteroidota > Bacteroidia > Cytophagales > Cyclobacteriaceae > Chryseosolibacter. Next base: position 12,688 of record JBIQJZ010000102.1, on the reverse strand, counting down.
AACAAATGGATCGGTACCATTATCACAAAAATTAGCCAACTGAAGGTGAATTCTCTATGAAGATCCATTACTTGTCTCGGTTATTTTGAACGACTTCTTTGATTGGCACACCGTCAATCAGAACATCACGTAAAACGAAACCTCCGTTGCTGACACTTACCAACGCATATGTCACTCGAGTGGAGTCCGCTTGAGCCTCCCTGTATGCGACTTCAGCGTCCGGTGCCATCGATTCTTCCATGTAGAACCTGTCGAACGGAAAATTTACCATAATACGGTTTGAGCCGTCTGTGGTAACAAAGTTCACTCGCGCTTCGAAATAGTCTTCGTCATCGCCCGGAGTAGCTTTCGAGAGTCGCTCAACTTTTGCAAAGCCTTCCTCATCCGTTGTCACTACAACATAGATTGTCTCCCCGGCAACCCATTTCGACTCATCTTCGATCGGAAGATTGCTCTGCTCATAGGAGAGAGTAACGTACTTTCCTCGAAACGGATCATTCGGATCAACGGGCGCGGTTTTGAATTTGTAAGACGTACCGACAGAAAGGACGTCCTCCCGATCCCATATCATTCGGGCGGGGATGTACAACTGAAACAACACAACGCATACAAACACGAGGAAACCGAGCTTCCGTTTATCCATCTTTTCTTCTTTTTTTCAGTACCCAATAATTTGTTGCGAAAAATCCTAGTCCCACCACTACAAAGAGAATCCCTCGTGCAATGAAACTCAGATCCGTATCGAAGAAGCGACAAACGACCAATGCCGAAATAATCAACAGCCCGTAGTTCAATATGCCCAGGTGACCCTGCCGCGCCCCGCTCCGAATAGTGAAGATACCGATGGCGAGAACATGAAGATTGATCAGCACCACTGATACAGGTGAAAACAATCCGATTACAAACGCGATTAAAAATAAGATAAATGCGACCGATACCGGCACTATTGCCTCGGTGGGTCTATTCTGCATATACCTGTATAACGCGATGCTTGCGAACAGCGAAATCAACAAAGAAGCATAGAACTCCGGTGAAGTCAACAGTTCGCCGGGGGGAAATTTCGCAACATCCAGTTCCTCCCAGAACCAGTTGAAGCTAAGCGACATCAGCAAGGCTACTGTGCCAACCGAGCCCAACACCAGAAATCCATTGTTTCGCCGTTTCCCCGCGGAAAAAATTTTCAAATGGCCAACCAGGTAGAATAATCCAAAGAGACTGATATAGGCGACAAACATCAGTTCTTCCATATTGTCCGCGATTGTTCCCAGCGAAATAGTGGCTGACAGCGGAATCATCCAGTTGTGAAATGTGACGAAGTTGCTTTGCGGATTCTGCCGGAGTTTGCGATAGTAATGGGGCAATACCACGGCCAGCAGGAACCAATACCAGTAGGATTCCGAAGATGGATATGTCCAGTATCCGGCTTGTGTTGCGTAATAGGTTATGCCTGCGATATACAGCAATGAAGTCACCGAAGAATTCATGACATATACAAGTGGAAAGCCGAGGCACATCCATGTCAGAAGAAAGGAGGTCAGATTCCCTGGAATATTGTACACCTGGCTTATCAGTGAGATTGCTGCTGCCACCGCCAGGAAGAGAAACGATGCCGAACCCTCACGCCAGACGACCCCGTCTTTTCGCCGGATCAATACGAACCCACAGAGAAGTTGTCCAGCCAACAACGGCAGAAACGCAAACGCCGTTTTGAGCGGGCGCGACATGTCATCCCAGTTATGCGCCACTATGAGAATGACACCTAAGGCGACCAGGACCGCGCCCAGAACTCCGAATGCAATAAAGAGTTTGTTCGGAGACGCGTTCGCCTTCTTTTGGTAGTATTCCAGAATTCTGTCGGCGGTATCCTGCGATACGATCCCCGCGTCCACAAGTTCCGGGAGGTCTTTTGATAGGTTCATATTGCGAAATGCAATTTATGGATAAGATCATTCTAATGCACGCGAAGGGCGCGCACCATCTCGCGCTTCCCCAAGGGCCCCGGCAACGCCTCAACGCGAAGTCCGATGGACCGGAGGTCGCGTTTCAGCTGCCCTTTTGCTGAGTACGTAACAAATACGCCGCCAGTTGTCAATGAATCCGTAGCCTTCTTCAACATCTCGAACGTCCACAATTCCGGTTGAACCGAAGGAGCGAAAGCATCAAAAAACACTACATTGAAGAACCCGTTAAGGGCAACATCCTGAAGAGGTACCTCGCGTTTCTCAATGGAAAAAAACGGGGTAATCGATACCATTGAACCCCATGTCGCGTCGTGCAATGCGTCGAAAAGATGTCGCTCCTCTCCAGCGTAATTCAACCTGGACCACACTTCTTTCCGAAGTGGAAATGTCTCCAATGTTGTAAACTGAATGAGCACTCGGTGTCTGGCTGCATACTGCGCGGCAAGGAATGCATTTAACCCCGTTCCAAAGCCAATCTCCAGAACGGAGATCGCTTCGGTGTTTGTTGTTTCGTCAAAGTACTCAAGGCCGTGGCGGATAAACACGTGCTGTGATTCCTGGACCGCACCATGAACGGAGTGATACGTCTCACTGAGATGGTTGTTCCGAAGGGTATGCGACCCATCGGAGGTGCGGATAATCTCGAGGTCATCCATCCGTCTTCGAGATGAGAGCTACTGCGTAGGCATTGACACCCTCTTCCCGCCCGACATAGCCGAGTGTCTCCGACGTCGTGGCTTTTATGGAAACATCATCCTCCTCGACGCCCATAAGTGAAGCGAGTACCGCCTTCATTTCCGCGATATGAGGGTTCACCTTCGGCCTCTCGAGACAAACCGTGCAGTCAACGTTCTCAATCTTCCATCCCTTTGACGTCAGCATTTTCGTTACTTCCGCGAGAAAGTATTTGCTATCCATTCCTTTCCAGCGATCGTCGTCGTTCGCGAAATGAAAGCCAATATCCCGAAGGTTAGCTGCTCCGAGCAGCGCGTCACAGAGCGCGTGGATCAGTACATCCGCATCGGAATGACCGACAGCCCCTTTGGTGGAAGGGAGCTTAACGCCACCAAGGAAAAATTCCCTCCCTTCCTCAAGGATGTGAACATCATACCCAAGTCCAATTCTCAACTTCATCTTTTCGCATTGTAATATAACACGCTTGAATTTTCCTCCGTCAACGTCTCCGCGGCGACACGGCGCATATCAGCATCTGTAACGGCTTCAATAAGGTGGGATTCTTTATTGGTATAATTTGCGTCGCCCGACAACTTTGCGAACGCGAGATTCATCGCGCGATTCATCACTTCTACTTCTCCAAACTCGAGCGTTGAGTACGCCTGATTTTTTACCTTCTCCACCTCTTCTTCGGTCGGTCCGTTCGCGACAAACTCGCCGACAATTTCGTTCACGGCGTCTTCCGCATCCCTCAAATCAACCCCTTTCTTGACGCGACCACTAATCACGAACAGACCCGGGTCAATCGTCCCCATCGTAAATCCGGAAATCGACGTGAATATCTCCTTCTCCTTTACAAGTGTCTGATAAAATCTGCTTGATTGTCCGCGTGCGAGAACATCGCCCATGAGATCAGTTGCAAAAAAATCATCGTCAAATCTTCCCGGCATGTGATACGCCTTGTAGAGCGCGCTCGCCGGAACATCTGCTTTCACGTCGAGCTCACGTTTGCGCCGCTGAGGTTCTTCCCTGGGCAAACTGCGTGTGGGAATCGTCTGCGGTGATGGAATGGGACCGAACCATTTGTCTGACAATTTGCGCACCTGGTCAACGGTGACGTTACCTGCTACAACCAGAATCGCATTGGAGGGAATGTAGTATCGGAAGAAAAAATCCTTCACATCATCCATCGTCGCTTCCTCAATATGCCGGATCTCTTTTCCGATGGTCGCCCACTGATAGGGATGGGTCTCGTACGCGAGAGGTCGCAGTTTGAGCCACACGTCACCATATGGCTGGTTAAGGTACCGTTGTTTGAATTCTTCTATTACAACCTTGCGCTGTACCTCCAATACATTCGGGTCGAACGACAGGCTCAGCATCCTGTCTGACTCCAGCCAGAAGCCAGTTTCGATATTGGGCGCCGGAACCGTCAGGTAATAATTGGTAATATCAGTATTCGTGAAGGCGTTGTTCTCGCCGCCTACCTTTTGCAGCGGCTCGTCATAAGAAGGGATATGTCGCGACCCTCCAAACATCAGGTGTTCAAAAAGGTGAGCAAAACCGGTCTTCTCGGGATGTTCGTCCCGGGAACCTACGTCGTAAAGAATATTCAGGACCGCGATCTGCACGGTCGGATCCTCGTGAACGATCACGCGTAATCCGTTTTCCAGTGTGAACTCCTCGAATTGAATCATGGCTCGCAAATTACGGGAGATTTTCGACAATCTCTTACCTTTCAGTATCTTCGGGCCAGTCCAGCCAACCACTGGCTTCGAAACCGGACAACCTGCAATCACCCATGGTCTTTAACCGAAAGCGATACTCAGACGCCGTTCTAAAAGAACTCTATATCGGTCTTCTTCGCCCGCGTATGATCGAAGAAAAAATGTTGATTCTTCTTCGACAGAACAAGATCAGCAAATGGTTCAGCGGTATCGGGCAAGAGGCAGTGGCAGTAGGGCTTACGCACGCACTTGAGGAAGATGAATACATCCTTCCGATGCATCGCAATCTCGGGGTGTTCACATCGCGACAAATGCCCCTGGAGAAACTCTTCGCACAATGGCAGGGAACTCCCGACGGGTATACGAAAGGACGAGACCGGTCTTTCCATTTCGGAACGAACGACTATCACATCGTTGGAATGATCTCACACCTCGGACCGCAAAACGGAGTGGCGAACGGTATCGCGCTGGCATCGACGCTACGCGAAGAGAAAAAGGTGACTGCCGTGTTCAATGGCGACGGAGGCACAAGTGAAGGCGATTTCCACGAAGCCTTGAACGTTGCTGCGGTGTGGAATCTGCCCGTGCTGTTCATTGTCGAAAACAATGGCTATGGCTTGACAACGCCCAGTGAAGAGCAGTTCAGATGCAAAAGCTTCGCGGATAAAGGAATCGGTTACGGCATGGAGGCGCTGAGTATCGACGGAAACAATGTACTCGAGGTCTATGATACTATCAGACACCTCGCGGTGAGCATCCGCAAGAAACCAAGACCCGTGCTGATCGAATGCCGGACCTTCAGAATGCGCGGACACGAAGAAGCGTCCGGAGTCAAGTACGTTCCCAAGAAACT
>JBIQJZ010000102.1:0-7462 GCA_044507115.1 Flammeovirgaceae bacterium | reverse complement strand
GGGCGGGGCGGGATCCCCTGGAAAACTATGAAGCATACCTGCTCCGGGAAAAGATAGCTGACGATACCTTTCTGGCGGATGCAAGGAAGCGCATCAAGAAAGAGATCGAGGATGCTCTCGCGGTGGCCTTTCGGGAGACACACCCGGTACCCGATACCGAAGCGGAGCTGAGCGACTTGTTCGCGCCCGCTGACTCGACCCCGATCTATCCCGCATCCGACAGTGTGTCGGAAAGGAGATTTATCGACGCAATCAGCGACGGCCTCCGCCAGAGCATGGAGCGTTTTGACAGCCTCGTTCTGATGGGTCAAGACATCGCTGAATATGGCGGCGTGTTCAAAATTACCGAAGGATTCGTCAAGCAGTTTGGGAAACAACGCGTACGCAACACGCCATTGTGCGAATCCGCTATCCTCGGTGCGGGACTCGGCTTGTCGATCAAGGGTATGAAGGCTATGGTCGAAATGCAGTTCGCGGACTTCGTAACGGAGGGTTTCAACCAGATTGTCAACAACCTGGCAAAGACGCACTGGCGATGGGGACAGCCCGTAGATGTTGTCGTGCGCATGCCTACAGGCGCGGGGACCGCCGCAGGCCCTTTCCACTCACAGAGCAACGAAGCGTGGTTCTTTCACACACCCGGTCTGAAGATCGTGTATCCATCCAATCCCTACGACGCAAAAGGATTGCTTTGCGCCGCACTCGCGGATCCCAATCCGTACATGTACTTCGAACACAAATTCCTGTATCGGTCGATCGCCGATACGATTCCGGACGACTACTACACGGTGGAAGTCGGCAAAGCGCGAGTCGTGCAAGACGGTTCAGACTTATCTATAATCACCTACGGAATGGGTGTCCACTGGGCCCGGGAAATACTCGCAGAGATGCCCACCATCAGTGCCGAGATCATCGACCTGCGAACCCTTTTGCCCTGGGATCAGGACACCGTCGCGGCTTCCGTACGCAAGACCAGTCGCGCGCTCGTGCTCCACGAAGACACCCTAACGGGCGGGATAGGCGCAGAAATTGCGGCGTGGATCGGCGAGCACCTTTTCCAATACCTCGACGCCCCCGTCAAACGCATCGCCAGCCTTGACACACCTGTACCCTTCGCCCCGACCCTGGAGCAAAACTTTCTTCCGAAAAGCAGGCTGAGAACCGCGATTGAGCGATTGGTGGAATTTTGATCGTGAGTCGGCAGTCGTGAGTCGTGAGTAGGCAGTCGTGAGTCGTCAGTGGGTTGGTGCTGGATGGAATGTCTGTCGTTCTGCCGCGAACACTGGTACAATGTGGTGAGCGTCAAGAAGCACTCACACCTCACGACTCACGACTCACGATTCACGCCTCACGATTCACGATTCACGCCTCACGATTTCACGATTTTTCCCTATCTTAGCCTGTTTCTTTGCATATTTTTATCCCGCAACGGGCGTTATAGAACCTACATGAACTTTAAGGCGGTTAGGCTATTCGGGGTCGGCATCATCGTGCTCTTGCTCGGCTTGCCTGCTTTTGCCCAGAATACCAAGGGGGACCGCCCGACGCCAACCCCCCGGGAATCACGGTTCAAGACGCCGAAGAAAACAAAACAATCAAGGCCATCCTCCTGGCGGGCGAAACGCAAAGGCGACCGGCCCGGCCGGGCTGTCCTCCCCCAGCCACCCCCGACCCAACGCCGGGAGAGCGCCGGAAGACCAATTCTGCCCAACGTCTCCCGATCTCCAAGTCCGGGGAAATCCGACCGGGCCTGGAAAGGTGATCTGACGGGTCGACGAATCGCTCCGCGCCCCGCAACGAGCAGGGCAAAAAACGTGTATCCGCAGCCCGATAACACCAACTATTCATCAACCCGCAGTGTGAAGCAGATGTTGCGGGAGAACCGCAATCCGAACGTTCGGCGTGTTCAGAAAATGCAGGACCGGTCCGACGAGCCGCGTGTGGGCAGACCTATAAGACCAACATTCCACAAAACACGACCACAGCGCAGCGAGCGCGCATGGCGCGGTGATATCACGGGGCGGCGAATCCGGGCCGGGTCGTCCGACCATTTGAGGCCCCCTGCGGGCGAAAGCGCCAGACGCATAACGGGTAGCCAACCACCCCGAAAGCGCGGAGCCCGTGTTGCGCCACCGAGTATCAGCGGGAGAGCCGGCAGTGTTTCCCAGGAACGGCGCTTTTTTGTGAACATCCCTTCGCGCAGCGCCGGGCAAAGGCGCAGCCAAATGGCTTTATATCAACTCAATCGTCATTATCGCAAAAGCGGGCCGGCACATCGCGGTCGGCAGATCGCACCCCGGTCGGCATCGGCGCAGTACCTCGCCCGAAGGAGTACCAACGTCTGGGCGCATTTTCCGAGACCAAAACGGAAAGGAGAGCGGGCATTCACCCGCGACCTGGCTGGCAACCCCCTAAGAACCAAGAATTATCAAACCCCGCGTCCACCGTTGTTAAATCCGACGCTTCAGACGCGGCGCCCAGGTAGTGATCGCCCCTATAGGGGGCCTGCAGCAGGCAGCCACGTTTCGCGGACGCAAAGCGGGCGAGCGTGGCTTGGTGACATCGCCCATCGCGCCATCCGCGGCGGGTTCCGATCGAAAAAAGGAGAACCTCGTGCCGGGTCGCCAATATTCGGTGGCGGACCAGGCCCCGAGGACCGGCGAGTGGGGCGGTATCAAGGCAATATCCGCGGTGGCAGACGACCCGTGGAGGATCAGGGCGAGGGGTATACCGGAAACATCCGGTCTTCGAGACAGCAAAAGGGAGGAGGATCTATTAGCGGAGGCTGGAACAATAAGGGGATGCCTATTCGGGGAAGAATGCCAGGAAGGGGCGCTGATCGCATCGACTACTCAGGAAACATAAGAGCCGGCAAGCGCTTTCCGCGGGAGCAAGGAGAGGAGTACACTGGCAATATTCGCCGTGACAAGCGAGCCTTCAAAGACCAGGGTGAGGAGTACACTGGCAATATTCCGCTCTGGAGGAAAGCGCCTCGGGATCAGGGTGAGGAGTATACCGGGAACATCAGGTTCCGCAAGCCAGCAAAGGGTGGTGGCAGCCTGAGTGGAAAACATTGGAGCAACAACGATACACCGATACAAGTCCGCACGCCTAAGGGTCGCGGGGCGGGAGTCGGTGGGTATCAAGGAAATATAAAAGCTCGGAGAAAGGAATTAAATGATCAGGGCGAAGAATACACAGGGAATATTCGAGCACGCCGTCGTGTGTTTTCCAACCAAGGCGAGGACTACACAGGAAACATAAGGTCGCAACGCCGCGTTTTTCAAGAGCAGGGCGAGGAGTACGCTGGCAACATCAGAGTGCAACGACCATTTAAAGGAGGGGGCAGCGTCAGCGGACGCCTCTGGAATAACCATGAACGTCCAATTGAAGGACGAGCCTACGCACGTCAAACGCACATCAGCCGCTATGCCGGAAACACCAAAGCACGGCGACCAGACAAAGGCGGAGGCAGTGTCAGTGGTGAGACATGGAATAATAACGAAACAGCCATTGAGGGGAGAAAATATGATGGCTTGACAAAACTCAGCCGATTCTCAGGTCAAACGAAAGTATCCCGAAACCGGTACGGTAAAAATCAAAGCGCAGCTGACGAAGCAATTCCCGTAGTCAAGGCTAGCGATGAGACGCGAAAGGCCGGAAGCTACTCCTCTGGAGTACGCCGCGACTGGGATTATATCCGAAACCCGAGCAGTGCTGATGATGCGCAGAAAACGCGGGAACCCGGCAGGGCTTTCGCGCGAGCAGGCGATTTCCACGGGAACATCAAAGTCAAAAAATTCGACCTCTTCAAGAGCAGCGACCTCCATCCAGACGCACAGTTCGTAAAGATCAACAAGAACAACGTCCCGGAAGAAAAGGATATGATCACGAACTTTAAGCTCTGGTGGGCGCGTTTGTTCAGAAAAGCGGAGACGCAGCCGAGTCACTTGAAAGAGAACGACAAAGATCGTAAACCGCGTTATGACAAAGGAGAATCCGGGTTGTGGTATGACTGAACCTTTGTGCCAGACGCGAATCGCATTGAAAAAATATGAACTGGATATCCCTAACAGATTTTAAACAGCTGGATGAAATCCTGATCGAATCGAAACATCGCCCTGTTCTGATATATAAGCACAGCACCCGTTGCGGCATCAGCCGGACGGCCCTGGATCGATTAGAGCGCAAATGGAATAGTACAGAAGCCGGCGACGTCGGGCGCTATTTCCTCGATCTGCTCAGCTATCGGGATGTGTCAAATCGCATTGAGGAGATGTTTCAGGTCGAACACCAGTCCCCCCAAATATTGGTCATATCGGAAGGGCGCTCGATTCTCGACTTGTCGCATCTCGAAATAGATTTCGATCGTATTAAGTCCGTATTGACGCCCGAAAACTAGGGAAGGTGACGTCGCAGTTTTGAAAAAGATTGTTGGGGTTGGTATGGGATTGGAGTATATTTTGGAAAAATCATCTCGTTTTTGATCAGAAAGTCGAGTATCGCATGATTCGCCGGGGTTTTCTAGCCATTTCGATCGTTTGCTCGCTGGTAGTGACTGCCGCGGCGCAAACCCAAGACAGCTATGACTATCAGTCAGAGTTCACGTGGGGGATCAACAAGAACACGTACGGTGGACTCATCGGCGGGTTTATGTTCAAGAAAGCGCGCAAGCTGAGCGATCGCGTACTGGAGACGTACGGCCTGGAGATCATGAACGTAAAGCACCCGCTGGAGTATCGACACCATTCGCAGGTGACAGGCAATTTCTTTATCTACGGGAAAAGCAATTACCTCTATGCGCTTCGCTTTCAGTATGGACGCGATCTCATCCTATTCAGAAAAGCCCCGCAGCAAGGAGTAGAAATTAAGGCCGTGTTTGCCGTTGGACCATCACTGGGAGTCGTGGCACCTTACTACGTGGAGACTGGCGCGGATGCCGGCGGACGCGTAACGATTCGCAGGCCGTATAATCCAAGTATCGGTGCTGAAGAAATCTACGGTCCGGGAAGGTTATTCGAAGGACTCGGTGAATCAAATCTGGTCCTCGGTGCCAACGCAAAAGCAGCATTGAATTTTGAGCTTGGAACGATCAAGAGCCAGGTCACAGGCTTTGAAGCCGGCTTCCTGCTCGATGGGTATAGCAAGAAGATCGAACTCATCCCCACGGCGAAAAACTATTCCGTCTTTCCCGTGCTGTTCTTTACACTTTTCTACGGAGGCCGCAAGTAGCTACTTTACAAGAAACCCCAGTGCCAAGCCGCCGAGGATGATAAGCGGTGCAGGGACACGCGTGAATACCAGGAGACCAAACGTAGATGCGGTAACGGCAAAATTCAGAAACGTATTCTCAAGCGGCTGAAAGAGAATGATCGCCGATGTCGCGACAAGGCCCGCAGCTGCCGCGGTAATCCCTTCAAGCGACGCGCGCACCGGCCGGTACCGCTTCAAGCTATCCCAGAAACGGATCACAAAGAATATCAGAAACGTACCTGGCAAAAAAATTCCGATAGCCGACGTCAGTGCCCCCAGAACTTCCCCTCCAACGCCATAGCTACGAGCTGACAAGGCGCCAATATAGGCGCTGAACGAAAAAGAGGGTCCTGGCAACGCTTGGGCTACTGCATATCCGGATAGGAACTCGTCATGTGATATGGGCGTGTGGTAGGGTTTGGGCGAATACCGCTGTTTCAGTTTAGTCCTCAGTGCACTCACCGTGTTTTGGTCCTCTTCCGGCACGTGTACAAATTCAGTATACAAGAGCGGTGCCAGCACCTGGCCACCGCCAAATACAAGACTACCGTTCCGGTAAAAGTTCTCAAACAATTTAACCGGCAAGGCCTTTGTCAAGCCACCCAATGCCGCGGCAGCTACCAGCACTCCTGCCCAAAGCAGCAGGTTCGCCCAATTAACTTTAATGCGCTCCTTATCTTCTTTGGGTTGGGATCTGAACTTCAACGCGGTAAGAAGACCTGCGCCGATAATAATCACAGGGTAGATGTACGGTGTTTGAATATAGTAGGATACTACAGCAGCGACAATCATCAACCCAATACCCGTCTTCGTATTGACTGTCTTTAAGCTGATCACATATGCCCCGTAACTCACAAAGCCTACGGCCATCGGCTGAATGTAGCGAGTGAATTCAATCGACCAGTTTCGCTCCTGGATGATACTCATGCACAACGCTGCCCCTGTCATGAACAGCACGGCGGGGAGAATCCAAACAAGCAGTGTCAGGTATGCTAGATTTGGCCCCCCGATCTTAAAACCAACTGAAATCAATGTCTGTGTTGATGCAGGCCCCGGCAGGATCTGACAGAGCGAGTTAATTTCCATTAGCTCAGCTTCGGTGAGATAAGCTCTTTTCTTAACAAGAATCTTATGAAAATGTGCTAGGTGCGCCTGCGGCCCGCCAAACGTCGTCAGCGCGAGAAGGAGTACATCTCGCAGAAAAATGTAATATCGGACGCGTTGAACCAATTAGCGTATCGTATTAGTGCGGTGTGTCTTTTTCGCTGGCCGGAAATGATCGATGCAGCATACCCGAAAGACACGTAAAAATTACACAAAAAAAACCGAATCGGCGGCGTCGTAAATGCAAGAAGACGCGACGAGCGCGTCTCCCACAAACTCAGTGCAAAATACCTAGTTAAGTATCCCGCAATAGTCGTACGTCTGATCGATATTAATAAACACGTCTTGACGCGCTTTCAAAAACCATTCCTCCAGGATTCTTGCCTTCTTCTCATTTAGCGTTGCAACCTGGATTCGATGATAGTCCTCTTTGAGAGAAGCCTGATGTGGAGGTATTCTCGACTTGTAGTACAATATCCGCACTGCGTCTTTTCCGTCGTCGGTGCGATACTCGATCGGTTTCGAAATGCTTCCGACTTTCATAGAATCGATCCGGAAGAATACGCCGGGATCGAGTTCATCAACGGTAAGTCGGGTGCCGCCGTCCGGATCGGAAAAATAACCACCGTTGCCTTTTGTGACGATATCGTCCGAATACTCCTTCGCGGCCGCCTCAAACTTGATGCTGTCATTGACAATGCGCGTACGCAAACTGTCAAGAAAACGGGAAGCACGCGAGAGGTCCTCGGGTGATGGCTTCGGAGAAATGAGGATATGGCGTGAGTTGTACTCGTTCCCACGACGGTCAAGTAGCTGCATGATGTGCATGCCGAATGGTGATTCAAAGGGCATTGAGATGTCGCCCAGCTTCATGCGGAAAGCCACTGCTTCATATTCAGGAACCATCCGTCCGCGACCGACCCAGTTCATCTCCCCATTGTTCGATAGGACGCTTGGGTCATCGGAGTATTTTCTGGCTAACTCTCCGAAATTCTCACCTGCCAACAAACGGGTCCTAATTTCAAGCAATTGATTTCGTACATCTGCCTTTTGCTTCGCACTTACTTCCGCGACTTTTACGATCTGCGCCACCTCAACCGCGCCG
>JBIQJZ010000101.1:0-13330 GCA_044507115.1 Flammeovirgaceae bacterium | reverse complement strand
ATTGGCAATACTCCGCAGTAAATGAATGATGATTTACCACTTCCTGAGGGACCGATGACCGCGACGAACCGACTCTTTGAAAGTTTTAGCAGAACTTCATCGCTTTGTCCTTCACGTCCGAAAAAGAGGTGGCTCTCTTCGATCTTGAAGGGCCGCAATCCGGGGAATGGATTGGTCGTTAATAGCTTTCGGTCGGTAGATGTTCTGCTCATGGATTAGGAATTAAATTCCTGCAAAAATGATTTAAGGGAGACGTCTGCTTTTTCGGGTTCGCTTTCTATAATGCGGAGGTCCTGGCTTCGGAAATTTTCAGCGTTGATCACAGATCCGGGCGAGGCGAGGATAGCCTTTCCAATGATCGGTTTCTTTCGCCCGAATCCGGGAGCCTTGAGCAGATCAAGCGCCTTCATCCTCACCCATTGTTCGTTCACCCGACCTTTGTAAATGATCGCGGCGTCGAAATTCTTCAGGTTCTCGATATGCTTCTTGCGCAAGTCCAGTAACTCACCTTCGAACTCTGGTACGAGCACATGGAAACCGGATTTTTCCAGTACTTCACGGATAGGTTTGACGTCGTTAACGTCAACGCGATCGTGCACGAGGTAGACTGAGGGTCCATCAATGATTTCTGCGTTCTTCCTGTCCTCCGCTTCGACCAGCTCTTCACGCATGATGTTCTTGAAGTCCTCAAGGGGCGTTTGAAGAATTTCCGCGCCTTCCTGCGCCTCAACGTCGCGCTTGATTGTCTCAATGAAACTTTTCTGACGTTCACTGGCACTGCTCAGCGTCGGGGATATCCAGATCAGGCGCGCAAACTCTTCATTGTTTTCCTTGGCACGTGCGCTTTTTTCTGCCGCCAGCCTGTTCTGCAGGTCTACGACGGAACGGTCTGATCCAAGAGGAATCTCACCGTACGAATTACCGATAAGGTGGATGGATAGATTACTTCCCTCCAGATCCTTTCGCACGACTTTCTCTAGATCTGCTACGCTGCCAGGCAATGTTTGGTTCGGAAGTACGACATACCCGTGACGTTGTAATTCGCGCTTGATGATGTTGCGCTGCACAGAGAGATCATGTCCCGTCTCTGCAAGGTATATTGTTTTGCGTTTGTAAATATTCCGAACCTCCGCCTTGTTCGAGTCATCTTTCAGGGAAAGCAGGGCACCGTAGATGTCATACGCCAGGTCGACCATTTTCATCCAGTACTGACGTTCTGCCTCCGTGCTGAAGTAATCAGTGTATTCGCGAATCTCACCGGAATCAGGATCGAGTTGGTACATATCATAACCAAGGAGCTCGCGGAGCCTGGGAGGCTGCTCGTGCTGCGGCAGGGGAGACTTAAACACCTTGAAGACGCGGCCAACACTCTTGCCACTGTTCTCCGTGGCTTTGTAGAAGGATTCGAGGTGATCAAGACATTGCCTTGACTGAACGAAGTCGTGGGATAATATAGTGACCAGCACACCGACGTTGTCCAATTTGGGCGACGTCATGTTGTCGTACTCTGCTTTCAGCATGATGTTGGCCTTTTCTCCCAGAACCTGGTTCAGCATCAGCCCGAGGAAGCGTCGGAATTGGGACACCCATCCGAGGTCATCGTTCTTGCTCGACTGGTTATCATTATCCGCAAATACGATCAATATGTCGATGTCGAATACCATATTCAATTAGTTATTTAGCTAGTGTGTCTTCCTTTTCTTCTGTTACATTTCTGATGAGTCCCTGGACCAACTCGTGATGATTGGCCATCACGAAGTAGAAGTCGAGGAGTCGGATACGGAACAGCACTGACTGTTCAACAGCCTCCACGGCCGTGACCGGCAAAGGGGCGCCTTCCTGGAATAGATCTCCGTAGACGTCGCCTTTCTTCATCACTCGCAATACTTCATCGTTGTTTTTCAACCGGAGTTCGCCATGTGCAGCAATGAGTATTACCCTGTTCTCTTCTTGTGTGGAAAGCTTGAGTTGCTGGCCCGCTGAAAGTTCTGCCGGTGTAATTTTATCGGCGAGATCGCAAATCAGCGATCCTGGTATATTTCGAAATACAGGCAGTTGCTTGATGAACATGACCATCTCGATCTCGAGGAAAAAACCGTCGTCGAGACCGTCGAGGAGTTGGTTGTTTTCGATACTTGAATCCAGGAACTTACGATCGCGATTTGGAAGGCGTTCGCGGATTTCCTCGAAAGCCCGTCGGTCTTTGTTATAAACCACCCAGGCAGCAGTTTCCTGCAAAAGCCTGTCTCTGTTGAATACTTGTGCGACCAGTCCGCGACTCACCCTAAAGTCGGGCGTATATGCGCTTGCGTGAATTGCGCATGCTTTTGTCCAGCGGTTGCTAAGGTTGAAGTCGCGATTCAGGATGTAGTTGATTACCTGAATGGGGGTGTAGCTTTCCCGTGGATAGAATAACTGCAACTGATGTAGTTTTTCGGCCACCGGGATATCGTCTAATAGGGGAATGAGTTTCGGCTTGAGTTCCGGATCCAAAAACAAATCGAGCAGCTCGATGGCAAATGTTGTGTTGTCCGGGTCACTGGACTCGATATTCTCGCGAACCAGTTCAACGGATTGAGGATCGTAGAGAATGGAGAGCAGCATTGTAATCTGGTCATAATTCCCGACGATCTCCTCGCTTAACGCTTCGCGAAGGAAGCTCATCTCCGGTGTATCGGGTACTTCCTCGAGTGCTACAAGATTCCAAAGTGTCTTGCTGATCTCGGTATCGAGTAAACTCATTACGTCACGCACCTCGCGACCTTGCGCCTGGTAATTGATGTAACGCAGGGAATAAAGGATTTGCTTGACGATTCGCTTATCGGGGTAGTCCGCTTTCCGCCATAAAAGCTGAAGGGCTTGGTCTCCCCCGGTGCGTCCCATGATCTGAACGATACGCAGCATGACCAGATCGCTTTGTCCCGACTTGTGAAAGGCGGTTTCCAGGGTAGTGAGTACGCGGTCACCCGCGCTTTTCAGTGCCGCTGCGGCATGGTGACCATACAGTGGTGAACTCAGCATTTCGATCAACACTGGCCAGGTTTCGATCCGCCTGGTCTTTCGCGCGGTTAACAGTGCCTCGAACCTCACGCGGGGATCTGCGTCGCGCAACAGCTCCAGGAGGATAAATATCGTTTTTTGGCTCACAAGCTTCCGCAACAACTTAGCAGCCAGCAGGCGATCCTGTTGTTTCGGCGATTTGCTGAGCTTCATCAGATTCTCCGGCGAGATTGAAAGCATGTCGCTGTCTTCTGTTTCCGAAGCTGCGTGTGCCGCGAGCTTTCGCACTTCCCCGCGACTCGTGTTCTTTTCAATCCCGAGACTTTCGACTTTCTCCTGTGCAAACTTGCGAATCTGAGGGTCGTCGCTTTCCGTCAGGCGTATGACTGCGTTTTCAAACAGGGTCGGCTCCAGTTTTTCCATGAGCTTCAGCCCGTAAATCACCTTGTCTCCAGCGGTGCTTGTCACCTGTTTTTCCAGGACTTCATTGATTGTGTATTGTTTCACCAGCGCAACTTCCGAGACTTCCTTGTTCTGGATCAGCGTGTTTTGAAGAGTGTCGCGGTAACTGCGATGCATTTTGTTCACAACAAAATACCAAAGCACGATCAGTGGCAGGGTGAACAGCGTGATGTGAAGCAGGTCGAAAATCTCAAACTGCGTGATAAGAATGATGAATGCGCCGGCGATGATACTGGCTACAGCAGTTACAATTCCTTCTATCTTGGTTTGTACGTCGATTCGGATCCTGCTCTCAATGGGCAGGAGGTATAGTTTGAATGTCGGACTGTCGAGACCTTCCTTGAGCGACTTGATGAACAGCTTGCTCGCCGCAATGGCCATAAAGAAGATCACGAAGAAACTGTCTTCCGGGGTATAACCAAATGCAAAACCGAGTCCAAGTGCCGTAGCGGTGAACAGACCGATCAGGATCGGACTCACCAAGAGTGATCCACGCATCCCGTACACGGCCTGTATGCGGTCGGTTGCGATCGCCTGAATGAGAAAGCTGAAGACAATCGCGAGAGCCTCGAATGAACTCAGGAAGCCGGCGAGGTTTTCCGCTTCCATCTGGAGCGTCGTTACGTTGAAGAATGAATAGTCAACAAAGGTTGCTGCCATCATTGAAAAGATGACGAACAGCGACATGTAGACAATATATCGGTTCTGAATGAATTCCTTCAGCCCCAGTTTCTTGTAAATAATCCTCTCCTCGGAGAACGACCGCGTCTTATTGAGATACCTGGCATTCAGATAGAGAAACACCACCATAAAAATAATGATACTGACGAGCGACAGCCCGTAGAGGGACTGAATGTGCTGATCGAAAAAGCCGAGCAAGATCGGAATCGAAAAGAACGAGATAAACGTAGCGATCATGCCACCGATATCGATCATGCCGACGAGTTTCTTCGCCCGCCGAAGGCTGAAAAGCCGCCCGAAAGAACCCCAGAAAAGGAGATATATGATGAATGTAAAAGGGAGTATCTGCGTAAAGCTGAATGCATACATCTGGTTGGGATCGGCAAAGATCCCCTCGCCAAACTCGATAAAGGCGGTAATACCGGCAATGGTGAGCAAGCTGAGAATAGCCAGCAATGGGAAGGAAATCCGGTTCTGCAGGAAATTGTAGATCACCGTCGCCATTAAGCCAAAGACCCCGGAAACTACGAATGCGACCGGCAGGTCAGTATTCTCGTCAAAGTGCTGCAAAAACAACGATTGGGACGCCACACTTACGGTCGCAATGAACATACCCATGGAAAAACCCATGAGGAAAAGGAGCACGACCCGTTCGGTCTCGTCCTCTTCAACATCCAGCATACGCAGTAACTTGGCCTTCATAGTTTTCGCCTAATTCTGATAAAATTCGATATAAGGCCGCAATATTCCTATGAGGCGGCCGTTGGGGTAGCCGGGCGGCCCGTTAACCGGGTGTATGACAGCCAGTAATAATTTGCAGTTCGTCGCCATTTTTGCGAGTTTCTGACGAAATACCACGTCCTTCTTACGCCGAGCCAGGGCTTTCCATACGCGCGATAATTTTCGGTTGCCTGATTATCAGTATTTTGTGAACGGTGTGTTAAAGGTTTTTGGAGGTATTCTTGCCAGGTAAGGTGCCGGGTGCTTTATGGCGGTTAGTTTGCGGGCACGTTCGGCAACAATAGGGAGCTGTCGCCGTAACTCAGGAACCGGTAGTCCTTCTGCAGCGCTTCCTGATAAACAGCCCGCCAGTCATTGCCGACAAATGCGGCAACGAGTAGGATTAGCGTGGAAGCCGGTTGATGGAAGTTGGTGATCAGTCCTTGACAGATCCGGAATCGGTAACCCGGGCGTATATATATAGAGGTAGTTCCCACAAGACGGTCGAGGTTGCGTTCGTCGAGATGACGGAGGACGGCCGCGATCGCCTCCCGGGCTGCCGGGGTGCCGGGCACGGTGTTGGGATCATTCTGTTCGATCCTGAATTTGGCACCGCGGCCCGAAAGTAATCTTGCGCCAAACCAGTACAAGCTCTCAAGGGTACGCATGGAGGTGGTGCCCACAGCTACGACGAAGCGCTCAGGAACAAGTAGATTCTCGAGGTTCTCACGCGTCACAACAACTTGCTCTTCGTGCATGACGTGCTCTTCCGGCATATCCGTCTTGATCGGCTGAAACGTACCAGCGCTGACGTGGAGCGTCAGGAAGTCAACTGCGATGCCCCGATCCTCGAGTTTTGAGAAAACAGCGGGAGTGAAGTGCAGCCCGGCCGTTGGAGCAGCCACAGCGCCATCTTGATTGGAGTATACAGTTTGATACCGCTCGCGATCGGTGGCTTCGGCCTTGCGCTTGATGTATGGCGGAAGGGGAGTCTCTCCGGTTGCGCCAAGCACTTCCGAAAAGGTCGCATCGCCTGCCCATGAGAACTCGACGATGCCCTGTACGCGATCCAGGAGGGTGGCGGCGATTGGGCCGATGCTCGTTTCCTGCCTGAGCACGGAGCCGTCAGGCCACTTCTTGAGATTACCGATTGTGCAATGCCAAGTGCATGTACGGGTTGCCAACATAGTTTCCGCGAGTACGACTGACGGTGCAAGCGGATTCAGCAGAAATATTTCGATTATGGCACCTGTTGTCTTGCGAAAGTGTATGCGGGCCGGGATGACCCGGGTGTTATTGAATACGAGAAGCGCGCCTGGTGGCAAGAACTCCGGCAACGAGCGGAACTGGCTGTGAGTTATCTTTCCACCGACATAGACCAGGAGTTTTGACGCGTCCCGCTCCGATAAAGGATAAAGTGCTATTTTTTCCGCGGGAAGTGGATATGTGTAATCGCTGGTTTTCAATTTTCCTCAATAAATTGTAAAGTAAATACTTTCCCGTTGTAGTGATGAAAAAAAGAGATCTCTAGCAATGTCCCTTCGTCTGTCGTACTTCAAAAAGGTGTTTCATTTCAACTTCAAAGCCCGCACATCTCGTGGGTCGATGACTGAAAAAACCTCCTGGTTCATTCGTATGGAAGACCAGCGCAATCCCGAGATCGCCGGTCTCGGTGAATGCGGGCCGTTGCCAGGTCTGAGTATTGATCACACTCCCGATCTCGAGGAGCGACTGACCGATCTGATCGACAGCATTAACAAGTCCGCGCTGGATGTTTCGGATGTGGCAAGACTGTACGGCATGATCCCACCGGAAATGCCATCGGTGTTGTTTGCCGTTGAAACGGCCTACCTCGATCTCGTGAATGGAGGGCGGAAGGTGATCTTTAACAACGCTTTCTTAACGGGAGCCTCCATTCCCATCAACGGATTGATATGGATGGGTGAAATGGATTTCATGATGGATCAGATCAACCGAAAGATCGCTGAGGGCTTCCAGTGTATTAAACTCAAGGTCGGCGGATTGGATTTCGAGCGGGAGTGCGACGTACTGAGCTATATCCGCAAGAAATACTTTCGTCACAAGATCACCATCCGTCTGGACGCAAATGGTGCATTCAAGCCTGATGACGCGTTATTTAAGCTTGAGGAATTCGCCAGGTTTGATATCCATTCCATTGAGCAACCCATCAAACCGGGCCGGCCCGAGGCAGAAGAGGTCTGCCGGAGATCTCCGATACCTGTGGCGCTCGACGAGGAACTGATTGGCATCCATTCTTCGCAGGGGCGCGCCGAATTGCTGCGCAGAATCAAACCTGGATTTGTTGTGCTCAAGCCGACCCTGCACGGCGGAATCAGCGGCTGCCAGGAGTGGATCTCACTCTCGGAATCGATGGGGATCGGTTGGTGGATAACCTCGGCACTCGAATCCGCGATCGGATTGAACGCGATCTGCCAGTTCACTGCGGAATACCACTGCACTATTCCACAGGGCCTCGCCACCGGCGCGATCTACTCCGACAACTTTGCGTCTCCCCTGACCGTAGGCGACGGCAACATCTTCCTTGATTCCGCACGGGCATGGGAAAGTGAGGTTATCTGATTCGTTCAAACACTCACTCCCTCAGTCAACAGACATACTATTGCGCTTCCGATAAAGCGTTCTCCAATTCGTCCGAAAGTCCGGTATCGCGCAGCGATCGGCGAAGGCCTTCGACGAGGAAGTTCGGAATGGACTCGCGGCGCTCGACCTTCTTCCGAATTTCGGCAACCATTTCGAGGGCGTTCGCCTTATCCTCAAAATTCGTTTCCTTGATTTTTTCTTCCAGTGAATGCCAGGCGCTCAGTTTTGCATGCTGCTCCTGACGTACCACGACATTAGGTGTAAGGTTGTTTATGCACGTATTGTAGGTGTCGATGATGGTATTCAAATCCCGCTTGCCCAACGTACCAGCATCCAACTGCTGGACCAGCGAGGGACAGTCTTCCAGGAAGCGCGATAGGTACTTCTTGAACCCCAGATTAGGTACAACCAGAAAATCACCGTCCATTTTTCTCAATAGCAACCCATCAAACCGCGATTGGTTCTCCAGTTGGAAGGCATACAGGGAAAGATAACCCGGCTTCATGAGCTTCATGAATTCATAACCGCGTTCGCCTTTAATGGGGTGATAGATGTCACCATCGACGGCGAATTCCCGCACCTGGAATATTGAGAACGTCGTTTTTTCTTTATCGGCCGCGACAACCTGAACCTTCTTATCCGGTCCGTACAACAACGGACGGATTTCCCCTGTGATCGAATCACCTCTCGCGGTGAGGAGGTAGTCCTGAGCCTGGGATGCTCCCGCTCCGACTACCAACACGACAAGGAGAATGGACTTGAAACACTTCATATACAGTAGTTAATTCTTAAAGGTACTGGATATTCAGGAGTTGGTAAATTACTAATTCATTTTTCCTCCGGTTTTCACCTGCTAAACTCTTTCAGGGAAATTTTTTCCCGCGTTTACGCGAAAAACGATTTTCATTTAACTTGCCTCCCCTTAATCCGTACCGAATGGTAAAATACAATCCTAAGACCTGGTTTGAGCTGATCTTTCACTCCTACAGCCGTCAGGTCATGAAGACCCTCACGCCGACGCTTATCTTCATGGCGGTCTACTCTACAGTCGTTTGCTATCTATACCTCGACTATTTCGAACTACCGGATATCTCCTTTCATCCGACTATTGCCATGCACTCACTCCTCGGCATTGTACTCGGTTTGTTTCTCGTATTCCGCACAAATACGGCCTATGACCGGTGGTGGGAAGGGCGTCGGCTATGGGGATCAATGGTTAATAGCACCCGCAATCTGGCTCTTAAACTGTCGGCCTATGTGAGTCGCGAACATCCTGAAGAGCGCGCATGGTTTGCCGCGATGATTCCCAACTTTGCGTACGCGACGAAAGAGCACCTGCGCCGCAATTCACGGCCTGAAGAGATGCAGTCTGTTTCGGAAAACTTTATCGACGACCTTCAAAACTTTGAACACAAGCCCAACCGGATTTCTGCGCTCCTGTACGAACGGGTTAACGGCTTGTATAAGGCCGGTGTGTTGACTGGCGATCAATTGATCACTGTTGATAAGGAGTTAAAGGATCTGATCGACATCATGGGGGGGTGCGAACGCATCCGCAATACTCCAATCCCGTACTCGTACATGATGTACATCAAAAAGTTTATCTTCATCTACATCATAACTCTGCCATTTGGATTTCTCACTGACTCAGGGTACTTCACGATCCTGATTGTGCTGCTCATCACCTTCGTTCTGATGAGCGTTGAACTGATCGCGGAAGAGATCGAAGATCCGTTCGGTCATGACCCGAACGACCTGCCGACCGACGAGTTATCGGGTAAGATCCGGGAGAATGTGAAAGAGATCCTGAATTAAGTCAGCGTCAGCTGAGCGAACTGATCAGCACGTATAGTAGGATCATCAGAATGGTGAACCCATACATAATAAGATCCACCCGTACATATGGTTTAAATTCTTTATACAATTCCTTGATTCTTTTGATCATTTCGCTGTTTTCGGAATTTTCGTGGTTACAAAGGTAACTATTTGGCTCGTTTTGCGTGTCATTGCTTTGATCGGTGATTTCCTGAAAATTTTTGATCGGCCTTAAGGGGTTCACCGGACATAGTTGTCTATCGTCATAACCATGAAAATGTTCAGGAATCTCTTTTTATTCACCTTATTTCTATTGACCACCGCCAGGCCTTCCCTGGCACAGGACAAGGTCACCCTCAACGGCTACGTCAGAGATGCCTCCAACGGTGAGGAACTACTCGGCGTGACCATTTACATTCCTGCCCTGAAGGCCGGCACGATCACCAATGACTACGGTTTCTATGCGTTGACTGTGCCCCCGGGTACGTATGAGATTCAGGTCACCTATCTCGGCTACAAGCAACTCATACAGACCCTGGACCTTCAATCCAATATGGCGCTAAACCTGAATATGGAGTCGGATGCGCAGGTGATGCAGGAGATCGTCATTGAGGAAAAACCACTGGATGAAAACGTGGTTTCCGTGCAGATGAGCAAGAATACGGTCAACATGAACCAGGTTCGCAAGTTGCCCGCGCTGTTTGGAGAAATCGATATCATTAAGAACGTTCAAATGATGCCGGGTGTGATCACGGCCGGAGAAGGTACCTCCACATTTTTTGTTCGCGGGGGTAGCGCAGATCAGAACCTTCTCCTTATTGATGAGGCGCCGGTGTATGATCCCTCGCATCTATTCGGTTTGTTTTCCGTGTTCAACGCGGACGTAATCAAGGACTCCGAACTGTACAAGGGTGGTATACCCGCGCGTTTCGGAGGGCGACTTTCCTCCATACTGGAAGTGCGCACCAAGGATGGCAACAACAAGGAATACGACGTAGCCGGCGGTATCGGTACGCTGGCCAGCCGGATCGCAGTCGAGGGGCCGATCGTTCGCGAGAAGAGTTCCTTCATCGTATCTGCGAGGCGTTCGTATGTCGACGCGTTTCTACGGCTCGCTAATGAACAGAACCTTGTTCATTTTTACGACGTCAATGCCAAAGTCAATTGGCGTGCGAACAACAAGAATCGTTTCTTTGCCGCTTTTTACGCCGGCCGCGATGTATTCAGCTTTGACGATACCTTTGGGTTCGGTTGGGGTAATATGACCGGAACGTTTCGCTGGAACCACCTTTTTAATGATCGATTGTTTTCAAACACCTCTCTTATTGTCAGCAACTTCGATTACAAACTGGAACTGGACGACGCGGTCGAGGGATTTCAGTGGATATCGAACCTTCAGGAGTACAGTTTCAAAAATGATCTGTCATATTCGCTTGATACCCGGAACGAAATATCCTTCGGATATCATTTGACAGGTCGCAGATTTGTGCCAGGTAGAGTGTCACCAACGGGATCCGGATCGATCTTTCAAACCGTCGACATGCAGCACATGCACGCCCTTGACCACGGCTTGTATGTCAGCAATCTTCAGAACGTGACTGACCGGATCACGCTGGATTACGGTGTGCGCCTTTCCATCTTCCAGAACATCGGGCCGGGCAGTGTCTTTTTGTACGAAGACCCCAAGGACAACATCGATATTGTGCGCACGGATACGTTGCACTATGACAATTGGGAGTCTATCAAGACGTTTGTCAATCTGGAACCTCGGTTCGCATTGCGGTATATGCTTGCTCCGGGGCAGTCCATTAAGTTGTCATACAACAGGATGGTACAGAATACGCACCTTATTTCAGCTGCGACGGCACCGGTTCCCTTTAATACTTGGACTCCAAGTAACTATTACCTGGATCCCCAGGTTGCTGACCAGGTGGCGGCGGGATACTTCCGCAATTTCCGTGATAATGAATACGAGTTTTCGGCAGAGTTGTACTATAAGGACATCCGCAACGTAACTGACTTTGCGGACAACGCTGAACTGTTCTTTAACCACGACTTGTCGACGGAGTTTCGCCAGGGAATTTCCTGGGCATACGGTGCCGAGTTCTTTCTCGTCAAGACGCAGGGGCGACTGACAGGCTCGGCGAGCTACACATGGTCGAAGGCGATGCGCAAGGTTGAAGGTGTGAATCGCGGTAAGGAATTTCGTGCCAATCATGATCGCCGTCACGTCGTTAACCTTCAGGCGGCATATGATCTAAACGATAAATGGGTGTTTGGAGGGACGTTTACGCTCAGCAGTGGTCGCCCCACAACATCACCTGCCGGGCGATATGAATACGGAAGTTATTACCCGGATGTCCTGACCGAACGCAACGCTTATCTGCTACCGGTTTTTCATCGCCTGGATCTTTCTGTGACGCTCAACCCAAGGAAAAACGCTCAGCGCAACTGGAAGGGACAATGGGTGTTTTCTGTGTATAACGTGTACAACCGGAAGAATCCGTTTACAATCTACACGCGTTCGGTTCAAGATGAAGACGGTAATGTGTTAGGCGATGGATCGCAAAAGGAGGCACGCATGATCTACCTGTTCCCGATTCTTCCATCTGTGACCTATAATTTCAAGTTTTGATTTACTGATTATGAAGTTCCATAGTATTTTCGCCATTCTCTTTTTTGCCGCGGCTTTCACGCTTACCTCGTGTGAAGAAACGGTTGAGCTCGACGTGAAGCAAGTTCCGCCACAGATTGTTATTGAAGGGCAGGTGACGAACAAGGCCGGTTATCAGTATGTCAAGGTAACTCGGAGTAGTCCGTTTTACGTGTCAGGCAAAACTCCACGCGTAACCGACGCGCTCGTGTCGATATCAGATGATACCGGCACTGACTACACGTTTGTCCATAATCCCAGAAGTCATCCGGATTCCGCCGGGTATTATCTTCCGACGGAGAACTTCCTTGGCCAGATCGGGAGAGAGTACACCCTTCGCGTATCTGTCGATGGTGAACTATTCGAAGCGGTTGACCAGATGTACCCGGTCACTTCGATCGATTCGATGCAAGTCCGCGTCAATGAAAATGAACGCGATGATCCGCGGGAGCCCGGAAAATTTTATGAACTGTTGGTGTACGCAAAGGAACCGCAGGATGAAAAGAACTACTACTTGTTCCGATACTATCGCAACGGTTCGCCGGTGGTGTATTTCCCGAATGATATCTACTACAGCAACGACGACCTTATCGCTGAAAATATCGACGGGATCGCGTCACCGGTTTACTATGGTCTCAACGATGACGCTCGTCTTGAGGTCTATAGCCTGAGCCGACGCGGATATGTCTTCTACAATGATCTGTACTCTGTCCTCAACAATGACGGTGGGGGAATGTTTGGGCCGATTCCGGCGTCGCCGCGGAATAACCTCAGCGGAGGTGCTTTCGGTTTCTTTCAGGTCAGCGCCATAAACGAGTCGGAGATTCGCATTGAGTAGCGAAGTTCCCAGGGGATTTTTTCCCGGATTCATCCGAATTCATCTATTTTAGAGGCCGGATGGATCCGGGAGCGCACTCCGGGTTTTCGCGACAAAATCCGGCAGTATGAGTAAACGACTCCTTTTCTCCCTGGTTTTTTTTCTGGCCATTTCCTCACAAGCGCAGACCGTTCTTGAGAATAATCCGCCGTCGGTCAAATGGCGACAGGTGATCACACCGAACTTCCGGGTTCTCTACAGTAAGGGATTTGAAGAACAGGCACAACGGGTAGCGAACTCCCTGGAACAAGTGCGCGAGGCAGGAGCGAAGTCGCTCGGTGCCCCGCCGAGGAGGATGACTTTTATTCTCCAGAATCAGTCAGCGATTTCGAACGGATTTGTATCGATTCTCCCGCGAAGGTCGGAGTTCTATGGAATGCCTACGCAGAACTACAACTTCGGAGGCACCAATGACTGGCTTGATATGCTGACGGTCCACGAATATCGGCATGTCGTCCAGTATCAGCACGCTACTCGAGGATTCAACAAAGCAATCTATT
>JBIQJZ010000100.1:0-13437 GCA_044507115.1 Flammeovirgaceae bacterium | reverse complement strand
TATCGAATTCCTGCTCGCGGCTCCGATAGTCCTTCAGCACATCGCTTCCCCAATTCTCACCTGGGCGGTCCCGGCCGACTTGCGTCGTTACCAGCTTGCCTGTCAGGTGCAGACGACCAAGGGGTTGGTAGCGCGCAATGGCGACGAATTCCTTCAGGTTCGCACCCACCGGATGGGCCAGGGGTTGGCCGTAGTTGGTGTAACTGCCAAGGGTTTCGCCATGTGAATATGTGTAGGGGCGGATGACATTGACCTCTCCCTGAAGATCGAGATTCGATATCCCGAATGCGTCCACGTATTTGCCCCCGAGTTGCACGCCAAACTTGTTCGCCCACCATCCGTCCCCACTCCGCACGTGGTCGATCACAAATTCATCCAACATGAACTGGCCGTAGAATGACACGCCGCGAAAGGCATTCCATTTGAAGTCAAATCCGAGTAAGACGTTGTCGGTGCTTCCGTTCTGTTGTTCGATCGCGCGATAAAAAATAATAGGATTGAGATATTCCATCCGGAAGTTACCGGTCCCAAGCGAGTCATCCGGGCTAAACACAACGGATTCAAAGACGCCGACATTCAGCTTCTTCCCGATGTTGACACTCAGATGATGAAGGGCCACGTGTTTGTTGGGATACCCGCTTCGACGTCGCACAGTCGGGTCGGCAACCATCTGGTTGACCAGGAAAAGATAATTGAGCTTCCACACTTTGACGTTGCCCTTGAAGAAAATGGCGGGTGGTGAGTAGTCGGAGAAAATCAATGACCGATATCCATTTCCAATGAAAAATCGATCGTGCCCAAACTGGAGATTGATGTGCCTCGTGGCTTCGAACGTAATGTATCCCCGAGCGTGAAGAAAATCAACGCCGTTGCCGTTCTGAAATTTCTTCCAGAATCCCTCGTGTGGCATGACGCGCGAAGAATCCATCCCTACGCCCACGTAAGATGGAAGCAACGCCTGATTGTCTGCCAGGTACGTGTAAAACCCCACCTTCCGATCAATCATGCCCCGCACTTCGACCCCGCGCGTATTTGTATACAACATCTCATCGCGCCGCGAATCGTTTCCCGCGCCCAGATAGATAACGGGGTTTACATGAAGATCGAATTCCTCCGTCGAGACCGAGTAGAGATCCGACTTTTTTCGGTAGAAATGCCTGAGAACGGGGCGTTGGCTGTCGCTCGTTCCGTTCGCCGACCATTCCCAGCTATCGTTCGCCAGGTATTCGTAGTTAAAGCGGTCAGCCTGGGAGTTGAACAGTCCGGACGTATTCAGCGAATCGGCAAATGCGATGATATCCGATCGCTTATACGGTTTCACCGTAGTAAAAACGTGAGGCATGAGCGATCCCGCCTTTACTTCGTATCGATCAACCCAGTGATAGTAATCCTCGTTTAGCGGCACAAACGTGCTCTGCGCGCTAGCAACGCTGGCGGCAAACAGCAGGATGCAAGTGATATGTCGATAGTTCATGTGAATTTCCGGACAAAGTCTTGCGGATGAATTGCAATGCCGGGAAACCTCGTCGCAATCTCCGGGTCGAACGTAACCAGGGGCACGCCCTTAACTTGCGCAACGCGTACAAAGGCCGAGTCACGCGCGCTGCAGCCTGACACGGCGGAAAGCTGCAAAATATCAAAAGAATCCACGTCGTATTCGTGCGCGCTCATCAAGTCTTCCGCCTGTGTCATCGCCGTTTTCACCAACTCGAGGGGAACACCCTGCCGCATATGGTGGACCAGGTGGTCTCGGAATTCCTCCCGCCAAGATGCCGGGGCAATCCAAACGGGGTCACAATGATAAACTTTTTCCGAAACATCACTCCGCTCGGAAGGCACCCAAAGGCACAGTAATAGGCTTGTATCAGCTACAATCATCCCACCTCGCCACGTTGGCCCCCCGACAAAGCGGCTATTTGACCCCGTACTGCACGTGCCTGCTCCAGGAGGTGGTTGAGTTCCGCTGTTTCGCGCAATCCCAGGACGGTCCGAAGTGAATAGAGAACTTCGCTGTTTATACTCCGGTGATTGGCCTTCGCCCGTGCCTTTAGTGCCTGGTACACGGCCGGGGGAATATTTTTCAGGGTGATATTCATGACGGTTCCATTTTGGAACCAAAAGTACGTCAAATCGGTTTGGAACAAAAGTCAGGAAGGATATTGCATTTCGGGCCCGCGTCCCTATCTTTGCAGTCCTTTTAGGGTAAACGCAAATAACAGACATGAAAAAAGGCATACATCCGGAGTACAAAGACGTGGTTTTCTGGGATACCTCCAGTGATTTCAAGTTTTTGAGCCGCTCAACCCAGACTCCGAAGGAGACCATCAAATGGGAGGATGGCAAGGAATATCCCGTGATCAAAGTGGAGGTGAGTTCAGCATCTCATCCGTTCTTTACCGGCAAGAAGCTCTTCGTGGACACTGCAGGTCGCGTCGAGAAATTCAAGAACAAATACCAAAAGAAAGCTTAATTACTCTTCAAATAAGCACTGTGAGAAGGTCTTCGTCCTGAAGACCTTTTTTATTTTATTTTTGCTTCGCTGATACCGCCCCGGCTCGGGGCGGGACAATAGACCCAACTATGGCAACAGGATGACCATCATTCTCTTCGACGACCCTATCATCAGGATACACCTCCTGCCCTTCACGTACACGCGGCCGGCGGCGGCGGTTCGCGTAGGGATTCTGACCATCCGGGAGAAATGGGAAAAATGGCTTAACGCTCCGGCATCATTTAAGACAGCCGGTTATCTGGCAAAGAAGTTTCCACATCTTGACTCAGACGACAACCTGCTGATCAACGGAGCGGTTTGCCCGGACGAATCTCTTGTCGACGCGGTGAGTGCTCTACCTTCCGGCTACTTTCTTGTACGGGACCAACTGTTGATCGCTTCGCGCAATCCGGAGGGAGACATGACCACCGCGAACACCGTGGAATACGCGCAGCCGGTCACGGTGATCGACCGCCCCTGGAAGATCTTTCGCGAAAACGGAGCCCAGATCAAGGCTGATTTCCAACTGATCACCAGGGGGCGCAAATCCGCGGTCCTGGCAGATAGGCACACCGTAGTTTACGGCGAGGAGAACCTTTTCGTCGAAGAAGGTGTCAACTCAAGAGCGGCGATCATCAACGCCGAAAACGGCCCGGTTTATCTGGGCCGGAATAGTATAATAGATGAAGGCGCCATCATCCGCGGGACATTCGCGCTGTGTGAAGGTGCGCACATCAACATGGGCGGGAAGATGCGAAGTGATACGACGATCGGTCCTTATTGCAAAGTGGGCGGCGAGGTAAGCAACTCGGTTCTTTTCGCCTACAGCAACAAACCACATGACGGTTTCCTCGGATGCTCCGTGGTAGGCGAATGGTGTAATCTCGGCGCTGACTCGAATACCTCAAACCTTAAGAATACGTTCGATGAGGTGAAAGTGTGGAGTCATGCGGAGAATTGCTTTGTAAAAACCGGCCTTCAATTCTGCGGACTGATGATGGGTGATCACAGCAAATGCAGTATTAATACAATGTTTAATACCGGAACTGTTGTGGACGTGTCATCGAATGTATTTGGCAATGGATTTCCCCGGAACTATATTCCGTCTTTTTCGTGGGGAGGTGCGGGAGGGATCACAACCTACCAATTCGAACGAGCGATGAGAACCGCGAGCAAGGCAATGGAGCGGCGACAAAAAGAACTCGATCAGGTCGAATTGAGCATCCTGGAACATGTCTATGAAATGACAGCGCTTCACCGGATGTGGGACCGTAAGACAGTGGCTTAGATCATGAGATTTCAGGACATACCCGGACTGGCAGACGTAAAACGACTGTTGACCGAGGCGGTAAGGACCAACCATGCCGCACACGCTCAATTGTTCGTCGGTGCAAAGGGCGCACTCAACCTTCCCATGGCACTGGCCTACGCTTCGTACCTCCATTGCGAGAACAGAGGCGTCGATTCCTGTGGAACTTGTGCCGCGTGCTCCAAGAGCGCCAAGTATATACATCCTGATACGCACTTCGTCTTCCCACTTAGCAATGTCAAGGGAGAAAAAGACGAGGAGCGGTTAAGGGCGGAGATTACGAAGTCATGGCGGTCGTTCCTGCTGGAGCAGCCGTTTGGTGACCTCGACGATTGGTGCAACCACTACGGCGGCGAGGACAAGCTTTCGATTATTTCCAGAGATGCCAGTCGAGAGATTATCAAGACCCTCGCGCTAAAGCCGTTTGAAAGCCCGAACAAGGTGATGATCATCTGGCAGCCGGAGAGTATGCACGCCGCTGCCGCGAACGGCATACTGAAGATTCTGGAAGAACCGGCGCCGAATACCTATTTCATCCTGGTGACCAACGCCGCGGATCAGTTGATGCCGACGATTATCTCGAGGACTCAGATAACAACCATTCCATTGCTCGCGGATGACGACCTGGCCACTTACCTCCGCGATACGGCAGGTGTTGCCAGCGCGGCGGCGCAGCAGATCGTGCAGCTTGCCGACGGAAATATCAATCTTGCATTGCGGCTGATTGATCGCCCGGAGAACAGCAACGCATCATTTTTTGCTACGTGGATGCGCGCCTGCCATGGAAACCGGTACGACGAGTTGGTCTCGCTGGCCGACGCATTCCACGGGCTTGACAAACTGGCCCAGCGCAACGTCGTTTCCTATAGTCTTAACATGATGCGCGAAACCCTGCTGATAAATGCCGGCGCGGACGACATCAACCGCACGCAAGGTGAAGAGCGGGAGTTCGTCGGAAAATTCAGCAGGTATTTTACAATTGATAGGATTGAGCAGTCATGTCAGCTGCTCAACGATGCAGGCTATCACCTGGAGCGCAACGGAAGCGCCAAGATGATCTTCCTCGATGTATCGCTGAAGATGTCGAGGATGTTTAGGAACTAACATGAATCAAACAATACGCATAGGAACCCGAGGCAGCAAACTTGCCCTTTGGCAGGCGAATCACGTCGCCAGCCTGATCGCACCGTCCGGCTATCGGACGGAGATTGTACCAATCGAAACCCGCGGCGACAAAATGCTTGAAGTCACGATCGCAAAGATCGGAGGCAAAGGCGTTTTTACCGAAGAGATCGAGGAGGGATTGCTGGACGGCAGCATCGACATTGCGGTGCACAGCGCGAAAGATATCGCCTCGACCATTCCTGACGAACTGGAAGTACTCGCCTTCACCGAACGGGAGATTGTCAATGATGTAGTTATTAGTACGAATGAAAACTTCAGTCTCGAGAACGACAGTATTACCATCGGCACCTCTTCGACAAGGCGGGTAGCATTCGTCAAACACTTCTACCCCAACGCCAACACCGTCGCGGTACGGGGCAATTTGCAAACGCGGCTCGCAAAACTGGAGGCCGGTGCCTGCGACGCACTTATTCTCGCATATGCCGGCGTACATCGTATGGGTTACGACCACCTCATCACCGAACGTATCGAAACGAGCTACTTCGTTCCCCCGGTTGGCCAGGGAAGTATCGCCGTCGAAAGCCACAAAAAACTGAGCTTCGAGAAGAAAGAAGTGATTCGACGATGGGTAAACCATCAGGAGACGGAGTTCTGTCTGCGCACCGAGCGGGCATTCCTCAAGAAACTACAGGGTGGATGCAGCATCCCTTCCTTCGGCTATGCCTGGCTGGACGGGAACACGGTAACACTCAAAGCCGGGATCATCTCGCTGGACGGAAGAGAAGTTGTCAAGATAAAGCGATCGGCACCTGCGGAGGAAGGGAAGGACCTTGGCAAGAACGTTGCCCATGAAGTCTTGGCAATGGGTGGTGACAAAATATTGCACGAGATAAGACGGAAGATGGCGGACGATGGAGCCAGCAACCAGAAATAAAAACCAACACTTAACCATGCAACGCTTATTATTAGTAATTTTCCCGATTGTGACTACTCTTATGACCGGATGCGCCCAAAAAACTGATCACGTGGTAACTATTAAGACCGATTTCGGAGACATGGTTGCCATTCTCTACGATGAAACTCCTCAACACAAGGAGAACTTCCTTAAGCTTGCAAGGGAGCACTACTACGACAGCCTTCTGTTCCATCGTGTAATCGAGGGCTTCATGATCCAGGGCGGAGATCCGGAATCAAAGAATGCCCCTCGCGGTCAGCGTCTTGGAAATGGAGGTCCTTCGTATACCATACCCGCCGAATTCAATCCCAAATTTTTTCATGAGAAAGGAGCATTGTCGGCGGCGCGTCTTGGAGACCAGGTGAATCCACAAAAGGCGTCGAGTGGTAGCCAGTTCTACATTGTGCAGGGCACCAAGCAAACAGAGGAACAATTGAAGACCGATCCCCATCGGTTCAATACCGCCCTGCAACAGTTCTTTCAAAAGCCTGAGAACAAGCACTACCTCGACTCGATCAATACATTCGCTCAGCAAGGCGACCAGCATGGATTCCAGAAGTATCTCAGTGACCTGCGCCCGATCGTGGAGCAGCAGCTCGGTATTTCGCTAGAGAAGGAGATTGCACCCGAGGTTCTTAAGGCTTATACGACACTCGGTGGAGCTCCCAACCTCGACGGCCAGTACACAGTCTTTGGAAAGGTTATCAGCGGGCTCGAAGTCATTGACAAGATTGCCGCAGCTCCCCGTGATATGCACGACAGACCACTTGAAGATGTCCGTATGGTGATCTCTGTAGAAGAAATGCCGAGAAAGCAGATCGAGAAAACCTTCGGCTACACGTACCCCGAAGACTGACCGCGATATGCGAGTATTGGTAACAGGATCCAACGGCTTGCTGGGTCAGAAGCTCACCGGGCTTCTGCAGCAGGATGACGAAATCTATCTTATCGCAACTGCGCGGGGAGCATCGGTGCTTAACATCAACCGCGGCGAATTTCATTCGATGGACATCGCCGACCGTCCCAATGTTGAAAATGTGCTTCGCCTCACAAGACCGGATGTTATCATCAACACGGCAGCGATGACGCAGGTGGATGATTGCGAGACACAACGGGAGGCCTGCTGGAAGGCCAATGTCACAGCTGTGGAGAATCTCGTATCCTGCTGCGAAGCGCTATCTATTCACCTTGTTCATGTATCGACCGACTTCATCTTTGATGGCAGTCACGGCCCACTCGACGAGCTTGCAACTCCCGGCCCGGTCAACTTCTATGGCGAAAGTAAACTGGCTGCCGAGAAAGTGATCCAGGAAAGCTCGATATCCTGGAGTATCCTGCGGACAGTCCTGGTATTCGGCATCACTCACGACATGAGTCGTTCAAATATTGTCTTATGGGTAAAGAACAGCCTGGAAGCGAATAAAGGTATTCAGGTTGTGAATGACCAGTGGCGAACGCCGACGCTGGCCGAAGACCTTGCGATGGGTTGCTACCTCGCCGCCACGAAACACGCCAAAGGCATCTACAATATTTCTGGAAAAGATTTCATGACGCCGTATGACATCGCCATCCGTACCGCCGACTTCTTCCATCTTGACAAATCCCTGATCACGCCGACAGATTCCACGCGTTTCAAACAACCCGCCCGTCGTCCTGCTCGCACAGGATTCATAATTGACAAGGCTAGAAAGGATCTGGGATACGAACCGCACTCATTCGAGGACGGCCTCGCTATACTCGCGGCGCAACTGAAAGCCTGATGCTGGCGGTCAGGCTTTCAGCCTGCCCGACATAGCAAAGAAGTAAATCGGAATACCCGCAAGCGTGATGATCAGTCCCGGCCACGTAAAGGCTGGCTTGTAGATAATCAACAACGTGCAGAAGGTTATCCCCATAAGGATGTAAATGAATGGAAGCACAGGATACCCAAATGCCTTGTAAGGTCTTGGCGCGTCAGGTCGCTTTTTTCGCAAGACAAAAATACCGGCGATCGTGAGGGTATAGAATATCACCACGACAAACGAAATCATATCGAGGAGGTTTCCATACTCGCCACTTAAGCAGAGCAGCGATGCCACCACGCACTGGGCCCACAACGCCCAAGCCGGAACTGCGTTCTTGTTGAGCTCTCCCGCACGGCGAAAAAATAGCTTATCACTAGCCATGGTATAGTACACCCTTGCACCCGCGAGAATCAGTCCGTTGTTGCAGCCGAACGTAGAAATCATAATGAGAATGGCGATAATGTACATCCCGGTGCTTCCGAAGATCTGATCTGCGGCAGCGACGGCAAGCCGGTCGGATTGCGGGAAGGCCAACTCATCGAGCGGCAACACCCGCAGATACATAAGATTTGTGGCGATATAAAGGACACTCACGATCAGTGTCCCCAGGAATAGGCTGAGACCGATATTCCGCTGAGGGTTCTTGATCTCACCTGCAATGAAGGTTACATTGTTCCAGGCGTCACTGCTGAAAAGTGATCCTACCATCGCCGCGGCCACGGCACCGAGCAAAGTCACTCCGCTGATGGGAATCCAGCCAGAGGGTGTTTTCCCTCCCCCGCCTTCCCCGAGATCCTGCATGGCCGTGAATCCCGTTTGCCAGTTCTGATTCCAGAATCCTTCCTTGACGAAGAGGAATCCGCAGATCATCAGACCGAACAGCGCCAGCAACTTGGAAATTGTGAAGGTCGTCTGTACGAGTTTGCCCTCGCGGATACCTCGCGTATTGACCCATGTCAGAAAAACGACGAGCGCAATGGCCGAGACCTGAGCCGCGGAGATGTCGACGAGCCCGAAATCCGCCAGGATATTGCTTTCACTCATCCATGGAAACAGATACGCCGAGAACCTTGCGAAGGCTACCCCAACCGCAGCGATGGTCGCCGTCTGAATGACCGCGAAAAGACTCCAGCCGTAGAGAAAGCTAACGAGGGGGTTATACGCTTCCTTCAGGTATACATACTGCCCGCCTGCCTTCGGAAACATCCCGCTGAGCTCACCATAACTCACGGCAGCGATTATTGTCATTACCGCAGTGATCGCCCAGACAGCGATCAGCCAGCCCGCGCTGCCAACGTTCCTGACGATATCAGCACTGACGATAAAGATGCCGGAACCAATCATGGAACCGGCAACGACCATGGTGGCATCCCAAAGTGATAGTTCAGCCTTGAATTTTTGTTGGCTCATTCAACGAATTCTGGGTCTCCACATCAGAGACCAAGGCAGAAATATAGCAAATGAATTCTTTATTCAAACAATTCTGCCACGGGTTGGCCCATACATCCTGAAGGAAATTTGATGTTCAACAAAGCTGAAATCGTCGGCGCGATGTCGGTGATGCGATAGTACCTGACCGAGGACCCCTTCTTGATACCATTCCCATAAAAGAGCATAGGCACATGTGTGTCATAGGCCCACGGTGAACCATGAGTAGTTCCCGTTGGAGAAGTACCGGGATACCACCCGGGTTCCAGCACAATGACGATATCGCCTCCACGCTTGGGATGATACCCGCGCACAACCATACCCTTTACTCCTCCTTCTGCAAAATCACTCTGCCGGAGAACGTTCTGTGAGTATGCATTCGCGATGCCTTCCTGCTTCAGAAGAAAGTTGACGGTCAGTTCAGTTGCGATCAGTAGTTGCACACCGGATGTCTTCGGGTCATCGTCAAACACGCTGTGGTCGAAGAAGATCTGTCCTGCGCTGAACGTTCCCACGACATCCTTGCCGGGGAAGTATTGGCGCAAATGATCGTTCAGGTCCGTCTTAAGTTTGGCCAGATTGGCATAGCCCGCGGGAACGCGGTTGTCTTTCAGGTATTGCGCTACTTCCGCCACGGCGTGGTCAGCCGTCAGGAATACAGTGTAATTACCAGCGCCCACCTTTGCGTCGAGGGTCTTAAGGAGGTCCTCGATGTTCCTGTCGAGCCTCATATACATATCCTGGATTTCGACAGCGTTCGGTCCTACACCATGGCCCAGCGCATCCGTCGAAGAAAACGAAATCGTCAGAAAGTCGGTGATATCATCCGCGCCGAGATTTTCTCCCTCGAGGGCTGCCTTTGCAAACTCTGTGAGATACTCATTTCCATAAGGAGTCGCACCGATAATGCCGTAGTCATTGGGTTTGCGCAGAGTCTTGAGATCGTAAGGAAATACTGGCTTGGACTTTCCACCGGGAGGTCTCTCATACGGAGAGTCGTCGGGGCCGCTTTGAACATACTTATCAAGCGGCATCAGCGTGTTCCATCCACGCTGGATATATTGTTCGGGAAGGTTCCGGCGATTGAACTTCTCAACCCAGTCAGGTAGTTTGGTCATATAGTACGTGCTTGTGATGAACCGTCCGGACTTTCCATCATACCAGTAAGCGCCGTCGGCAAGATGCCCCGCGGGAAGTGCAGCACCGCGATTCTTCATCGACATCCCAATAACTTTAGCACGTTTCTGCGTGAAAAGCTTTAGTTCATCAGTCACAGTAGTCGAGAGCATACGGGCTGGTGACACTTCGCCGTTGCCCGACTCAACACCCACGACGGTGTAATTCTTATCCTCAATACAGTTGACGTTGGTCCCGGACTCCTTATCGTACCAATCATTGCTGATGATACCGTGGATAGCTGGCGTCGACCCGGTATATACCGAGGCGTGACCAGGTCCTGTAACCGTTGGCGCGTAGTTGTAGTGTCCGTTTTTCAGAACGAAGCCATCGTTCATCATCCGGTTGAATCCCCCGTTTCCGAAGTGCGGTCGAAAGCGGTACAAGTATTCGTGTCGCATCTGGTCAACTACAATCCCGACGACGAGTTTTGGGGGCCGGGCATCTCCCTTCTGCTGCGCATAAGCTCCGGCGGAGACCAGCACAGCAACGATCAAAATCAAACGTTTCATATTAGGTTGGAATAATTCGTAAAAGGCACATGAGGGTCGCAATTTACCTGATCTCCGCAAGGAAACGCAGCAACAAAGAGATAGCCGACTAAAACAAGTGATGGTCGGTAACAGCTGTTCAAAAGACGCACCGGGGTCAGTCCTCACAGTAAATTCTGTCATGGTCCGCGACATCCTCATATGTTTCCTGGCGGACCAGTTCGCCCGTCCGATCGTAATATGCAACCACATATTGGGATGCCTCCGGCCCTTGTTTCTCCGTAAAGTAAAGCGGGGTATCGGGCGTTCCCAGATTAATGATTGCGGAGAATGCCGTGGGTAACACCACTCGCCCCTGACTGGAGATCACCCCGAAGTATTCGCCTTTCTGAATGACCGCGAGTTTACCGGAAGTTGTCTCACCGATTATCTTGATATTCCGAATGTCAGCCTCCACCTTCCGCCCGGTAGTCAGGTCGAAGATCGACCACAACGAGCCTTGTCTTACGAATGCCAGCGACTCGGTCCAGTAGCTGACCTCATCGAACTCAAAACCGCTTAGCGATTTGTTATCCCACCCAAGAAACCCATAGTAACCATTCTTGTACGCAACGACGCATGTCGCACCATACGGAACGGGATTGCGGTCGTACAGTGGTTTGATAAGCTTACTCATTCGCGTGTGATAAGCACCAAACTTTTTGTTTTTAAGCGTAAACACCACATCGTTTTGCGCGGTGCCGATTGCGTCGTATTCTGCGGGAAGCCTGACCTTTCCAGCACCGTCGACAAGTCCTTTCCGATCACGCCGCGTCACCACGAATAGACCTTCGCCGGTATACTCAAGCGCGTCAAAGCTTGCGGAAAACAAATGTCTTCCCGCGAGATCGAACACGCTACTCTGCTGACCTTTCACCTGCACGGTCAGGAAAGAAGTAGAGTCATGCCCCGGAACAAAACCAATCCGGCCGGGCCGGTAGAATGATCGAAACACCTTGTCCCTGAACCACACATGTACACTATCCGCGCGTGTACCAACAACGAAAGCACCCTCGGCACGCAGTGAGTCATAGGGTCTCTGATGGATGGTATGTTGAGCGGGATCATACAGGAACCACGACCCATTCTTTTTGACGCCGACATGACCGGCCAGCAGTGACACCCTGTCGAATACCGTTGACTTCCTCCCGGACAGGTTGTACACAACGACACCATTGGGTACCTGTGCCGTCGCTCCGAAGGGAGCCCGTGTAAGAATGTGACGATCGAACCGGATGACGGTCTTCATTGATTGGTTCAGCACACCTTCGAATTGGCCAGACTTCCCCCAGATCAGTCCGCCCGGCCACAGCCTGAGCTCCTCAAACGGCTCTGACAATGGGAGGGGGTCACCTTCGGCACCATTTCCCATGTCCTTTATTGAGATAATGAATTTGCTGCTATCGCGCGTAAACACAACAAGATCTCGCATCTCCGTGATGTCATCCCACGATCGGTCGTCCAGTAACCTGCCCGTGAAGGCGTACGCGAACCACCGATTTGATTTCTTGACTGCAAGAAAAGTGCGGGCAATGACGCGAGCGTCATCGATGTCGGGGACAGGTTCGAAGCCCGACTTGTGTATCAACCGCAGGCCTTCGGTCGCTTCCACGAGCAGGAAGCCCGCGCCAATATCGACAACCTCGGCTATGTCCCCTTCGTGAAGCACCGTGCCATTCCGGTCGACAAGTTTATTGTCAACAATCAGTACCTCGTCGAAAACCCGGCCGCAAAGGTAGTCGTCGTGAATCTCGGAGTACTGTGCACGGAGAACCTCGTTTCCGTGTTCATCCATAAACCCAAAACGGTCGCCAGTCAGGAACGGAACCAGAAATGAGCGGTTGATCGCGAGCAGGTTGTTCAGTGAGTCATTCAAAAATTCTGAGGGCCATATTGCATCCTCGTCATCGGCAAGCAAATGAAACGCCAGCTGGCCTGCCAGAACCACCAGCTCACTAACAGGATATCGATTCATGAACGACAGAAAGCTCGCGACACTGCCATCCGCGGTTGTGATTTCAAAAATATTCCGATAGATCTCCGCCCTGTAGGGTGTGTCAGGATGATCGGCAAGAAATGATTCAAAGCTCTTCAACCGACCATCCCGTGTCCTCGCGCGATAGAGCAGATGGTAGTACTGTTCCGTGGCATCGGCTACGCGCTCAGACTCCGGGTAGCGCGTCACATAGCTAAGGAATGCTTCTGCCGTATTTTCGTTGCGCGCATCCTGATAAGCAACCTCATCGCGCAACTGTATGGCGAGATCACGCTGAGTGGCCGTCGGGTATCGGCTCAAGAACTCCACGTAAGAATCCTCGGTATTGTTCTCGTTCGCAACTTTGAACGCCACGGTTTCGATGCCACTTCTCAAATCGACTAAGCTTGCGCTATCGATTCCCGCACGCCTGAGTTTCTCCCGCTCCCGTGCCGTTAGGTATGTTAAGTCCGTCAGTGCCGTGACGACATGACGATACGACGAGTCAAGATTAAAAGCCGGGTTCTCCGGAGAAAAGTAAAAGATCGCCAACACGTAGCGGGCGGAAGCGTTAGTCGAATCACGCTGTAACGATCGCCGCAGTTTCGCCTCGGCCTTATGCCATCGGCTCCTCTCAATATCCCGCATAGCGCTCTTCTCAGAC
>JBIQJZ010000099.1:0-13522 GCA_044507115.1 Flammeovirgaceae bacterium | reverse complement strand
AGGAAGGAGCAGGCGTATTGAGCAGTTATTGGAGGGTTCCGCAGTGCTGTTGATCGAAGATGGCGTCTTCTCGGTCGTGAAATTTCAGAAGGAGGATATCGCTCAGGATGAATTTTTTTCTGAGCTCCGTCTCAAGTCAGTTGAGCATTTGGGGCAGGTCAGGTATGCGTTTCTGGAGCCTTCAGGAAGTGTCAGCGTGTTTTACTTCACCGACGAGGAAGTCCGCCCCGGACTTCCGCTTTTGCCGCGCTTGTTTGAGAAAAAGAGCACGGTAATCCCTGCAGAGGGGGTGTATTCCTGCGCTAATTGTGGATATACTTCTGAGCAAAAGACGGGCGGGGCCGTGTGCCCGGTCTGTGGCAAGCGCGAGTGGGTACTCGCGATCCACACGAGACGCTGCTCATAGGGGGTTGCGGTCAAAGGACTTTCCTCAACTGCGTCCATCTCGCCACGTCCTTTTCGTGGTGTGTGATCATGATGAGGGTCACGTTTTCATTGAGGTAGTGATTGAGATATTGCGTGATCCTGTCGTGATTTTCCGGATCGAGAAACTGAAACGGCTCGTCTAGCAACAGCAGTTCTTTATCGTCGAGAAACATATTCATCAGTAGCACCATTTGCAATTGCCCGGACGAAAGCTCTGCCATTGGTACGTCAATGTATTCCTCGGCTGAGAAAGAGGTGATGAGATTGTTGAGACGCTCGGGATCACTGTGCTTTTGTCCGGTGATGTATGATCGTCCTGTAGACAACCGTGTCCGATGGTTGAGGAAGTGTATTTGCTCCGGCCCGAGATAGTTGATTCGTTCCTTGATGTCCCAAATAGATTCTCCTGAGCCGCGGCGTTTTCCAAAGAGAAATACCTGCTGGCTATACGCCATGGGATGATCGGCGAATATGAGGCTGAAGAGCGTGGTTTTTCCAGAGCCGTTCTTTCCCGTCAACGCCCAACGTTCACCCTTTTGGATTCGCCAGTTGAGGTTTGAAATGATCGTTGTTCCCCCGTATGAGATGGTGACATTGCGCATTTCGACTATCGGATCTCCCGACGACCCGATCGGCCCCGGGGTGCGGGGTGGGATGGAAGCCACCTGCCTTTGTGGGACGATATCAGCGATTTCCCGGATTTCGAAGTTCTCGAGAACGAGTCGCCGATTGATGACG
This sequence comes from Flammeovirgaceae bacterium, assembly GCA_044507115.1. Classification (GTDB taxonomy): domain Bacteria; phylum Bacteroidota; class Bacteroidia; order Cytophagales; family Cyclobacteriaceae; genus Chryseosolibacter. The sequence goes on along the minus strand of JBIQJZ010000099.1, from coordinate 12,358 downwards.
GAAGGCAGTGAGTCCCCGTGTTCTGTCAGCAGGATGTGGATGCCAAATCGTGTAGCGATGTCGTCTATAAAGTCACAGAGATCCATCCTGCTCTCTGCATCCAGGCCATCAAAGGGATAGTCGAGGATTAGTAGCGTGGGAATGTTTCTGACGAGCTGTCGCAGGATGATGACTTTCTTGAGCTGCCCGTTTGACAATCGTGTGATAGGAAGTGTGAGAAGTCGGTGAATGTTGAAGTTGTCTGGAAATTTCAGCGACGACAATTTTTCGAGATCCTCACCGAAGATTTCGGAGACCTTTGGAATGCCGGTTTCGTCAATACTGTAATAGCGCTGTTGGTAATATACCTCACCGGCGCCGCTAAGCGCGGATTGCATCCAGTGCGTGGGGATAAAATGGATCCGCTCCATGCGCTGCTGGTAGCGAGTATCCCAGTCGTCGCCGACGATGAACGAATGGTTGATTGTACCTCTAAGAGGTGTCAGGGCACCTGCGACAAGTTGGAGAAGCGTGGTTTTTCCAGCGCCGTTGTTCCCCTGGATAACCCAATGTTCGCCTTTCCGGATGCTGAAATTAAGGTTTGTAAACAGTGTTCTTCCCGCCCGGGCAATCGTCACGTCTTTGATGTCCACCATACAGCTATACGTCGGTATTTCGGCGAAAGATAGCTATATCTCGCGAGTCACCGGAACAATCACAGATCGCAAGGCGGGTCAGGGTTTCTTTAGGTTCCGTAGAGACCTGAAACCGCTGGAGACACGCAGTCGCGTGCGTTCGATGTCCGAATCCGATCCGCCGAATTCGACGGTTTGAATATCTTTTATTTCCAGGATCTCAAGTGCGAGAGTATGTGCATTCTCCGATATAAGCACAATGTTGCGTTGTTGATCAGCGAACCCGCGTAGGTATCGGTCTAGGGCGCTTCCGTTTCGAAGTGTAAATGTTATCGAAAAATTCGATCCTGCAATCTCCGCGAGTCGCTCCTTCATCTGGGAAATTGTGACAAAATGTTCCTTCATACCACCTGACATCGCATTTGTAATGCCAGCGCGAAGTTTGGGAATTGCAAACGTTTTCGTCCAGAGAAAGACCCAGAATATTGTCCCAAACCGGGACCAGATTCCCCATATGGTGAATGGGAATCGGCGCCCGGATTACCTGCGGACCCGGATCAGTTCGAGTATGCCCTTGATAAAGGTGAGGGGGTGGACGGGATTTCCGGGAACGTAGAGGTCGATATGAACCGATTCCAGAAATGTCCTGTCAACGGCTGGGCTATTGGCAAACATGCCTCCACTAATGGCGTCGGTCCCGACGAGGACAACGAGTTTGGGCGTTGGTATAGCGTCGTAACAGATACGAAGTGCATTTGCCATGTTGGATGTGATCGGCCCTGTAATAACGATCCCATCCGCATGTCTCGGTGAGGCGACGAAGTCAATGCCGTATCGGCTGATATCGAAATTAACATTCCCGGATGCGTTCAGTTCCAATTCACTGCTATTATCACCGCCAGCGCAAACCTGGCGGAGCTTCAACGAACCACGGAAGAAGCCCGCGATTTCCCGGCGGACAAGCGCAGGGTTCAGGGCGATAGTCTTTTGAGGACCCTCTTCGACAACCAGTGCGCTTCGGTCATTTGACGCCATTCGCCAGTCTTTGGAAAACCGTACACTCTCTGGAAAGACGCGAGCACAGTCTCCGCAGAATGAGCAGCGTCCGAGATCAAGCCTTAGCGGTGCGACCTCGATCGCGCCCGTCGGGCAGAAGGCCTTCAGGTCGATGTCGTTGGGGGTTGATGTCAGCACCGGAATTCCACGGAAGACGCCGGGCACCTCAGCTCGCAGTGGATCAGGGATTGATTGCCGACCCTGATTAAGTAAAATTTTGATGTTCTCAATCATCGTCAATAGATCATAAATCGTGACCGCAGTAACTTAAGTTAAAACTCTTGTTGCAGACAGGGAAGTCCGATATCTCGTTGTTCCTGACCGCCATCGCAACCGCCGGCCAATTGTGCAGGGACGGATCTTTCACGACATAGCGGACGATTTCTCCCTGCGCACCGGTGACGATGCAATGACAGATTTCGCCGCGCCAGCCTTCGGAAAGAGATATGGCAAGGGAGTTAGCGGCTGGCGCCGAGAGCTGTTGCACATCCTCTTTTTCGGGTCGGGTCGCCAGGATCGTTCGGATAAAGCCAATCGAGTGAACGATTTCTTCAAAACGCAGTTGCGTTCGGGAGTAAACATCCCCATGGTGTTTGACCACGGTTGTTACCGGGATGTCCCGATAGATATCGTGCGGATGAGATACACGGATGTCGCGCGCGATTCCGCTTGCCCGCGCTGCCATGCCGACCGATCCCAGTGTTTTGGCGGTTTCGCGCGACACGACGCCAGTCTTTTCAAGTCGCGCCATCGCAGGGGGAACATCGTGAAACTTGTTCCACATCTGTTGCAGGTCGCGTTCGTACGCGGCAAGTACGCGTGCAAGTTGGGATGCGAGATCTTCCGTAAAGTACCATGGATTCATCCCGGGTCGGATCATTCCTTTGCCCAGCCGGTTGCCGCACCACTCCTGAAGAAAGTTGATGATGGGTGTTCGCAGTCTTGCAAACACAGCGCTTCCGAGTTGATAGCCAATGTCGGCACAGATGGCGCTAAGATCCCCTGTGTGAACAGCAATGCGCTCTAACTCGAGCGCGAGGGTACGCGCAAACTGTATTTCCCGCGTTGCCTGAAATCCGCATAGGGCTTCCCAGGCATTGACAAAAGCAACCGTGTGGCCGGCGACGCTGTCTCCGGCAATAGATTCGGCGAGTAACGTTCGCTGCAACAGCGCGGGAGAACGCTCCAACAGACTCTCAACTCCCCGGTGCTGGTAGCCAAGTTGAATCTCGAGGTGCAGAATCTGTTCACCGTTGCAGATGAAACGAAAATGCCCCGGCTCGATGATGCCGGCGTGAATGGGTCCAACACCAACTTCGTGAAGATCTTCGCTGTGTATCTGATAAAAGGGGTACTGTTCTATTGTACTTTCCCTGGCGGATCGATCACTGGGGTATCGCACGGGTTTCAACCACGGGTGGTCGGAGTAGCGAACACCGAAGCTCTCGTGTAGTATCCTTTCGAAGATGTGAAGTGGAGCGTGCTGCGCGGTTAGAGAAGGATACGTGCGACTGATTTCAATTTCAGCTGATGAGATTGTAATGGTAGCCTCATCATCATCCGCAATAGCACATATTACTTTTAGTAGATCGTCCTGTCTGAGACCAAAGTAGGAAACACAATGTTTCGACTCCGTCTGAAGCAGCCCGGTATTGATCGCAAGGAATTCATCATAGGCCAGTAGAGGTATTTCGGCCAGCCGAACCACCGAGTTGTTTGCAATAGTAGCCAGGCGTGTCATACGTTGTTCAGGTTTCTGGTAGCCTCTGTTATGAGGTCGACCAATTCGACAGGTGGATTAAATCCGAGGTACACCGCGAGACCGAGTAAAACAAACTGGCTGATCGTTTCCCGGGGATGAATTGTTCGTGGAAATTCGTCACCCAACGTCGCGGTGGGGATAAATAACATCTTGAATACATTCCTCCCGAGTGATGCGATGATTACAGTCAGAAGCAGGAGCACAGCGACCATGATCCACATCTTGCCGGAGGTAAATAGCGACCGGAATATCATAAATTCGCTGACGAACATTCCAGAGGGCGGTATCGCTGAGATAACAAAGAATGCAATCAATAACACGATTGCTCCGGAAGTATGGTAGCGAAAATAGTTTCCGATATCATAGATGCTTTTGCTGCGGTATATTCGGTAGATCTGATCTACCTGAAAGAACATTGCTGGTTTGGCAAACGTATGGAGGATCAGGTGAAGCATCGCGGCAAAATATCCCGAACCGCCGGCTGCAAGTCCAAGCATGGTGATGCCCATGTGCTCCATCCCCGAGTACGCAAGCATGCGTTTGAGGTTCTTAACGCGCACAATGTAGACCGCGGATATGAAGATGGACAGGAGGCCCGCGAAGATCAGCACGTTGTCGGCCCATTTCGCGATAGCGGTGTGATTGATCACTTCGTAGTAACGGAAGATGCCAATGAACCCAACGTTCACCAGCACACTGGCGAGGAGGGCCCCGGCGGGAGCCGGTGCTTTGTCTTTGGCATCGATCCCCACCGTATACATTGGAACAAGTCCGGCTTTAACCGTAAATCCGGTGAAGATGAAGGCGAATGCCAGTTTTAGCCAAAACGGATCAAGGTCGGAGGCGTGCAGGACCAGGGCGCGATACGAGAGATCCGAAAATCCGCGGTCCTGGGCAGCCACGGTCAACAGCAGAATGCCGATGAATACCATCGTGATGCTGACCGATGCAACGAATACATACTTCCAGGTCGCTTCCAGGGTTCGCTCGTTGCGGTTATGGTAAATCAAAGCCGACGCACTGAGTGTGGTTAATTCGATGAATACCCATGTCACCGCGATATGATTTGACAGGTAGGCAGCACTAATCGATGTGACGAGCACGACCATTGACGCATAATAGATGGCACGTTCACGCGCGACGTTTCTACGTGTGTTAAAAAAAACATGGCTATGGTAGAATGCGGGGACGCAGACGAGGCTCAATGCTCCGAGGAAGAGGATACCTAATGCATCAAATGTGAAGTATGAGGCAGTTGTCTCTCCTTTGTTTTGGTACGCAGCAACCGTCAGCGTCCATTGAGCCGCAAGAAAGCACCCGATAGCAAGATTTCCGATCGTTCTGTTTCTGATGACAAACAGGATCAGGGCGGTTACCAGGGCTGATATCAGGTAAGTTATCATCATGACAATCAGTCCTTAAGTTGGGTCAGTTGCTCAACATTGTGCTCCTTGAGCACGTCTCCGATCCGGTTTACAAAGACGCCAAGCAACAATACGCTGACAAATATGTCGAGCATGATCGCAATATTGACGATCATGGGTATTTCGCTTCCGACCGCCAGCGAAAGAACGAATACCCCGTTCTCAATGATGAGAAACCCCATGACGTGCGTAATTAATTTTCGCCTCGACACGATGATATAGAGACCCGCGAAAAGTGAGGAGAGTGCAACGACGAAGAACATGCTCTTGAGGTGGTCGTCGTGAAGCGCGTCCGTCAATGCAAACGACCCTATGATGATAGTGGTCATCACGACGATCGACAGGAAGTTGGAAACATAGGGTTCGGCTTCGCGTGTCAGGTTATTGCGTTTGATAATGTAGTTGAAGAACGCCGGTATGGCCATTGCCTTGAAGACCACTGTTTCCAATAGCACAAAGATCAGGTTCAAGGCGCTGATTTCTTTCAACTCAACAAATGTCAGTGCGAATAGCAATACCCCCTGCACCGCGAGCACGGCAACGTACGTGGCTAGCCGGTTTGCTACCATCACGTAGATCAATGTTACGATCATCAGGATTAACAGGGTGTTTGCCATCTTTTAGTTGGGGCTTTGGTTTTCGAGTGTAAGGAGCACGCCGAGAAAGATCAATAATGATATCGATATCAGCGAAAAAATAAACTGTGAGTTATGACTCATCCGTATCCGGGCAATGAATGATTCGATGATGCCGACGGCGCCGGCAAACACGACCTGTGCGGCCGCAAAAAGCAGTATAGAGGAGAAGAGCGACATGGAGGCGTCGAGGAAGATGTTCGCGATGATCGCACCGTACAGTGCAAACTTGAGATGCGAGCTGTACGCGATCAACCCGAGATCAAACCCACTGTGATCGAGAACCATCACCTCGTGTATCATTGTAAGTTCCAAATGGGTCCGCGGATCGTCGACGGGGATTCTACTGTTTTCTACCATCGCAAAAACAACCAGCACACAAACAGCCAATACCGCGAAGGTATAGTAGAATGATGTAAAGTGTAGTTCCTGGAATATGCTGTGGAAGGATGTATGCCCTGTGTAGAGTGCGAAGGATCCTAATAGTACCAAGAATGCAGGTTCTGCTAACAAAGAGAAGAGAGCCTCGCGACTTGCGCCCATTCCAGGGAAGCTGCTTCCTGTGTCCATCGCGGAAGCGATCATGAAAAATTTTCCCAACGCCATGACATATGTAAAGAAGATAAAGTCTCCGGCGAACGATAGCAGGGCAGGGTGCCGGCCGAAGGGAATAAAGAGCACCGCGCAGATCACGCTTGCGAGGTACACAGTCGGCGCAATCCGGAAAATGAAGGAAGTAGTGCTGCTGTATACGGAATTCTTCCGCAGCAGACGCCACAGATCTTTCATTGGCTGAAGTATCCCGGGTCCTTTCCTTCCGGATAGCAAACTTCTCGTGCGGATAATGATGCCGCCGAAGAGGAAGCTGACGAGGAGTATGAGGACCAGGCTAATCATAACTTGTCTTTACTTGTCATTAATGTGATCATGATTGATTGATGTTAGTACACATGGACGCGAAAAGTAGAAGGAGGAAAATCAGCCCGTACAAGATGTAATACTGCACCCTGCCATTGTGAATGAATGTAACGCGGTTGATGACCCCAGCTATCGCATTCAGTATTCTATCGATGAAACGTTTCTCAAAAAAATCGACATACCTGGATTGATAACTTCGTACTGTTGGGAACACCACTCCGGAAGGAATCTCCGTATACTTCTGTTCCTCGCCGGTCACGAAGTTCAGGAGTTTAGCGAGACTTCGGGAAAAGGACTTGCCTGTATACTGCATTCTGGAACTCGTTGCCGGGTATCCACAGCCCCACGTGGGACCGACCGCATCGGTGTTGCCGACAGTCATCAACCGGCGAAGGCCGTACAGGGCACCGCATATGATCAAGAGTACGAGCGAGCAAAGACCAAGTGATGACAGCACGTCTGGTAGCCTGGCAATCCAGAGCGATTCATCCATCGAAGGGGCTAACGACCGGATAACTTCCTGCAGCGGGCCGAGCATCACGGCAGGTGCCATAGCGAGGAACAACATGAGCAGAAGGAGGATCATGAGCGGTGTATGTCCGCTGTTGATGTATTCGGGAGGCTGATAGCGCGATTCGTTCCGCGACAGCCCGAGAAAAACGATTGAGAAAACTCGTGTGAAGGCCAGTATCGACATGCCGCCCACCAGCGCGAGTCCGGTGACTCCCGTGATCATGATAATTCCGATGCCGAACTCCTTTGCTCGGAAACCCTCTATCATACCGGAGAACAGCATGAACTTTGAAATAAATCCATTAAAGGGAGGTAATCCCGCGATCGCAATTGCACCGCACAGGAAAAAGAACGCGGTATACGGTAGTTTGCGGACGAGCCCACCGAGTTGTTCCATATTGCGCGTCCGCGTCAGTTGGTAGATATTTCCGGCAGCATAGAATAGCATGGGCTTATACAACGAATGATTCAAAACGTGAAGCAATGCCCCGGCGAATCCCAGGCTTAGGAGGGTGCTGTTGCCGGTGTACTTCCCGAGCATGCCGATGCCAATTCCCATTCCAATGATGCCCACATTTTCGATTGTGCTGAAGGCTAATACGCGCTTGAAGTCGCGCTGGACCGCTGCGTTGAGAATTCCGTAACACGCGGTCATCAGCGATACCAGGAAGATGATAACGCCAATTGCCAGCATGTTGGTAGTCAGAAACGAGGATATCCTGAGAATACCGTATATTCCCATGGCAACCATAACACCGGACATCACGCCCGAGACGTGGGAAGGTGCCGCAGGATGGGCGTGCGGCAGCCAGGTATGCAACGGGATAAATCCTGCCTTGACCCCAAACCCAATAGCAAAGAGCGCGAAGAGCCATACACCATCCTCGCGGGCGAACAAGGTTTCCAGCGAGGAGAAGTCCGCACTCCCCGTCTTCGCGGACATCCAGATGACAGCGGTCATGAGAAAACCAGCCCCGATATGCATCTGGACCAGGTAATTGATACCCGACCGCAGCGTCGTCATCCGGGTATGCTCGAACATGACAAGAAGGAATGAGGAGAGCGACATGATCTCCCAAACTACCAGGAAAGCAATGCCGTTCTGGATGGTGACAACCAACAACATCGAATAGTGGAACAGCAGGAAGAGCACCCAGTGTAACGCCAGATTGTGACGCTGATCGAGGTAGGCCTTCATGTAGTGACGTCCATACCAGGCCGCAGTGATGCACGTCAGGTTAATGATTAGGATGAACCACGAAGCCAGTGGGTCGATCCGAACGGTCACTTCTCCGAGTATCCATCCGGCATTTAATGCAAAATCCTCGCTTCTCCCGAATCCGCAAATTGCGATAAGTGAGGTTAGTAGGGAATTGACCAGCACTATCGCAAGCGCGAAGGACGATTTCCATCGCGCGGACAGGAACGGCAGCACCAGCAACGAAGCACAAAGTATGAGGCCCGGGTAGGTCATCATCGCGTCCATAGCAAGCATGATCATTTCTTCGGAGGTATACAAAGGTAACATTTATCGATCACATCGCCGGTACAAGTGATACGCTGCCGGCCGTGACATGCCTATTCCGGAAAAACGAAGACCGGATAGCTGCAGATCGCACTGATGCTTTTGATAACACTTCGGTGGAATATGTTTTCGAGGAAGTTCCGGTCCTGAAGACATAAGGCCAACAGGTCCGGCTTGTTCTCAAGAATGAAGGTGTTAATGCTTGTTGCTATCTCAGATGAGCGGGTCGTCTCAAACTTCAATGGAAAATTCTCATTTTTGGTTTGCAGGATGAACTGCATTTCCTTGAGGTCCTGTTCGGCCACTTCACTAATGGCTTCTTCCATCACTTGAAGAACGGTTACTTCAGCATTCAGTATTCCGACAAATTTTCTGAGCGGGGCAACTGGCAACTTGCGCTCGGAGAGGTAATCGAATGCATAGACGACCCGGTTGATTTCGCTATACAGATAGCTTTCTGGAACGATCAACACCGGCGTGTGAGATTTTGACAGTGCATTATAGGTGTTGCTACCGAAGAGCAGTTGGTAAAAGTCGTCGGCGCCGTTGGATCCCATGACGAGCAGGTCGAAGTCGGCGGATCGCTCGCTGATGACGGTACTCAGTTTTCGGAAGGTTGGCTCGACCAGGGATGTACAAGGTATCTTGAATACACGACTGATCTCCACGCACTGATGCTGCAGGCTTTCTGCGACCGAATCGCTTGAGAATGGTTTACCGGTAACCAGCTCTACGGGCGTGGCCCCATAAAGGGTTTGTATATTCAGTAACGTGAGAGCGCCCCCGATCGATTGAGCGAGTTTTGCTGCATAAGAGATTGCGCTGTGACTTGTCTTTGAAAAATCGGTAGGGCAGAGAATTTTCTTCATCGTGAAACAAATATAAATTAAAAAATGGCGGGATTTCTCCCGCCATCTACCAAAACCCAGGACCTTCACTTTTTGTGAAGTCCTGCTTGCCGCCCCCTTTTTTCTTATGATACCGGAATTTCGTGGACGGGCCTTTCGGCGCTCTCTTTTTTCTTCGCAACGGTCACTGAAAGAATACCCTTGTCGTATTTGGCAGTGATCTTGTCTTCATTCGCGTTTTCCGGGAGACGGAATGAGCGTGAGAATGAATTGTAGGAATACTCGCGGCGTGAGTATCCATTCTTCTTCTCTTTGGTTTCTTTCTCCTCTTCCTTTTCAGCGCTTACGGTGAGTACTCCGTCAACGAGTTCCAGTTTGAAGTCGTCGCGTGACAGGCCAGGAGCAGCCAACTCAAGCGTATAAGACTTGCTGTCTTCCCGGATATTTGCTGAAGGAACGTTTACACCCGGGCGGGCGAATAGTGACTCGGGGATAACCCCGTTGTCCAACAATGAATCTGTCCGGAACCAATTGTCAAAGAGGCGGGACAGTGATGATGCAGGTGTTAATGCAGCTTTCATGATTCCTCCTGTATTTAATGGTTGTACATTAGCTATTTTCTTTGTCAAAGCTACGGCTCATAAGAGCGGAAAAATATGATCGTGATCAGTTGCAAAGGATGATTTTTGTCGGATGTTTAAACCCATTAGCGACTGACGAATGTCATTGTTTCGCAGCTGGGTGTTCGATAGGTTAGCGTTTTGCAATACGCTGGAACGGCTGCTTCTTGTGGCTGCTGGTTGATACAAATTCGGACGATCATGACGAAGAACCTTGAGGCTGCCGATACGATTGCAAAGCTCTCGCTTGCAACGGCTACAATTGCACTCTATGTGAGCGGTGCGATTGCGGGGCGTTTCGCCGTCACCCTGGTTGTGCTTTCTGTGATTGTGTTACTTATTTATGTTCTCAAAGGTATTCGCAAGAGGCAGAACGATGGAGGCGGGCAGAAGAATGCCTGAGGATGCGAATGATTCCAATCAGATGCAGACGTGACGTTTGTCAGGCGTTGGCATAACGTTTTATGCGATCTTTCGGACTGCACAACGATACATCACTTGAAGCTTCGTGTAACTTTCTTATTTATTTCCCTGGTGGTTATCGCATCGGTTTTGATGGGATGCCGAAGAAATTTTGTTCCTGACATCTCCTACATCCAGGAGGAGGTTCCAATTGTGCCTTTGATTGTTCCAGGAGATACTCGTGACACGTTGTATGACGGTCTAAGAGATCGATTGGCGGTTGCGAATTTTTACCGATCTATGGAGTGGAACCCTGCATGGCTTGATTCCGAGAATACAGTCAACCTCGCGGATACCCTTATCGCTTTTATTGGCCGCGTACGTCACTACGGTTTGCTTCCTCAGGATTATCACTATCGCGAACTTATGAAGGATGACCGCCTTTGGTGGAGGCCCGAACGCAAGTTGCGCCGCGACATCGTACTGACAGATGCATTCCTCGGACTTGCGACCGATTTGCGCACCGGCCGATCTCAATACCGAGACCATGATTCGTCCGCGTTTGATCTATTGCGGAGCGTGCTTGCAGACGGTCAGGTAGCGGCGCGGCTTAGGGAACAACAACCTTCTTATGCCCAATACAGGAGTTTGCGGCGTGCGTTGGAGGATCTGATTCAGCACGCTGACTCCGCCGCCCGAACTTCACTGATGGCAGGAGTAACAGTAGATTCCATTCCCGTTCATCGGAAGGTGCAAACGATTGAGCTCAACCTTGAACGTTGGCGCCGCGAAAAGAGAATGGAGGGCTCGCGTTATGTATATGTGAATATCCCGTCCTTCAAACTCCAGGTAATCGACGGGGATAGTGTCGTGCTTGAATCCAGAGCGATTGTCGGGAAGCCAGGGCGGGCGACGCCGGAGATAAGTAGTACGATCCAGTGTTTCGTCACCTACCCGTACTGGCACGTGCCGCGAAGGATCGCCGTCGAGGAGTTCCTTCCCGCTATTAAGCGCGATACAAGTTTCTTGTTCCGGAATAATTTTGACGTGTTGGATCGAAAGGGGCGTCTGTTGCATCCCGACAGCGTGGACTGGAAGAGCTTCAGTACGAATAACTTTCCTGTTCTTCTCCGTCAGCGAGAAGGCCCCGAAAACTCGATGGGTGTTTTGAAGTTTCTCTTTGACAACCCGTACGCCGTCTTTGTCCACGATACAAATGCTCCGCGCTTGTTTCGCTTGAATTCAAGGGCATTGAGCCATGGGTGCGTCCGGATTGAAAAGGCGGAGTTGTTCGCGCATTACCTGGTGACGGGTTCCGCGGCTACCAAATCCCGGCTCATCGAGAACTATCTCAGCCAACGCCTTATGCATACCGTAGACGTCCCGCGGCCTATACCAATCTATATTCGGTATTTGACTGCCGCGACGGATGAGGCGGGGAACGTCGTGTTTTACGATGATATTTATAAAAAAGACGCCGAACTGCTCAGTAGTTTCCGCGCTGATTCTCAGCTTCTTGCTGGCAGGGCCGGGGAGATACGTTAAGGGTGGTTTTGTGCAATTGCGAAGGCTGGTATCCCGGCATGCTACGGTATGGGTATTCGCCGTAGCAGCTTCAGATTACGCAGCTTCCGCTTCAAGGGTTGGTACAATGACAAACGGCAGTTGCAAAGCCTTTATCATCTGCTGAAGATTGAATCCGCGGATATCGTTCGACGTATCGGCTTGTTCCTGCCCAATGACGATCATGTCGACCCCGTTGCGGGTGACATTCGCGTAGATGCGGTCCGAAAGGAATCCTATTTCAGTCTGAAAGCTATAGCTTGTCCGGGAAATCTCCGGGTATTGAGCTATCAGTTCCTCGAATTTCTCCCGGGCGGTCGACTCAATTTTACGTTTGAGCGAGGTCATATCGGCGGTGGGTTCATTGCTGATCAGGCGGTACGGGTAGAGGAGGCTGAGATGCAACCCGCAGGAACGCGCAATCCGCGCGGCCACATCCAGTACCCTGCCTGACGACGCCGTCAAACCGACCAAACAC
>JBIQJZ010000098.1:3929-13600 GCA_044507115.1 Flammeovirgaceae bacterium | reverse complement strand
AAATTGCCGTTCGATGCTGCGGCATTCTCGACTGCTTCCAGTGCTGCCGCCACCGCGGCTTGATTCCGAGTCTGTCTGACTTGTGCCAGGCGACGGAGTTGAGCATCCCTGACGGAGCTGTTGTCGACTTCAAGGATATCAAAGTCCGGTTTATCCTCCGTTTTATACCTGTTGACACCGACGATCACGTCCTTGCCGGAATCGATCCGGGCTTGCTTTGCTGCAGCCGCCTGTTCGATGCGGAGTTTCGGGATTCCTGTTTCAATTGCCCGCGTCATGCCACCCAGGCCTTCTATTTCGTCAATTAGCTTCCACGCAGCATTCGCCAACTGGAGCGTCAGGGATTCAATATAGAAGGAGCCGCCGAAAGGGTCAACGACGTGCGTCACCCCGGTCTGCTTCTCAATATAAAGCTGTGTATTTCGGGCAATCCGAGCAGAAAAGTCCGTGGGCAGTGCAATGGCTTCGTCGAGCGAGTTCGTATGTAGCGATTGCGTGCCCCCGAGCACCGCGGCCAGTGCTTCAACACAGGTGCGGGTAACATTGTTGTACGGATCCTGCTGCGTGAGGCTCCACCCGGATGTCTGACAGTGTGTGCGCAACGCCATCGACTTGGGATTGCGCGGATTGAAGCGACTGACAATGGTCGCCCACAACAATCTTGCGGCGCGCATCTTGGCGATCTCCACAAAGAAGTTCATTCCGATGCCCCAAAAGAATGAAAGTCGTGGTGCAAAGTCATCGATATTGATTCCGGCTGCGATCCCGGTCCGGATGTATTCCAATCCATCGGCGATCGTGTAAGCGAGTTCCAACTCTGCCGGGGCACCGGCTTCGTGCATGTGATAACCACTGATGCTGATGGAGTTATACCGCGGCATCCGCTTCGACGTGTAGGCGAATATATCTGCCACAATTCGCATGGACGGTCCTGGCGGATAGATATAGGTATTGCGTACCATAAACTCCTTGAGGATATCATTTTGGATCGTACCGCTGAGTTGTTCCGGTGGTACACCTTGCTCCTCAGCCGCAACGATATAAAACGCCATGACTGGAATGACGGCGCCGTTCATCGTCATCGACACCGACATCTCATTCAACGGAATCTGGTCGAACAATAATTTCATGTCCTCTACGGAGTCGATCGCAACACCGGCTTTACCCACGTCTCCGCGAACGCGTGGATGATCCGAATCATAACCGCGATGAGTCGCGAGGTCAAAAGCAACAGAGAGTCCGCGTTGACCTGCAGCAAGATTTCTGCGGTAAAAGGCGTTGCTTTCTTCCGCAGTCGAATAACCCGCGTATTGTCGAATCGTCCACGGCCGCAGTGTGTGCATCGTTGCGTATGGGCCGCGCAAGAATGGTGGGATTCCTGCAGTAAATCCAGCGAGCAATTCCCTCGCCTGAGGAATGGACCTTTCGCCCTCCGCAGGAAATTCGTCAAACGCAACGGTGGAAAAATCAGGTCGTTTCATTCGCACGGATTTTTTCCTGAAACAGTTTCCACGCCTCCTTTGCTAGTGCATGTGTCAGTGCATCAACAGTCCAGGCTCCCCTCAATGGATCGGCGTCGCGATCAAAAAAAGATTCCTCCCGAAGAATTGTTGAGATGTTCCGCGCGCATCGACTAGCAAATGATGCCGAGCCATAGCTTTCAACCGTAAGTGCATCACATCCACCCATCAGCGCCGCCATGGCGGCAAAAGTTCCTTTGAGCATGTTCTCATGTGGCCCAAACGAACCATCTTGCACCGAATGCGACCGTGCGTGCAGAAACAGTTCCCGTGGGAGATATTTCTTGAAACCATAGGCACGGGCGATCTGAAACCAAAGCATGCGCAGGGCTTTGAATTTCGCGATGTTTTCGAGAAGTCCCGCTTCTGCTGGTAACGAGAATGCAATTGCACGAAAAACCGCATCTGCATCTGCCTGCTCATGGTACGCATCAAACATCCGCACGCCGCCAAACAGCGCATCGCTGATTTCTCGGGCTGGCGACGATTCACCCACCATCAAGCCCAGTGCGCGAAAGGGAATCGGGCGGCGAAGAAAAAAAGATAAGTCTGTTGTGCCGGTGAAATCTTTCCAAAACAATGTCCCCGCGATCGGATCGGCTGAATATGCCCCAAGTAGTTGCTGCAGCGGAGGCAACGCTGTCGAACGGCTGTCGAGGCAAAACGCCAGATAACAGTGATTCCATTCTATTTCACGCATCATCCGCGAAATATCCGGCATACTCACACCGCGCGTATCCAACATCACACCGTCGGCACCATTTAACAAGTGATCGAGACTCAGTCTGTTAGCCTCACTTGGGTCGCTTGCACTTACAATTGGAACATTCAACCAACTGCGCGGAGAATCGCGATAGAAATCAAAACCTCTTACGAACTGGAGTTCAGATTCATCGGCTGCGTCGTAATAAGGCCGAAAGCGAATCCCGTCCGTGCTTTCCCATTGCAACTTCCCCAGCGGATTCTCATCTCCACTCTCACGAGCTGCAATCTTTTGCCAATCTTCTTGCGAAGATTTATCGAAAAGATTTTGCAGGATAATTTCAAAAGATGATTCGTCCATCACGAAAAGAAACAATAAAACTCAATTTTAGCCAGTAATTCTCGCCCGGATTGGATTTATTAGAAAAATAACGATACTAGTTTTTTTTTCCGAAAAATCAAGAGGAGGACACCTTGTTTTGATGTGGTCTTTTTTTACATCTTTGTCTCCCCCTTCCCTCCTGGGGTTCCAAAACTTCAAGAATTCAGAGCTAAACATGGAAGTAACTTGCGGCACGGTATGGAATGATTGTCTGGAAGTGATTCGGATCAACGTTGAAGAGGAAAACTTCAGCACATGGTTTAAACCGATAGTTCCACTCAGCGTTGAAGGCGATGTCCTTACCATTCAGGTTCCGTCCCAATTCTTCTATGAGTGGCTTGAAGACAATTACGTGGGCGTACTGAAAAAAGCGATTCACGCCGTGCTTGGTCCTGCAGGGCGCCTCGAATACTCTGTCGTCGTCGACAGCGGGAATCAACAGACTCCTCCGGTAGCAGTAAACTATCCTGCAAATGGAATTGGCAACCGCAGAGGCACAGCAGGTTCTTCCGGCGCGTTCGGTTCCGACGATTATTCTCCTTTTGCACTCAAGGCACTAAACCCGCAGAACATCAATTCCAGGCTGAATCCGGCCTATTCGTTCGACAATTTCGTCGAAGGCGACTGTAACAGGCTTGCGCGTTCAGCGGGTCTTGCGGTTGCAAAGAAGCCGGGTGTAACATCATTCAATCCGCTGATGTTGTACGGCGGTGTCGGCGTTGGAAAGACACACCTTGTACAGGCAATCGGAAACGAAATCAAAAACAACATGCCGTCGAAGGTGGTGTTGTACGTCGACCAAAACGATTTCACGAATCAATTCCTCAACGCCCTTCAAAATCACCGTCTGCAGGATTTTCAGAATTTCTATCTTCAGGTTGACCTGCTTATCCTTGACGACGTTCAGTTTCTCGCCGGCCGCGAAAAAACGCAGGAGATGTTCTTTCATATCTTTAATCAACTGCACCAGTCCGGCAAACAGATCATTATGACAAGCGACTGCCCGCCAAGAGACCTCAAAGGTTTCCAGGAGCGGCTGCTGTCGCGCTTTAAGTGGGGACTAACTGCCGATCTGCAAGAACCCGACTTTGAAACAAAGCTGGCGATCATCAATCGCAAGATGCAGGCCGACGGCATCGAAATTCCGACAGAAGTTTCCGAGTATCTCGCCTACAGTGTCGACACAAATCTGCGCGACATGGAGGGTGTATTAAATTCACTGATTTTCCACGCAACACTCTTGAAAAAAGAGATCGACCTCGAATTGGCCAAAGAGGTTTTGAAAAACATTATCAAGGAAATTCAATCGGATGTCAGCGTCGACTTCATTCAAAAGACGGTGGCAGAATATTTCAAGTGCGACCTCGACGCGATGAAAGGCAAAGTCAAGAAACGCGAGATCGTCATTCCCCGACAGGTAGCCATGTACTTCTGCAAGCGTTTCACGCAACTGACACTCGCGCTGATTGGGGAAAATTTCGGAGGTCGTGATCACAGCACGGTGATTCACGCACTCGAATCTGTCGAAGACATGATGAAAACGGACTCGAACTTCAAAGCATCCGTTGACGAGCTCGGAAAAAAACTCAAGCTTCGCGTCTCCTAATACCCATCCATCATCGTATCGAGAACGGGATCTCTATTTGTTGTCTCGAGGCATTAACTCCGTAGATTCGACCGGACCCTCTGTACTTCCGGAAAAAGTCGATGACTTCCTGCGGCTCTTTTACGCGTACGCGGTTTATTGCCACGATTGTAAAATTCTCGGGGATGCCAATTTGCTTTAGAACGCTCTTCTCCTGTATCCTGAAAACCTTAACACCGTATTGCGTCGATTCAAGATGCGCTCCAAGAAACTCCGCCTCTACGATATCACGGCGAATGATCTCCGCCGTACCATCCCGATTGACAAGCGTAACTGTAGCAGAATGTTGTTTATTGTCGCGAAGGTACGACACGCTGATCTTGTCGCCTGGGTAGCGATAACTCAATTCCTCTTCAAACGCACTTTGCGAATTAACTTCAACGTTGTTGATATGCGTAATCACATCACCCGGACTTAGTCCAGCTTTCATGGCCGGTCCTTCGCGGTCAATCGCTTCAAGTAATACACCGCGATACCTCTCCACCCGCGTATCAAGGTTGTACTTCTTGGCATTGGCGAAGTCATACTCGACCACCCTTCCGCCGAAAACCGCGCGCTGCACAATGCCGTATTTTACAAGGTCGGAAAAAACCTTGCGGGCGATATCGACCGGTACAGCGAAGGCGTAACCCGTGTACGAGCCAGTCCTCGATAAAATCGCGGTATTGATACCGACCAATTCACCTTTGCTGTTGACCAGAGCTCCTCCCGAATTTCCGGGATTGATGGCAGCATCTGTTTGAATAAATGACTCGATCGGAAACTTGCCTTCGAGAATACCGATCTTCCTGCCCTTTGCACTTACAATTCCAGCAGTGACCGTGGAGGCCAATGAGAACGGATTCCCCACCGCGATGACCCATTCGCCAACATTAAGGTCGCGCGCGTTTCCCAGGGAAATGGCTGGAAGATCATTCGCCTGTACTTTTATGACCGCGAGGTCAGTGGATGGATCCGTACCGATAAGTTCGGCGGGATAGACGCGCTTGTTGTAGTTTACTTCAATGCGTTCTGCCTGCGCGACAACGTGATTGTTTGTGACAATATACCCATCGTTGGTAAATATGACACCCGAGCCACTGCTGACCTGCGTTTGTCGGCCAGGAGTCTCCCCAAAGAACCAATCCCATGTGGAATACGTAACACCTTGTGATATACTGTTGATATATACTACGCTGGGGGTGGACTTCGCCGCCGCTTCCCGGAAATCAATAGGCAGCGCCGCGGTAGTCGCCGGAGTGGACGAAGGTTGCGGGAGGATGACCGGCTCATGGGTCGAGTCATACCGCGCCATCAGGAAGTCGCTGGAGGGCTCTTCCATCGTCCTTGATTCCTGGAAATAACGGAATCCGGCATATGATCCGGCAAGTCCGGACAAAAATCCTATTGCGATAATTTTGAGTGTCGTTCTCATCCCGTCAAGTTAAGAAGATTTTTCCAAGTGCACAGTCGGCAGGCCCAAACCGGACCTTGTCAAAAATTTGAATAATTTAGAAACTTGAATCGATAGTAGCTATGGGAATCCGGTCGATATTAGCGAAGCCGCTAGCGGCATACATTGCACGTCAGACGAGCGAGTGGTCTCTAGATCCCAACCGGTTCCAACACCGCATCTTCGAAAACCTTATACAAACGGGACGAACAACTGTATTCGGACGCGATCACAATTTTCAAGAAATACGCTCCTACGACGACTTCCGGAAACAAGTCCCTGTTAAGGATTACGAGGGATTAAAACCGTATTTCGACGATGTAGTAAAGGGAGCATCCGACGTTCTTTGGAAAGGCCGGCCGGCATATCTCGCGAAGACCTCCGGGACAACATCCGGGACGAAATACATTCCGATTACAACGGACTCAGTTCCCAATCACATCAATGGTGCGCGCAATGCACTGCTCAGCTACGTCAATGAAACAAAAAAGGCTGCATTTCTCGACGGTGGCCTGATCTTTCTTTCCGGAAGCCCGGAACTGGAAGAAAAGAACGGAGTAAAAACAGGCCGCTTGTCCGGCATCGTGAATCACCACGTACCATCATATCTCCGGACCAACCAGAAACCGAGCTATCAGACGAACTGCATTTCCGATTGGGAGGAGAAACTTGATCGTATCATCGACGAGACGATCCACCAGGATATGACCCTGATCTCAGGCATTCCACCCTGGGTTCAGATGTACTTCGATCGCATTCAAGAACGCACTGGAAAAAAAATCAAGGATGTGTTCCCGAATTTTTCCTTGTTCGTTTATGGAGGGGTAAACTTCGAACCCTATCGCGCAAAGCTTTTTGACACCATCGGGAAACAAGTTGATTCCATTGAGACGTATCCGGCGTCGGAAGGATTCCTGGCATATCAGGACTCCCAGCGGGAAGAGGGCCTTCTGTTGCTGCTCAACGCCGGCATCTTCTACGAGTTCATCCCCGCGGAGGAGTACTTCAATGAAAATCCGACGCGGCTTCACATCGGAGAAGTTGTGGTTGGAAAGAACTACGCCGTCGTGCTAAATAGCAACGCCGGTCTTTGGGGCTACTCCATCGGTGACACGGTACGTTTTGTATCTACGAACCCCTACCGCGTGATCGTGACCGGCCGGATCAAACATTTTATTTCCGCATTCGGCGAACATGTCATTGGCGAGGAGGTAGAGCAAGCGTTGAAGCGCACACGCCAGATATTCCCAGAGGCCGGCATTGTGGAATTCACCGTGGCGCCGCGGGTGACGGCAGACGATGGGTTGCCCCACCACGAGTGGCTTATCGAATTTTCCACGCCTCCCCGGGATGCGGAAGCCTTCGCAATGGAGCTCGACAAGCAGCTCCGCGGACTAAACGTCTATTATGACGACCTGATACGCGGAAACATCCTGCGGACACTGCGCATCACCCCGCTTCCGCAAAATGCGTTTATCGATTATATGCGTTCCCAAGGGAAGCTCGGCGGACAGAACAAGGTGCCAAGGTTATCTAACGATCGCCGGATTGCAGACGAACTTCGGCGAATCGCGCGACTTCCGGAGTGGTAAACAAATTACGGCAGATGCCGAGAAGACATTCATAAAAAAGCGGTAACTTACGGTATATTGCCCCATGCAAAGGATTTACTCGCTTCTCACCTCCTTCGGCTATTCCTTCCCTGTCCAACTACTGCTCAATAATTTTAGACGCAATCATGTTTTGTTGTTGTGCTGGGTGATCCTTTTTGCGATGATTACCGGCGCGTTTGGCAGATATCTCGGGATTCCCTATCTCTTCCTGGATCCCGAGTACCTAAACAAGGTGAACTTCATGAGTTTTTTCATCATGGGAATATGCACCGCAGGGTTCACGATGGCATTTCATATCACCTGCTATATCAACGACGGACATCGTTTCACGTTTGTCGGAACATTACCCAGGCCGTTTACGAAGTTCTGTGTCAACAACAGCATTATTCCCCTGGCGTTTTTTGGCGTATACGTCTATCAGATCATTGGCTTCCAGATTAACAACGAATACGCTACTAGTGGATCGGTGTACTCTCATCTCGCCGGACTCATGGCGGGTTATGTCGCCATGACATTGATATTCTTTGTGTACTTCACTTTTACCAACAAGGACATCTTCAAATATGTCGTTTGCCAGATCGACGAAAAAATCAAGCACAGTGTGAAGGCCACGCGCGCCAGCGCAATGAAGAAACTCGACATCGCCCGGAAGAAGCAGATTCGCGTGGACAACTACCTCGACTACGACTTCAGGTTCAAACGAGTCGAGGATACTCACTTCTACGACCGTGCGACAATCCTGCAGGTATTCGACCAAAACCATTTCAACCTGGTCGTTATCGAGCTGTTCATCTTCGCGACAGTTTTGGTACTCGGCGTCTTTAAGGACTATCCCGTATTTCAGTTGCCTGCTGCTTCGAGCTTCATCGTCTTCCTTACAATATTCGTCATGATCGCGGGAGCGTTCTCCTATTGGTTTGGGAACTGGTCGGCAACAATCGCGCTCTTCCTACTGATCTTCATCAACTTTCTCGTCGGGCAGGACTACTTCGCAAAAGAATACAAGGCCTTCGGATTGGACTACAACAGCGGCGATGCTGAGTACTCGATCGAATCCATCGCAACGCTGAACGATAGCGCGGCAATTGCTGAAGATAAGGCCCGCACCTTTCCGATGCTCGAAGCTTGGCGTAGCAAGTTCGATGAAGACCCGAAAATGATCTTTCTCTGCGCCAGCGGCGGAGGAAAACGAGCCGCGTTATGGACTTTCAACGCATTACAGGTAGCCGATAGCCTCACCGGTGGAAAGTTGATGGACAACAGCATTCTGATCACTGGCGCATCAGGCGGTCTGATCGGCGCGAGCTATTTCCGTGAACTCATCCTTCGGCGAAAACTCGGCGAAGATATCAAGCCGTACTCACCGGCTTACAGCTCCAAAATCTCTACAGACAATCTGAATCCTCTGATTTTCAGCCTGCTGGCAAATGACTTGTTTGTCGGTTTCACGCGCTTCGAATATGCCGGTAATTCGTATCTCAAAGACAGGGCGTATACGTTTGAACAACAACTCAATCAGATCACGGAAGGGCTAATGGACAAACCCATCTCCGCTTACGACTCATTTGAGCTGCAAGCCCTCATACCGATGATGGTGCTCAGCCCCACGATCGTCAACGATGGACGCAAACTGTATATCGGAGCACGACCCGTTTCATTTCTGAACTCCGAGCTCCTGACGTTTCCGGACAGCGCTGCACCCAAGTACGGTGGTGTCGATTTCCATCGACTGTTCGCCAACAACGGAGGAGGTGGCTTGCGCTTTCTTTCCGCCCTGCGAATGTGTGCCACTTTTCCATATATCACACCCAACACGAGCCTGCCAACCGTGCCATCACTGTACATCATGGATGCGGGGATTTCCGACAACTTCGGACTCAATGACGCAATCCGATTTATGCACGCGTACAAAGAATGGATAGATGAAAACACATCTGGGGTAATCTTTATATCGATACGCGATTCACCCAAGCTAGCATCTATCCCCGAACGCAAGGGACAGACACTGCTCGATGAATTCACACAACCGATCAGCAGCGTGTATAACAACTTTGAAAATTTCCAGGATATCACCAGCGACTTGCTCATCGGATACTCCGCAACCTGGTTCAACAAACCGATCGAGCGGATCGACATTGAATATCAGGTCGGGTCCTTTGTTCCAATCTTACAGGAGATGGATAGTATCCGCAAGCTCAACGCACGGGCATCGCTTAGCTGGCGACTCACAACTCGCGAAAAGCAGAGCCTCATCGACAACCTCAGCTCTGAAAAAAATCGCGAGGCAATGGAGCGGCTGAAAAGGTTGTTGAAATAGGAGCGTCACCTCACCCCTTCTCAACGCGAATCACCCATCCTTTTCTCTTCGCGAATCACC
>JBIQJZ010000098.1:0-3829 GCA_044507115.1 Flammeovirgaceae bacterium | reverse complement strand
TCACCTCACCCCTTCTCAACGCGAATCACCCATCCTTTTCTCTTCGCGAATCACCTCACCCTTCTCATCAACAATCACCTCACCCCTGCCCTCTCCGGAGGAGAGGGTGATTCTATCGCCGTGCGATAGTGGCTTCGTTCTGGATGCAGTCTAACTTCAGGATAAGAACCACCATCCCCGAAAGGGGATGGAAAAAGTCCCTCTCCCACGGAGAGGGATTTAGGGTGAGGTGATACGAGAGAGAGGGATTTAGGGTGAGGTTGATAGAAGAGATACAAGTAGTTCAATGGTAAGAATTTAGGGTGAGCTGATACGAAGGAGAGAGATTAAGGTGAGGTGAGCATTCATCGCGATAATTTACTCACATACTCGGCAATATATTCGTCAACGTATTTCCTCCTGTATTGCATGATGAACCGGGGATGTGCGAGGGGTACCACGTCGTCAAACCATCCTTCCGAAGCATTGAGTTGTTTGATGAACTTGTAATTCGCTCCCTCCCCGAGACAAAAAACAGCATCTCGATGGATGTTCATCTCAAGCATGACGCGCATACTTTTTACGATGAAGGGTGTAAGGGACTTCTTCAGCGAGGGGTTGTCGTAGTAGTTCATATTCTTCCCTTCACTGACGAATCCCAAAGGAGAAACGGAGTTGATGAAAAAGCGCGAAAAAAATCTCTCGTAGCCGCCAAAGGCTCCTATCATCTGGTGAATGAACTCAGCGGACAACTCAGGTTTCTTCGGCAACGTACTCTTAATTCCGAAGAAGGTTTCCAGCTTTATCGGATCGGTGAACGGGATTCCCGTCACCCCTGCGCCGAATCGTCCTGGATTGATACCCAGAATTAAGTGACGGGTGTTGTTGTCGCTGTAGTACTTCCGGTAGAACTCACGGCACACGCGAAAGCAATCTGCCTCGACGTACGGGTTCATCGCTACGATTCCCACCGGGAGCGGCTCTTCGATAGCGATCCCCTGGTAGAACTGAAGAATTTTTTCGGCAAACGTCATGGTGATAAAATCAGCACAAAGAAACACAAATCCGGTCTATCTTGCAGGCAAAACAACCATATCACATCTCGTTATACTCCCAACCATAATTTTGAAACCTTGGATCCAAACGAACAACTATATCACACGCTGGAACTAGTCCGGATGGAGCGGCAGGCAGACCTTGAGCAGTATCGTCAGAAGGTCCTTCTGAAGTCAGTTCAGCAGCGCATCAAGGACGGATCAACGTGGTATCCGGTGACGCTCAGGCGTGATTACATAGGAACCGGCGAGCGCCCAACCATCGTCGTTGAAAGGACCAATCAACTGGAACAGCCCCACTCGTTCCAGAGTGGGAAGGTAGTAAGCGTATTTTCCAACGCGTCATCAAAGGGCGAGACCGAACACGTGAACGGCGTAGTCAACTACGTCCGCGACAATACAATGGTAATTACATTGAACAGCGACGACTTTCCCGACTGGCTCACTGATGGATTGTTGGGCGTTGACGTGATGTTCGACGAGATGAGCTACCGCGAAATGGAGTTCGCGCTCAAAGAAGTGATCAAGGCTGAGACTAGTCGCGTAGCGGAATTGAAGGACATTCTGCTCGGCAGTCGGCCCGGTAGTGCACGGATCGGAACTCCAGCGACTGAATCGCTCAGCATCCTGAATGCTAGTCAGCAGCAAGCACTTGAAAAGGTAATCTCGAGTCAGGACGTTGCCTTTATTCACGGTCCGCCGGGAACTGGCAAGACAACAACTCTGGTACAGGCGATCCATCACACCATCAAGGAAGAGGGCCAGGTGCTTGTGTGCGCTCCCAGCAATGCAGCTGTCGACTTACTCGTGGACAAACTAAGCGAGCAGGGACTTCAGGCGTTGCGCATAGGACATCCTGCGCGTGTCACGGAGCAATCACTGAGCAAAACGCTTGACTATAGAATTTCATCCCATCCAAACTACAAGGAACTACGGCGCCTGAGAAAACAGATGGAACAGGTCCGATCAACGGCGTTGAAGTACAAGCGTAACTACGGCTACCGCGAGAAAGAACAGCGCCGCCTACTGATGCAGGAGGTGAAGATTCTGAAAGCCGACGCGGACATGCTGGAGTTCTACATCATCAACGACCTCCTGCAGACGATGGATGCGATATGCGCCACGCTGGTAGGTGCATCCCACCCGGTGTTGCGCGGGAAGAAGTTCCGGACCGTGTTTATCGACGAAGCAGGACAATCCCTTGAGCCGGCTTCGTGGATCCCGCTGTTGCGATCAGAACGCGCTGTGTTCGCTGGTGATCATCAGCAGCTACCACCGACCATCAAGTCTGTGGAAGCAGCTCGGAAGGGATTGTCGGAGACATTGTTCGAAAAAGGGATTAAAAAGCATCCGGTCCTCGCCTCCATGTTACAAGTACAATACCGGATGCATGAAAAGATCATGGAATTTCCTTCTCAATATTTCTACGACAACAAACTGATAGCGCACGAATCGGTACGAACAGCACTGTTGGTACCGGATCTTCCTCCCGTCGTCTTCATTGACACGGCAGGATGCGGCTTCGAGGAAAAACAAGATCCGGAAACGCTAAGCAGATTTAATGCGGAAGAAGCGGCGCTGTTACTTCGTCAGGTAGAAGCGCTGATTCAGAGGGTCGGGGTCGAGACGTGGCTAAACAACAAGTTCACCATGGGCATCATAACGCCATACAGCGCACAGGTGGATCAGCTTAGAAAACTAGCAGAAGCATCCGCCTTGCTCGAGCCAATATTTTCACTTGTCACAATCAATACAGTGGACGCTTTTCAGGGACAGGAGCGCGACGTAATCGCGATCAGTTTTGTCAGAAGCAATAACAAGGGTGAGGTCGGTTTTCTCGCGGACATCCGCAGGACGAACGTGGCTATGACGCGCGCGAAGAAAAAGCTTGTTATGGCCGGCGACAGCGCAACACTTAGTTCCCACCCCTTCTATCTCGAACTTCTCGAATTTGTTCAGGCAGAAGGATTTTATAAGAGTGCGTTTGAGGAATAGCGCGTTTCTACAGTCGACGGGCCACCGGGTTAGTTCTTCCGTCTTTTTACGCCTCTCACCGCTTCCGCGGTCCATGGATCTTCCGGCCATGAATGCTTGGGGTACCGTGTTCGCAGTTCCTTTCTCACTTCGGCATATGTCGTATTCCAGAAGCTCTTCAGATCCTGTGTTACTTGAACAGGTTTATAACCGGGCGATAGCAGATGCATAATAACGGGAGTCCGGCCTTCATTGACTCTGGGTGTTTCCGTCAATCCAAACACTTCCTGCAACCTGACCTCCATGACCGGCGGTCTTCCATCGGAAAAATATGTCAATCGTATTGCGGATCCGCTGGGCACTTCCAAACGTGATGGCGTGATGACATTCAGCTTGGCATTGAGGTCCCACGGCAAGAGACTTGACAAAATAGCATTGAGGTCCAACTTGAGTAATTCGCTCCGTTTGTATACACCGCCGAGAAACGGCCCGAGCCATTGCTGCGGATCGCGCAACAGAGAAGGCTCACTGACATCCGGCCAGTTCTCATCCGGCCGCCAAGCTCGCGCGCTCATGACTCTGGCTTGCCACGATACCTGTTCATCACCCCAGTTCAGGAACGACAGCCCGTTCTGCCGGACGACCTCACAAATCATTTCTATGCTCTTTTCTTCATCGGGCTTGGCCAAGACCTTACGCGAAAGCACAAGTGCGCCGATCCGCCGTTCTTTCGCGGCAGCAACCATCTCGCGTTCCCCGTCCCACGAGACAACTTCCTCTTCGCGCGCCATTGACGCAAGGTCAGATTCATCGAGCGGAGC
>JBIQJZ010000097.1:0-13704 GCA_044507115.1 Flammeovirgaceae bacterium | reverse complement strand
AGGTAAATCCTGAACTCGCAGAAGACTATGAAGCACCTACTGTAGCTCCGCGTATTTCAAACAGACCTGGCGCCGCCACCGCATCCCTTACACAACAACTCGATGTATCGCTTGAGAAAGCTAAGATCGGACCTGAGCTCCTGGAGAGCCTCGGAAAAGGGATGAACAATCTCGCTGAGTCTGCCAAGAAAATGAATAACCTTTCCGATGCAGCAGTTGCTACGAACGAATATGCGAAGAACGTTCAGTCAGCTTCTAAGTCACTGGCGGAAATGAATAAGTCTTATGACATCGCTATCAAGGCGGTCTCTTCTATGGCGGATGCCTCCAAGGATGCTGGTGAATACCACAGCCAGGTTCAGAAGGTCACCAAAAATCTTGCGGCATTGAACTCTGTATATGAGATGGAGTTGAAAGACGCTGATAGCCATGTGAAGAACATGAACAAGTTTTATGAAAGTCTGACCGGAGCTATGACTGGCCTTTCGAAAGTGGGCGACAACACAGCTAAGTTCACGACTGAACTTGGTAAACTGACTGACAATATTACGGCACTTAACCGCGTTTATGGCAGCATGCTCACTGCTATGAAGGGTGGTGGCGTTCAAGCTCAGGCATAAGCAAATGTTTTTCAATCTACTATTCAAATACTAATCGAATATGGCAGGCGGTAAGGAAACACCCAGGCAGAAGATGATCGGTATGATGTACCTCGTACTCACCGCACTTCTTGCCCTGCAGGTTAGTAGCGCCGTCCTCGAGAAGTTTGCGATCATCAATGAAACGATGGTCACCTTCAAAGAGGAAACCAACAAAAAGAACGCTGCTACTCTAAATGAAATTGTGAAAGAAGCGGGCAAGAGCCCGAACTCAAAAGTTGTCAAGGCACGTGAGAACGCCCAGAAGGTGCGTGAGCTTACCCAGACCACTTTGGCGGGAATCGAGAAGCTCAAGGGGGAGATCATGAAGCTGTCGGGCACCGATAAGATCAATGAGGCATTCATCAATGACCATAGTTCCAAAGTTGCTTCCATGATGGTGACTACACCTGCGGGTAAGCAATTCGAGAAACTGTTGAACGACTATGTTGCACAGCTGAAGGAATTCTCCGGGTTGGATGGATTTGCTCCTCTTGCGAAGCGACCCAGGGATATGCCTTTGTTTGCGTCTGACGACGACCATAAGAACAAGGACTTCCTGACGTTTACGTTTGAGAACACACCCCCAATCGCCGCGCTTACTTCTGTAACGCAGATCGAAACCGAAATTCTTGAGTACGAGACACGCGCCCTTGAAAAACTCCTGGCTGATGCGGGTATCGGAAAAGTTAGCTTCGACAATATGGTGCCGATGGTTCGCACCAAGTCTTCCGTTGTTGCAGCCGGTGCTAAGTTCGAGGCTGATCTGTTCATTTCAGCATCATCCTCATCCTTCACGCCTGAGATGTACATGAATGGCAATAAGCTTGATCTATTCACAGACCCTTCGGGCGTACGGATGGGTAAGGTAGAGTTCACGGCTACAGGCGGTGGCTATGACCCTAAGACGCTCCTCGCTCGGAAGACATTCACTGCAGAGATCAAATTGCCGGACACTACTCTGAGACAGGAAGTAGAATATTTCGTTGCGCAGCCCGTTATCAAAGTAACAACGGGTAACGCGCCCACTCTTTACATGAACTGCGGTAACGCTGTGAATATCGAAGTGCCCTCGCTGGGGACGAGCTACAACCCTTCGTTCAGCGTGAATGGTGCAACGATCATCAAAGGTGACGAGCCCGGAAAAGTTACGATCATCCCCACTCAACGGAAGATCAATGTTAACGTCAGCAATGCAGGTACTGCACTTGGAGGTGTTGCCTTTGACGTGAAGCCTATTCCTCTTCCCCGGTATATCATCCGCGATAACGCCGGGAAGGAAGTCGACAAGAAGGTCGGTGTCCGCGGTAGTGCGCTGACTGGTCTTCGCGTAGTGCCAGAGCCGGATGAAACATTTAAGGAGATGGTTCCAAAAGACGCCGTCTACCGTATCCGCAGCATGGAGGTTATTCACGCGCGTGGAACATCGCCGGTGAACCGTCTTAACGCGACGAACGAAGTACTTGATTTGGCTTCATGGAGGCCACAATTCAGACCTGGAGACAGGATTGTCATCGAGATCAAGACGGTGACCAGAAGGAACTATCAGGGTCAGGATGAGCGGGTGGAAGTGAGAAACGAGGTCCACACAGTACCCATTCAATAATCAGCACATGGAAAAGAAGCTTTTTTGTATCGGTCTTTTGTCAATTGCCTCGATCGCTGCCTGGGGTCAGGCGGAGGTGGAGTCCAACGAGGTGGCTCAGGCGTATCAGGAGGAGATGGAGGAACAGTACAATCCAAACTCTATTAACCCGATTCCAAAATACGAGCACCACTACAAGCGTCGTGTCTGGAGAACTATCGACCTCAATGAAAAACAAAACAAGGGTTTCTTTTCCAACAACGGCGAGATTACGCGCCTGATCCTTGATGCAGTTAAATCTGGTGAGATCACAGACATCTTCGAGTCTGACTCGCTGACGACCAAGATCAGCAAGGAACAATTCATGGGCCGCCTTGTGCAATCGCAGGGCATGCAGTACGAGCCGTGGGACCCCAGCCGGAGCTACTTCACAGACGAGATTGCTACCTACAATGGAAAGAACTTCCGCGTACTGTTCGATAACTCGGGCAGAAACCCGGAGACATCCCCTGATGAGTGGGCTGAGACTTCCGAAGGTAAGGCAATTGAATACCTGCCACGAGACATCAATATCTTGCGTTTGGTGGAGGATGTGATCTTTGATAAACGTCGCTCGCGCTTGTATTACGACATCCAGGCATTGCAGATCATCGTTCCGGGTTCGAAGACCACTACTCAGGTGGATGAAGAACTGGGATGGTTCAAGTACAAAGATCTGGAAAGGGTGTTTCGCAATCACCCTAAGAAAGCTGTATGGTTCAACCGTCAAAACACAGCCCAGAACAAGAATTTTGCGGATGCATTTCTTTTGAGACTGTTCCATGGCACCATTCGCAAGGTTGAAAATCCTGAGGATGAAACGCTGTTCGAGATCTACACGGGCAACGGACGCTCATACAAAGAGGCAGTCTGGGCAACGGAGTGGGCGGAACTGGAGTTGATGGAGAAAGAACACAACCTTTGGGAATTCTAAAGGGACTTACAATAATAGAAAGGGACTTCGGTCCCTTTTTTATTTTTGATGGGTGTTGTTGTGGTCTTTCACAGAAGCATCGGTATCGGCGAGTCCTTTGACGATTTCTGCCTTCTTTCTCCCAATAAGTTTTTCGACCTCTTCGAATGGAGCTTCCCGTATTTTTTTGACTGAGCGAAAATGCCTCAGCAACTTGTCGGCAGTACTTTTTCCAATACCGCGCAGGTCTTCAATCCCGGTCTTGATGGTGGCTTTGCTCCGCTTCTTGCGGTGAAAGTTGATTGCGAAGCGGTGGGCTTCATCGCGGATCTGCTGCATCAGTAATAGCCCCGGCGACTTCTTACTAATATGGAGAGGAACGGGATCTTCGGGATAGTAGATTTCCTCGAGCTTCTTGGCGATACCGACGATGGGGATTTTTCCGTAGAGGCCTAGTTCGCGTAAAGCGTCGCACGCGCTGCTCAGTTGTCCTTTACCACCATCGATAATAATCAAATCGGGGAGTTCACCCGCCTCTTCCGCCAGTCGGCTATATCGGCGACTGACAATCTCTTTCATCGACGCAAAGTCGTTTGCCCCGGTAACTGTCTTGATGTTGAAGTGCCGATAGTTCTTTTTATCCGGTTTGCCGTTGGCGAAGCGAACCATTGAAGCGACGGGAGTGGTGCCTTGAATGTTTGAGTTGTCAAAACATTCAATAATGATTGGAAGGGAGGGCAACTGCAGATCTTTCTGCAGAATGGATAGCGTTTCGAGTTGCCGTGACTTCTTGCCCTCTCGCAGGATGTCTTTCTCGTTCTTTAGTTCGAGGGCATTTCGCAGGGAAAGACTGACGAGTTTTTTCTTGTCGCCTATCTTGGGGACTACATTGTCTACGTCGTCTTCGAGGATAGCGATTGGGACATTACTATAGACGGTTTCGTTCGCGCCTCCGCGCAGCTCCTGTGCTGCGTAAGCGAGTAGCTCTTCGTCAGTATCGTCCGGCTTCTTCTTGACCTCGACGGATTTGGAAAAGACAATTGCCCCTTCTTTGACCTGCATGTAGTTGATGTAAGCGTACAACTCGGTACTCGTGATGGTCAGCACATCGATATCGGTCAGCGCGCGGTTGACCACTGTTGATTTTGATTGGAATCGCTCAAGGGTACTGAGCTTCTCCTTGTACCGTTGCGCTCTTTCGAACTCCATATTTTCGGCCGATTCCTGCATTTGCCCCTTGAAGTACTGTTGAACAATGCTGAGGTTTCCCTTGAGGATATGTCGTGCCTGGTCGATCTCTTCCTGGTACTCGGCCTCTGTCTGATTGCCAATGCAGGGAGCCTTGCAGTTACCAATGTGATATTCAAGGCAAACCTTGAACTTTCGTTGCTCGACGTTGTCTTCGCTGAGCATCAGGCTGCACGTGCGTATTGAGTAAAGTTTCCTGACGAGGTCGAGAACGTTCTTCATGGCGGATACACTGGAGTACGGGCCGAAGTATTCCCCTTGCTCCGGGTTGTACTTGCGCGTATAGATGATTCTCGGGAACCGCTCTTTGAGAATGCAGATATAAGGGAAAGTCTTGTCGTCCTTGAGGAGGATGTTGTACTTCGGCTGATTTTGTTTGATGAAGTTGTTCTCCATCAATAAGGCGTCGAACTCAGTCTCGGATACTGTGTACTCGATGTTGGCGATCTCGGACACGAGTTTCAGTGTCTTACGGTTAACGCCAGCTGCCTTGGTAAAATAGCTGTTGACTCTCTTCTTGAGATTCTTGGCCTTGCCGATATAGATTAACTCACCCTCGGTGTTGTAAAAACGGTAAACCCCCGGGGCGTCGGGCAAGCGCTGAATACCCTCCCTGACGTCTGCCATAACATTTCTGTCTAGTTAAAGTCATCCAGGGTAATTTCCTGAAGCGGTTCTGTGTATGTGGAATCGGATTGGACGTGCTGCGCGCAGTTCAACGTCATGTCGAGTCCGGAAGTTGGCCGCCTGAACATACCTTTGTCGTAAGGCACATTAGGATTTTCGTATACTTTCAACATGTACTTCTCCCAAATCGGCCGTGCAGTTCGACCACCTTGCCCAAAATACCATGATGGGAAGTGAATGCTGCGCTCGTCTCCACCAACCCAGACGCCGGTCACGAGATTGTGTGTCACCCCGACGTACCAGCCGTCCGATGCGTTATCGGTAGTTCCCGTCTTTCCGCCTATCTCGTTGTCTTTCTTCAACGAGGCGCTCAGAGCCCTGGATGTTCCCCCTTCTTCCTCAACACCGCCCTGGAGCATATAGATCATTTTGAACGCAGTTTTTTCGTCCATTGCCTGCCGGGTCTTCGGAACGAAGGTCTGGATCACGTTGCCGTTTTTGTCTTCGATTCGAGTCAGGAAGTACGGGTCAGTGTGGATACCCAGATTCACGAAACTGCAGTATGCGGAAACCATATCATGCAGGGTTACGTCGCTGGTACCAAGACACAGTGACGGTACTGCGGCCAGCGGAGTTGTGATGCCCAGGCGTTCTGCGAAGTTGACAACATTCTGAGGTTTCACGTGGTCGATAAGCTGTGCGCTGATCGAATTGATTGATCTGGCCATCGCTTGGCGCAGGTTGTATTTTGCCCCGCTGCCATAGTCGCCTTCAGCATTTTTGGGATACCAGGTGCCACCGGATACCTTGATGACGGGGGCGATGTCGAGGAGTTGGTAACAGGGTGAGTAACCATCTTCAATCGCTTTACCGTAAACAAATGGTTTAAAGGTTGAGCCCGGTTGCCGTGACGCTTGTTTGACGTGGTCGTATTTGAAATGCTTGAAGTCGATGCCCCCGACCCAGGCTTTGATTTCTCCGGTGGTGGGATCCATCGACATCAGGCCGGCTTGAAGGAAACGGTTATAGTAGCGCAGGGAGTCCATCGAACTGAACAGGGTATCGCGTTCGCCCTTCCAACTGAATACTGTCATCGGTTTTTTCACGTTGAGCATGATGTTGACCGAGTCGGAGTCTTCACCGTATTTTTGAACGAGCGACTTGTACGCCGGCGTTTTCTTGATCTTGCGTGTGAGGAACCCACGAATCTCGTGGCCGTCGTCGTCCACCCAAGGCTCGCTTCCTTTGAGTTTCCACTGCGACTCGAAGTCGTTTTGCAAGACGGCCATGTGCTCGGCCATGGCCTCCTCCGCCATCTGCTGCATCTTGCTGTCGATGGTCGTGTAGATCTTCAACCCTGATTCCCACAGGTCATAGCCATGCTCCTTGCACCATTGCATAAGGTAGTTAGTGAGTATGGATCGGAAGTAGGTTGCAATGCCTTTGTTGTGGTTCTGTACCTGGTATTCCAATTCAATCGGGGTGAATCTCAGGGAGTCATACGCCTTGCGGTCCTTGATGTATCCGTGGGCGTAGAGTTTGTAAAGAACCTCGTTGCGTTTCCGCAGTGCGTTATCAGGGTTTCTCGAAGGATTGTAGTAGGTGGGGGCCTGGAGCATTCCGACGAGGACGGCTGATTCCTGGATGTTCAGGCTGTCTGGTTGCTTGTTGAAGTAAGTCTCGGCCGCCACTTTGATCCCGTACGCATTACTGCTGAAATCACTTGTATTTAGGTACATCGTGATAATCTCTTCTTTCGTGAAGTTCCGCTCGAGTTGTGTTGAGATGATCCATTCCTTTGTTTTCTGAACGACCCGTCGCGCAAGGCTTCCGAGTTTTGCGACGTGTCCATCCAGTTCTGGATTTTGCGTGTAAAGGTTTTTCGCGAGTTGCTGCGTGATCGTGCTTCCGCCACCTGCGGAATTGAATGTGAGTATGCCCCAGAGAACACGTGGGTACGCCCAGAAATCCATTCCAGCGTGATCATAGAAGCGATGGTCTTCGGAGAGCAAAAGCGTGTTAACCAGATCGGGTGATAGCTGATCGTAACTCACCTGACTGCGGTTGTAGCGAAAATACCGGCCGAGGGAAACGCCATCGGCCGAGATCAGTTCGGACGACAGGTCATTTTGCGGGTTTTCAATTGACGCGTAACTCGGCATTCCTCCGAACAATCCAAACAGATCTATTTTTACCGTATAGACGTACAATGGCACTCCAACCAGCACACACAGGACTAAGATCCAAACGGCTTTGACGCCCTTTCGGAACCACGAACTCTGCACCTGAAGTGGATTCTTACTGGTTTTTCGTCTGGTAGTTTTTCTCGAAGAAGCGGAGGTACTCATTCAGGCCTTTGGTTCTGTAGAATGTATCGAAATTGTCTTTGGTAACTACAAAATTATCGAATTTATGGTTTCGCAGACCCGGTAGGGTTGATCGGATTTCGCTGAAAGCCTTGAAATATTCCATGGCAGCCTCTTTGCTCTTGATCTCCGAGACAAAAGTGATGGTTTTCTCGTCGCTGAGTGCTAGGTGACTTGTTTTCAGTTCCCATGTCTGAAACCGGGACTTGTTAAAGGACTCAAGCGCCGAGGCAGTCGCTTCGTTTCGCTGCGGATTGCTATCGTAAACCAGCACAAAATAGTGAGGCTCGTCGAATGTTGTGCTGAACTGAATGCCTTTCCGCTTTTCCTCGGCTTCTTCAAACTTGCGCGACGTATCGAGCAATTTTTTCGCATAGGCCGATTGGTCGGTGTCGGGATATTTCTTGATAAATTCCTGGAGCAGGTACTGGTATCTGCCGATGTCCTCTGTTTTTCCGATTACCAGGATCTCTAACAATTCCAGGCTCGGGGTAAACAGCGTCTCACCAAGTTTTTTCGCAGCGTCCAATAGCGACGCGCTGGAGTCATACTGTCCGTGTTCGAATGCCGTGTAGGCATCCCGATATAGCACTTTTTGTTTTTCGGCTACGATGCTGGACTCCTGCAGATAATCCGGGTTGATTAATATTTTGGCGAAGGTTGAGGTAGGGTGCTTCTCTTTTAGCCGGGCAGCGTATTCTCCGGCTTTTGACGAATCGGTGTCCCTGAGTATGAGATACAACGTATAGAGTACTTCGGCTTCATATTCCGAGTCGGGAAACCTGTCCAGGAGTTTCACATAGATATCAACCGCATTGGCTTTCTCCCCGAGCTTAAAGTTGTAGATGTCGCCGAGGCTGAAGTAGGCATCTTCGATCTTAGCGAGAGCTGCATCGCGGGCGGCTTCTGTCCGCGGAATCTGTTTGTCGAGTGCAGCGAACGCAACTGCGACGGGGTCGGCACTCTCCGCTGGTTCAACTGGGGAAGCCTCATCGGGGGGAGGCGCTTCACTTCCGCCGCGGGCAACGTTCCCGCTACTCGTTCCCTGGAATGCGCCGGACATTCGTTGTGACCGGCGCCAGTTGTCCTCAAGTTTGACATCGCCCCATATACGCACGAACTCAGTCTGGCCCGCGCCGACAGATGCCGGATTTCCGAAGTACCAATCTCCGGAGACAACGTTTGTCGATCCGCTGTTGTCAAGAAATCCTGACTGCTGCGTTTGTATGTCAACGCGGTTGCCTCGCCTGCGCTTCTTCCCGGCCTTTGCTTCGGCAAGCCGTTTTTCGGCAGTGACGGCCGAGTCGACCATGATGCGAAGTGCCGTGGAATCAAGAGACGCCAGCGACAACAAACTGTCTTGCCAGTGAACGGTCTTTAGATGCGTGACAAACTCGTTGAGTATTTCTTGTCTGGATTTGATCGTTGCGTAGTTCTCGTAATCCTTGGGAAGAGCAGATATCGCGCTGTCATAATATGCTTGTGACAACTCGTAGTTTTTCAATGTATCGTAGTAGATCTCACCGAGCCTTAGAAACGCTTCTCCGCGGATGCGCTGATTAGTGCCACTCCGGACTGACCGATTGAAAAAGTTGATCGCTTCGTTGATGTCATTTTGCTTCAGCTCGAAGACACCCATTTCGTAATAGATCTTGTCGCGAAACTCTTTGTTCTTAGAATCCTTAAGGAGCTTGCGAAAGGATTTTCGTGCGGCGTTTACATCGCGGTTGCGCGAAATCTCCGTGACCTGTGCCATATACAGGCGCGCGTAGAAATCAACTTCGTATTCAGGATTGGTGTTCAGGCACTTCTTGTAGTAGTTATACGCTTCCGATTCAAAACCGAGTCTCTGGTAGACCTGTCCGATGATGAAATAAATTCGACCCCGGCGGTCGCGTTTCTTAAGCAGGTGATCCACGGCCGTGAGACTGCGAACCATGTTATCGTAGTCCTCCTGGAGTTGGTAGTAGTAGGCCTTTTCGAGGAGGAACTTCTTCTTGTTGGATTTGTTGAGCTTTGCTTTTCCAAGATAGTCGATGGCAGCAAGCGCATTGTTCATTTCCCGGTGCTCGATATACGTTCGAGTAAGGTTGATGATTGCGAGATGTTTCGCATTGCGGTCGTCCGAGTGTGTATTGACATACTTGAAAGTCTCAATCGCATTTCCCCAGTCGAGGTTGTACATACGCGCTTTACCCACCAGGATATACGCGTCGTCGACCCACTTGCTGTTGGGGTGTCGCTGGATCGCGATGCTTGCCATCTTGATCGTCTCCTCGATCTCTGCCTCGAAGCTCTTCGCGAGTGCCGAGTCAAACGACGGGAACAGGCGGAGAATTCTGTTGTAGTCGTCGGTGTGATTCTTCAGGATGACGTCTTCGACCTTAGAGATTTCCTCATTTGCATAATAGTACCCGTTGAAGTACGCTGTTGTGTTGTGGTAGGCTTTGCTGGTCCAAGTGTTGAGTTCCGGCGAACAGGCAA
The DNA here is from genome assembly GCA_044507115.1 of Flammeovirgaceae bacterium. GTDB lineage: Bacteria > Bacteroidota > Bacteroidia > Cytophagales > Cyclobacteriaceae > Chryseosolibacter. The sequence goes on along the minus strand of JBIQJZ010000097.1, from coordinate 3,804 downwards.
GCAGGAGGAAGAGGAGTACCAGAGGATATAGTGGAAGATTCTTCAACAGCCGCGAATTAGTTACGTAAGAACGCAAAAATCTCAATTTCCATATTATAATTAGCGGGATTCCATAATTTTGTCCAAAATGCGACACCTTTGAAAGCAAAGAAAACACTATCAAGTGCCCTCACCACGCGCTACCAGCTCATCATCAGAAATGAGGAGAATTTTGCTGAAAAGACGAGCCTCGGGTTTACGTATTCGAAATTAATTCTTTTTTCCTTCCTTTTGTTCATCACCGTATTTGTGATGTGCCTCTTTCTGGTCGAGACAGTACTGGAAAAATGGTTCGATCCGAAGTACGAGCAGATGGTCTTGAACCAGCAGTTGTACGGGTTGGCGTTGAAAGTTGATTCGCTTGCGCTGGAAGTTGATCGCAAGGATCGGTTTATATCAAGTTTCCGGCGTGTGCTGAGCGGCGATACCAGCGACTTTCAGGACCCCAGAGAAATCCTGCGCGGCGAGAATCAGCCGCTGACGCGTCCTTCAGGGCTTCAACTAGAACCCACTGACTCCGCGTTTCGGCGCGACTTCGAGAAATCGGAACTATCGCTGATTTCGCTGGCCAACGCCAAGAGACAGGAATTGCACGAAGCTTTCTTCTTCTCACCGATCACGGGTTTCATCTCCGACCGCTACAATGTAAAGAAGGGCCACTACGGTGTGGACATCGTCGCTAAAACCAACGAGCCGGTCAAGTGCATCGCCGACGGGACGGTGCTGTTTTCCTCCTGGACACAGGACGCGGGGTATGTGATCATGATCCAGCATCAGGCCAACCTGATATCGGTCTATAAGCACAATGCCGAACTTTATAAAAAAGTTGGTACATTTGTTAATGCGGCAGAAATCATTGCTCTCGTTGGGAACAGTGGTGAGCTTACCAATGGGCCGCACCTGCACTTCGAGTTATGGTACAACGGAAACTCACTGAACCCGGAGGAATTTGTCACTTTTTAAACTTGAAACTTTATGTTTACCTCTAAAGAAGAAAAACGCGTAGCCGAGGAGATCAGCAACTCGAGTAATACCATCGGCAAGGGTACCTTCCTGGAAGGCAATGTTGAGACATACGGCAATATTCGCATTGAAGGGAAAGTGACGGGTAACGTAAAGTCGAAATCCAAAGTGGCGCTCGGCCCATCTTCTTTCGTTCAGGGGAATGTCGTGGCGCAGAATGCGGATCTTGAGGGCGAGGTAAAAGGGCGTATTGAGGTGTCGGAGTTGCTGGTACTCAAGGCAACGGCCGTCATTCATGGTGATATCATCACGGGCAAGCTGGTCGTAGAGCCCGGGGCCGTGTTCAATGGGACGTGCCGGATGGGGGCTGCGGTGAAGGACATCAAAACATCGGAAAATGGAGCCGCGACCAGAACCCTCAACACCCAACAAGAAGCCAAATCCGTTTAACAGCTACCTTCGCTATAGCGGTCTCGCCATTCAAATGCTGGCCACCATTGGTGTGTTGGGGTGGCTAGGCTATCAGGCTGACCGGTATTGGAATCACAAATATCCCCTCCTGATGCTTTTGCTCGGTTTCATCGGCTTTGCGGGAAGCCTTTATCAGGTCTACCGGTCTATAACCCGTGAATAATTGACACGCTTTATTATTCCTGCCGCCCTGCTGACTGCCGCTCTGCCGCTGGCTACCCGCTGGTTCTGGCTCCAGGGGTGGATTCCTGGTGTGCCGTCCTTTATGTATTTCACCACCGGCGTGGTGGCTTTCTTGACCACTGTTATTTTTGCCTACCTCTATGCGATGGATAGCCCGTCCATGTTCGTCCGGTTCTATCTTCTCTCCCTTGTCATCAAGATCCTTGCTGCCCTTGCCTACTGTGTTGTCATGGTGCTCAAAGATCCCGCCGGACGGACGATTAACGTTGTCTATTTCCTGGTGGTTTATCTGGCATTTACCGCCCTGGAAATCGTCCTGTTGTACCGGAGAATTGACTCGTCGCACCGCCCTTGACGGGAGCCAAAATAATTTTAAAAGATTTTTTTGTGGAGGTATAATTAATACCTTTGCGCTCGGATTTTGGAAACCTGGTAAAAAGCCGAATGATTGCCTTTTTGAAGAGTTTTAGCCACTTTTTTCTTGTTTTGACGCTTGTTTGCGGGAGCGCTTTTTCGGCTTTCGGAGACGATGGCGCTGAGGCTTCCGACGGCGAAAAACTCAACGTCAGCGAGCTGATTATACACCACGTCCTGGACGATCATGTCTGGCACCTTGCTGACGGGTTGGTGATCAATCTTCCGATCATCGTCTATTCATCGGAGCGTGGTCTTGATATCTTCTCTTCCGGCAATTTTTATGACGACGATCACAATGTTGTGCCTTACAACGGGTACAAACTTGATCACAATCACATTTATCTGGCAGACTCCGGAAAGGCTGTTCTGGATCTTTCCATTACGAAAAACGTGGGCATGTTGCTGATCACCGCAGTGGTTATGCTGTTGGTCTTTACCAGTGTTGCCCGGGGGTATAAAACTAACCACGGTAAAGCGCCGAAAGGGCTGCAGTCCTTCTTTGAGCCAATCATACTTTTCGTACGGGATGAGGTTGTGAAGCCCAATATTGGGCCGACGTATGAGCGGTATCTCCCGTACCTTCTGACCTTATTCTTCTTTATCCTGTTTGGGAATATTCTCGGGCTCCTGCCCGGTGCAGGTAACATGACAGGAAATATCGCGGTGACGCTCGTCCTGGCGGTGCTTACTTTCCTTATTACGAATTTCAGCGGCAACCGTGGTTACTGGTCGCACATATTCTGGACCCCCGGTCTTCCGCTTGTTATGCGCGTGATCATTCTTCCGGTGGAGTTGATCGGCATCTTTACGAAGCCGATTTCCCTGATGATACGTTTGTTTGTCGCGATCACCGCGGGTCACATCGTTCTGCTGAGCCTATTGGCGCTGACATTTGTTTTTGCCAGTATATGGGTCGGCTTCGGTTCAACGCTGATGGTTGTCTTTATCAGCTTGATCGAAATATTGGTTGCTGCTATACAGGCGTACGTGTTCACACTGTTCTCGTCGCTGTACATTGGTCAGGCGACGGCCAAGCATGACGACCACCACTAGTTTGAATCTTGTTTAACCAAAATAAATAAATCTATGTTGTTTGCACTCTTATTAGATATCAGCTTCGCGATCATGGGTGCTGGTATCGGTGCCGGTCTTGCTGCAATTGGCGCGGGAATCGGTATCGGCCGCATCGGTGGCTCCGCGATGGAAGGTATGGCTCGTCAGCCTGAAGCTTCAGGCAAAATTCAGGGAGCTATGCTGATCATCGCGGCGCTGATCGAGGTTATTGCCCTCTTCGCGTGCGTTATCTGTCTGCTGATTTCGTTCCTCGAGCCAGCAGCGTAAAAGAATCGGGAGACTTGCCGCGGCGATGGGCCAACGCAAGTCTCTTTTATGATAAGAGTGATTTATTTAGACAAGAGAGATTATTAACGAACAGTTATGCAACTCCTAACCCCTGCCGTCGGGCTTATTATCTGGCAAACGATCGTTTTCGTGCTGCTGTTTATCCTGCTGGCAAAGCTTGCATGGAAGCCGATTATCAGTTCCCTGAAAGAGCGTGAACTTTCGATCCAGGATGCGCTGGATACAGCGGAGAAAGCGCGTCATGAGATGTCGCAATTGAAGGCCGACAACGAAAAACTTCTCCAGGAAGCTCGCGTGGAACGCGACAGGATACTTCGTGAAGCGCGAGAAGTGGCCGTTAAAATGCGGGAGGATGCGCAGGCTGAAGCC
>JBIQJZ010000096.1:11236-13709 GCA_044507115.1 Flammeovirgaceae bacterium | reverse complement strand
GACTCCACAAGTTTGGGCGGCTTGCTCGGGTTCATCGGATTATCGGCGGTGTTGTCATACGTTCCGATCACGTGAACCACGTCCCCGCGTTTCAAAATAACGGGCTTTTCATACTGATATATTTCCTGCCATCGAAAATCCCATCGCGGAATATGCACGAGCGGGATCGTGTCCTGGTTTCGAGTTGCATACGACTTGAATTCCTTCCCGAGATAGTGCATGTGCGGCCAAACATACAGCACGGTGATATCCTCTCTTGAGTTTGCGATGCGAAGACGGTGCGTCTGCACTTCGTTCGCAAGCAACAGCAATGGCGGGAAAATGTCGCGCTCTCCAATCCCTCCGGAACCAAGACTAATAACTTTCACTGTCCGTGTGACGGGAGATGATGTAAAAAAGAAATTCACACCAGCTACAATTTCCTCAACCTTCCCTACCGGGGGAAAATGAATAGTAAGGAGTAATACTCCTCGCGTGGGCATCACCCAGCCCATACCCTTCGGGTAGCGCTCGTGCGAAGCGCCTGGTATCCAGCCTCCATAGTAGGTCATCTCTTTTTTATAAGGCAGCCATCGATCGTACTGGTACCGGGAAGTATTCAGATCAATAGAATCAATTGTACCGTGGATGTCAATGCTCGAATCCAGAACCGGATGCACCGCAAAGTTTGCGTGGTGCACAACGCGTTTGTTATTCGTGGTAAATTCAACTGCTTCCACGTTCGCGTTCGCGGGAAGTTCAAAAGGAATTTTGAAAACCATAAATCGCTCATTGCCATCGGCGCGAACGCGATATGGGTAACTCATCCTTAGCGTAAGATCCGGTGACCGCGTGAATGTCGTCCCTTCCCGAATCCGTTCCTGTAATTTCTTCTCAGCGGCCAGCGAACGTTTCCCCCGTGACGCACCCCCATCAACCCAGGAAGTGATTGTCTGGATCTGGTCGTCTGTCAGACTGCGATCATTGGCGAAACTAACATAGTGCTCATCCGCTTTCCACGGCGGCATGTAGCGACTACTGACAACCTTGCGTATGAAATCGGCACGGCTGGCGACGTCCTCATATGTAATGAGACTGAAAGGTGCTCCTCCACCCGGACGATGGCAGGTTGCGCACTTGCTGTGGACGATCGGCTGGACGTTATCGTAAAAATTTACCTGCTGCGCAGTGGCGAGAGGCATTGCTACTACCGTTAATAAAGCCAAAACGATCCAATCCTTCCGAAGCGTCATACTACAAAAAAAGCAGATTTGCGGTTAAAAAAGCAAAGGGTGGCCCGTTAAAGACCACCCTTCGTTTGATGAGATTTTGTATCACTGAGCATCCCACCAGACACGACCGAACGCGTCGGTCGGACTCTGGCCGAAGCCTGCATCCTGACTCATCTTGTCATATGCTGCTTTCTGATTTTCGTAATTTGAGGATGTCTCATTCAAAAGTGGAAGTGGAGCTCTTCTCGGGATTTTCAAGGAGGCACCATTCGATTTCATATCCGTTAACGCGAGGACGCTGGTCGTATTCGGAAGATTGTTGCGTTTCCACAGCGCCCAACCTTCCGCAGGCTGCTTAAAGAAATGAATGTATGCCTGGCTCGAGATCTGATCGAGCGCTATTGCATCGTCGAATGCGACCCCCGGTTCCTGGAGGTAGTCATCGATCTCTCCGTCGGACACAGGGGTGTAGTGAGACAATCTGGCGTCGCGGGCGATCTGATCGTACCATTGGATAGAAGCACGCACCGCGGCCTCGTACCACGTTTGCACGTCGTCCGTCGTCAGCGTACGCGCCGCAAACTCAGCGCGTATGAAGCAATACTCGGCATAGGTAATGACGGGGATGTTGACATTGCCTGTACCTACACCATCGCCTTCGTCGAAAGAAGGCTGAAACAGGCGGCGCTGGATCAGGGACAACGTATCTATTCGCCTGTTGTTTCCGTTAATGTCCGCAGTTCTAGGTTCATACCAATGATCATTTGCCGGTGACGATGATACGTCGGGACTGGTGAAGCTTCCGAAATATCTTCTCGATGCCTCGGTCGTTCCGGCTTCAAGGTCACCTGCGGCAATCAGCACATCAATAGTGTCCTGTGCATACCCATTCGGGGCGAAGAAAGCGTCGATCCGCGGATCATTTGTATCCCACATGAAATCAACCAGCGGTTGCGTTGCGTACAAACCATCCGGATTCCAGTTTCCCCCACTGACAAACGCCTGCGTCGACCGGAATACCCAGCTGTGGGCGTTCTCGCTCATCAAGTACTGTGGTGCTTCCGCCAGCACCTCAGTTGCGATTTGATCAGCTTTCGCCGAATTGCGTTTCACCAGACGCAATGCCATTTTCAAACGAAGCGCATTCGCGGCACGAACCCACGCGGTTACATCCCCCCGATAGTATTGGTCGAAATTTCCGAGCGGAACCTGAGGATCTGACGGCGTGGATTTGAGGACGGCAATCGCGTCTTTAAGTTGCT
>JBIQJZ010000096.1:451-11226 GCA_044507115.1 Flammeovirgaceae bacterium | reverse complement strand
AACAGGTCGAAGATCTCGGATTGCTCGTTGTAGACCGGTTGCAACGTACCACCGTACCGCGCTTGCCATGCTTCCGTGTAGGGAATGCTTCCGTAGATGTCTGTAACGTAGAATGCATAGTAGGCCTTCAGAATCCGGGCGATGCTAATCATGTATACATAGCGCGGCTGCTCCTCGGCCGGCAAAACCTCGACAAGACGTTCAAGGTCCGTCAAAGCATCGCCGACGCCGGTATACAGCCGTCCGTAGCGGTTCGAAAAGTTGTCAATGTTGTTAGTGAAATTAACACCATTGCCATTTACCGGCGTAACGTATTGCATCCAGGGCATAATCCTTCTGTAAATATCATAGAAGGCTTCAAAGTCCTGGCTATGGATCGAGAGCGTTGCACTGAGGAACTGATTTTCCGGAGCGATCTCATTCAGTACATCCGGATTCTTGTTAGCCTCGATGTAGTCTTCCTCACAACTTGTGGCCACGGCGCAGACTAACGCCAGGCAAACTGATATTCTTTTATATAACGAATTCATAGTCATATTTTTTGTTAGAAGCCTGCCATTACTGAGAACCCGATCTGACGCGTGAATGGCAATCCACCATACTCGGAGAATTCGCCGGCGTTATTGCTCTTCAAACCCTCCGGATTGATCCCATCCTTAGTGGTCATGTAGAGATATCCAAGATTGCGGCCTACAACGCTCAGTCGAAGCGATTGCAATTTTACGCGGTTGGCAAACGACATCGGAACATTGTATCCCAGCGATACTTCGCGCAAGGAAACCCAGGAGTTCTCAAACACTGAATACTCACGAATACCCGAAGACCATTGGGTCAGGTTTTCATAGTATGCCCAGGCGGGAATCGGTTTGAGATGCCCTTGTGCAACGGCGTCCGCATATGACATGCCGCCAAGATCCAGGTCAGCATCTATGATCGAGACAATTCCGTCGGCGAGCACGCCATCCGGTATGATCCCGTCATTTCGTACCTCACCGAGTTCGTCGGTGTACTGAACTCCACCGTGCTCCGCATCGCGGCCGAACAAGCTGTTCTTCAAGCTTCCGTTGGAAGACCCGTACTGATGCGTCGCCGAAGCCATCAGACCCCCGATCTTAGAATCAACCTGTATGTTCAGAACAAAATTCTTGTACGATAAGGTGTTGATATTGCTCAACAGGAATTTCTCCATGGCTGTCCCCAACTCTTTTTCACCTTGACCGTATGCACCACTTCTAAGGAAGGTGTAGTACCCGGCCGTGCCACTGGCAGCACCCAACACGCGCTCACCATTGCTAGGATGATCGATCGGGTTGCCCTGATTGTCTCTTTTTTGGTAGGTCGCAAAAGCGTAGGATGTCGCAATCGTAGCATACGGCAATCCAGGCTTCGCCATCGAGTACACATCGGCACCAAACGCAAGACTTAGCTGTTGCGATGTTACACCTTCAACAAGTTCGAGGACGGTGTTGCGGTTTCTCGAGAAATTGAAGAAGGTCGACCACTCAAAATTAGTTGATTGGACCGGAGTGGCGCGCAAGATGATCTCGATACCCTTGTTCTGAATTTTCCCGCCATTGACAATCCGTGAACTGACGCCGGCTTCACTGGCAACCGGCAAGCTGAATATTTCATTGCTCGACACCTTCTCGTAGTACGCAATGTCCAGACCGATCCTGTCATCCAGGAAACGCAAGTCCGCGCCGATCTCCCACTCCTCAGCCTGCCTGTTCTTGAGACCTTTGTTGGGAAGGGTGTTGTCTCTGAAGTTCGCGTAGTTGATCGATCCACCGGGGAAGAAATACTCCGGTTGTGTGGTGTACGAACCAGTTTGGTTGATGATCCACGGGTCGGTGTCACCACCAGTCATCCCGTAGTTCGCACGCAACTTTCCATTTGTCAGCCATGCAGGGAGACCGTCGAACGATTGTGTAAATGTCCACGCAAGACCGATCGCGGGATAACTGTAGCTCCAGTCGCCGCTACCATCCGCATAAGCAAGTGTGGAAGAAAAGTCCGTGCGATAACTAAAGTTCAGCGTTAGCAGATCACGGTAGGTCAGATCGCCATATCCATAAATCGCATTCTTCAGGCGGGACGGATTGAGCCGCGTGTCGATACCCGCGCCGTTTACTGCGTTGGCGATCGAGAACACACCCGGTGCTTTGAGGGAGTTATCCTCGCCGCCACCTGCATTCCGCGTAAAGACCCGGTAGAACCGTCCGCCATTCAGCTTGTTGATCTCCCCTCCGAGAGTGAAGCTCAAATACAAATCGGGATTCAACTGACGGTTAGCCGCCAGCAAACCCTGAGCGCGGTACTGGGTATTGTCGTCGGTTGATTGCCAGAACTGTCCACCCTGGAATTTCGGGTTTGCACCGAGGCGACGGCGCTCGCCTTTATACAACTCGTTTTGAACGTTTCCACGCAGGATGAGATCCAGCCAAGGCGTCAGATGCGTGTTGAGGTCGATGTGGGCACGGACGACATTCTCGGCACGCTCGGTGACATCTTCAAAGGTATCCCAGAGGAACTGTCCAGCCAGAGAATACGGGTTATTAACACCGCTGCGCGCGCCACCGTTTACGGGGTCGCGGTAGTTGTTCATCCAGTATTCGATATCAAGACTGCGCGGTCGGTAGTAAACCATGCTGAACACAGGGTTGAAGTTTCCACCCTGCCGTATCGGATTCTCAACCATGTTGTGAGTATAGTCGAGGCCTGCGTCGATGTCGAAAATGTTGCTGATCTTGGTACTTGCCCGCAGGTTGAAATTGTTCCGGGTCATCTCTGTACCACTCGGCATGATTGTAGAGTTGCGCAGATTCGAGTACGACGCGCGCAGTGACGAGCGATCCGTAGCTCCTTCAATCACAACGTTGTGGTTAATGTATTTCCCTGTCTCATAGAAGCTGAGCGGATCGTTCGCTTTCCAGGTGACCATCCGGCCATCGATATCGCGAACAGTCCTCCCATCCAGCTTAGGTCCGTAAGAATAGAACCAGTTGTTGGCGTCCACTTCTTCGACACCGCCTGCCCCCGTCTCAAAGGTAGGTTCAAGCCCGGCGCCGAATTCGTTTTGAACATCGATGAAGCGGTACGCAGTCTCAAAGGAGGATGTGTGGTTGTAAGTAACACCGATACCTTTCTTCGTCGTTCCCTTCTTCGTCGTAATGAGGACCACACCATTGAGTGCGTCGGAGCCGTAAAGGGCGCTCGCGGCCGATCCTTTCAGAATACTGATCGACTCGATGTTATCCGGGTTGATATTCTTCATGATGTTTCCATTGTCCTGCGCGGCACCCCAGGAATCCGCACCCGTGGTCGTGGGTCGTATCAGGACGCCATCGATCACAACGAGGGGTTGCGTGTTAGAACTTAAGGAAGAGTTTCCACGTATCCTGATACGTGAAGAAGACATGGGTCCACCAGTGCCTTGGTCGATATGTACACCGGCGATCTTACCCTGAATAGCGTTGACCAAATTCGCGTTGTTGGTACGAATGAGGTCGCTGCCGTCCACTTGTTGTACAGCGTAGGCTACTTTCCCGACGTCTTTCGCTTCCCCGAAGGCGGTAATAACAACCTCGCCAAGTTGTTTCAGGTCTTCTTCCAACAACACATCGATCACCGTTCTGCCCTGAACCGGAACCTCCTGGGTAATGAAGCCGATAAAGGAGAAGGTTAAAGTGGCACCAGGGTCCGCGCCCGGGTTGATCGTGTAACGCCCTTCGGCGTCAGTTGTGGTACCGGTGCTAGTGCCCTTGACGATCACTGATACACCCGGAAGGGGTGCGCTGTCCGTCCCGGATGTTACCCGGCCCGTCACTGACTGCGACAGCGCCGGGAACGCTGCGAGACACATGACTAGCACGTTGAGTAAACTTTTTTTCATAATTGAATTGGGTTAAGTGAGTTGTTGAGCCGTATGTCAGCGATGCGGAAGCCGACGAATACATGAGAAAGGTAAAGCAGCTTTTGTAAAGATGCAAGAAAAAACTACTTTCGTTACCGCACACGGCGTGCTCGTGTGCGGTAACGAAAACCTGGTACTAACCCGTTTTCCGGTATTTTTCTCGGCAAAATGTGGCTTTTTACCAGCGTTATCCGTGTCTTTGCCGGTTGTTTAATTTTTGAAAAATTCTGTACCACGATGAACAAGAAGATCAGACTGAAGGACATCGCCAAAATGGCCAATGTATCGGTCGGTACTGTGGACCGCGTAATCCATAACCGGGGGGAGGTCGCTCCCGAATCCTATAAGAAGATTGTCGAAATCCTGGAGAAGACCGGATACAAACCCAACCTCCTGGCGCGAACCCTCGGAACGCACAAGACTTTCCGCATCGCAGCGATTGTCCCAAACCCCGAACAAGATGAGTATTGGTCACTGTCGGCCGACGGGATACGCCAGGCCCTGGAAGAATGGTCGCAGTACGGAATGCAGGTTATACTCCACCATTTTGACCTATACGATAAGGAGTCGTTCAAGGAACGCACGCGGAAAGCCCTGGAATCAAAACCCGATGGCATACTGATCGCTCCGATCTTCAACCAGGAGGCTACCCGCTTCTTTCAGGAATGCAAGAATCAAAAAGTGCCGTTCGTGCTGTTCAATAATAATGTCCCCGATGCAGAGCCTTTGAGTTTTATCGGACAGGATCTCTACCAAAGCGGACGCCTCGGGGCAGAACTATTGCTCAAAAATGACGGGGAACCCGGGACCTTCGCAATCCTGCACGTGTATGACGATGTCCACAATTCCGTCCACTTGTATGAAAAGGAAAAGGGCTTTAAAGACTACTTCCTGGAAGAAGCCGGATCAGGTTTTACAGTAAAAAGTGTGGATCTCAACTATACACACCAGCCAACCATCGAGAAAGAACTCAACGACCTACTGGCTGACGATCAACTAAAAGGCCTGCTGGTCACGACTTCTAAGGGCGCCTCCACCGTCTCCAGCCTACTGGAAAAGCACGGCAAGAAAGGCATCCGCTTGGTAGCTTATGACTTACTACAAGAGAATGTCCAGTACCTCAAGTCAGGGATTATCGACTTTCTGATTAATCAGAATTCAAATCGCCAGGGATTCATCGGAATTCGGCAACTGGCAAATCACTTGCTTTTCAAAAAGCAGACAGCACCCACCTTCTTGTTTCCGCTGGAGATAATCAGCAAGGAAAACCTGGAGTCGTATCTCAATACGCGGTTGCACTGATATTTTCAGCACCGGGCCATAGACTGGCAAAGGTCAGTACCTTCACCATTTCAGGGGCAACTGGATGTCTTTGATACTTTCCACGATCATGTCAGCCTTGAAGGCAAAGTGCGACAGGTCCGCGCGTGTGGACACGCCTGACAAAACGAGGATGGTTTTGTAGCCCATTTGTACACCACCGCGAATGTCGGTTTCCATTGTATCACCAATAACAACTGTATCCGCCGTTTCCAGTCCGATGGATTTGCGTGCAGATCGCATCATTACCGGGCCGGGCTTACCGACGACGAATGCCTTTGTTCCGGTTGCCTCTTCGATCATCGCCGTCGTCGCGGCGATGCCGAGATTGTTCCATCCTTTTTTCTTCGGTGAAGGATCGCGGTTAGTCGTGATAAACTTGGCACCAGCGAGAATCATGTCCACTGCTTTCTGAACCATCTCCAGCGTGAAGTTCCGGCCCTCGCCGAGAACCACAAAATCAGGATCCGTCTCAACAAGCGTCAGCCCGTGGTCGTGGAGACTGGTCAGCAAACCACCCTCCCCCAGCACATAGCAAGAGCCATTCGGGCGCTGACTGGCGATAAACTTACCCGTAGCCATCGCGCTAGTATAGACATGCTTCTCCGTTACCTCGATACCAAGCTTTCTCAATTTCCTAACTACCTCCAGCGGGGTACGCTGGCTGTTGTTGGTCATGAATGTAAACGGTATGTTTTCTTTCAGCAGCCTCGCGACAAACTCGTCCGCACCGGGAATCATAATATCCCCGCCGTAGATCACGCCGTCCATGTCGATAAGAAATCCTTGAGCCATACAAATACGTTTTGCTGCCAATATAGGAATTTCCTCCACTCGAACGCGTCGGAGTGATCCTAATTCCCGAGTCTCTTCAACGCGATGTAAGCCATTAGCCCCGTAGACGTTGCCAAAGCGTCTTCGTCGACGTCGAATGTAGGTGTATGTAAAGATGAATCGATTCCCTTCGACTTATTACCCACTCCGCAAAAGTAGAAACAGGAACTGACGGTTTGCGAGTAGTAGGCGAAGTCTTCGGATGCCATAAGAATTCCGTCGTCGATTACATTCTCTTTTCCCAGGAAATCGATTGCATATCGCTCGACGTCGTCGGTAAGTTCATCATCGTTGATAAGCGCCGGGTACCCGCGTTCGACTCTGAACTCGCACTTCGCGCCCATGCTCTCCGAGATTTCGACCGCCATCTTCGTCATGCGTTTGTGTGCTTCGTCTCTCCACACCTCGTTCATTGCACGAAAGGTTCCCTCCATTGTCACCTCGTTGGGAATAACGTTGATGGCGCCGTCTGCGATCACCTTCCCGAACGACAGGACAGTGGGATCATCTGGTCGCGCCATGCGACTGACGATCTGCTGCAAGGCGACGATAACGTGTGCGGCTATCACCACCGGGTCAACATTGAGATGAGGCTGCGCGCCATGTCCTCCTCTCCCGGTAATCTTCACAAAAAGCGAGTCCATCGATGCCATGTACTTACCCTTCCGGATGCCGATCTTCCCAATCGGAATCTGCGGCATCACATGTTGGCCGATAACCGCACTTACGGCAGGATTTTTCAGCACACCGTCGCGTATCATGTGCGTCGCACCCCCCGGTAGCACTTCTTCCCCAGGCTGGAACAGGAATTTGATCGTACCTCCGAAATCGTTGCGCAGCTCCTGAAGTATTCGGACAGTACCGAGTAACGAAGAGGTGTGAAAATCGTGACCGCAGGCATGCATGACATTGGCATGCTTCGACGCGTACGGCACGTTGTTCTGCTCGTGAATAGGCAACGCATCCATGTCCGCACGCAACGCGATGACTTTATCTGACGGCCGCTTTCCCGAAATCGTCGCTAGCACCCCAGTGCCGGCTACTGTCGACCACGCGACACCCGCTTCATCGAGATTCTTCTTGACAAACGCGGACGTTTCATATTCCTGGAACGATAACTCCGGATGTGCATGCAAGTGCCGGCGAGCGGCCACTACGTCGCTGTGGATGCTGGACGAAAGAGTTCTTATCGCATCAATCATAGTCAGTGCGTAAAGTTACAAGGTCATGAGACTAGTACGGCATGAACGCCCTCAGAAAAACAACGAGCGTACGTTCCAGATCGCTAGTCCAATCAGGATAAGAAGGCCAAGCGCACCAACAACTTTTGTTGATGGTTTATTAACCATGTCCTTCATGATCACTTTATCGTTCGCGATCAGGTAAAGTGCGATGCCGATAAATGGAACCACGAAGATGGTAATGCTTTGCGCGAAGATCATTAGCTCGATCGGCAAATTTCCGAATACCACCGCTACCGTAGCACCAATACACATCACGAGTGCAATCAACACTCTTACGATCGTCGAATTAAAACTACTTCCAAAGCCAAGCGCGTCGGCCATTAACGTTCCTCCGAGCGAAGCGTTCCCAATCAGTGAAGAGAAGGCCGCGCCAAACAGTCCTATCAAAAAGAAAGCTGAGGCATAATTTCCGAACAACGGCTCGAGCACTTTCGCCATATCGGAGCCGCTGTTAACTTTTAATCCCTGCGGATGAAGAACAGTAGCCGCGCAGACCAGCACGATCGCACTCATTACGCCGAGGATCAGGATACCCGGAAAACTGTCACGACCAGATTGTTTCTCAAGCGGACGGATCTTCCGTCGCTCTTGCATGAGATAAGATTGGTAACTCGCGCCGACTACCGAAAAGCAGGAGGCCATGAATGCAATAATTAGCGCAAATGATCCGGCTGGTATCTGAGGCACTAACCCCCCGGCTACTTGTATGATCGGCGGCTTTGACAAGAACAATGTCACAAGGAACGCAGCAAGCATCAGGATAATCAAGGCTATCATAATCCGCTCAAGGGTTTTGTAAAATGACCGGAAGAATAACAGGCAGATTCCGAAGATATTGAAGGCAAATATCCAGGGACCTGGCGAAGATTTGAATAGCTCCGCGATCGAAATGCCAATTCCAATGGAGTTCCCCGCCTGAAAAGAAGCGCAGACAAGGAAAACCCCCACCCCTGACGCCACGGCTGCGGGACGTCCCCACTTGCGGCGGATCAGTGTCAGAAAGGAGACATCTGAAGCCATTCCTATCCGTGCCGCCATTGCCGTAAATACCACCATAAAAAAAATGGCCACCACCACGATCCAAAGCAGGTCGAAGCCGTAGTCGGCCCCAAGCTTCGAGGTGATCGTGACTTTGCTCGGCCCGAAGACAAGCGCCGCGGTAATGAGCCCGGGTCCCAGAACCCCCAGGGAGGCTTTCAATTTTTGTATGAGGGGGGGTGCGGAAAGCGGAGAGGCTCCCGCATTGCGATCAGTTCCTTTCAACGTATTCAGATTAAAATCAGAGGATTATCTGCGAACCTATATTCCGATAGCGAAAATATTTATTGGTCGATGTACACGAAAAAACCCCGAACTTCTTTCGGGGTTTAATACCAATTTTGAAGAAAGACCCTCTCTTAAAACTTCAAAAAGGCTTTCGAAGATATAAAGAAATCGGCTGGATGCAACGGTCTCCCCGCGAGAATTTTCACAAGCCCCCACGCAGCGTGTTCGTGAACATGACTACAATGTTTTCGTTTTCGGCGATCCTTGCCATATTGAATCACAATCCACGTCATGACAACCATCGAGCGACATCAGTTCATTATCAACAGGATCAACCAGGAAGGCCAGGTTAAAGTACTGACCCTCTGCGAGGAGTTGAAAGTATCTTCGGTGACGATCCGAAAAGACCTCAAGTTTCTGGAAGACAAGGGATTACTTTTCCGGACCCACGGTGGCGCGACGCTGACGAACCCATATACCATCGAGCGGCCTGTCAATGAAAAGGAGAAAATCCATCTATCCGAAAAGATGCGGATCGGCGCCGCGGCCGCAAAACTCGTGGAACCCAACGATTCGATCCTCATCGCTTCCGGGACGACCGTTCAGGCGCTGGCCCGAAACATACAACCCGGAAAAAACCTTACGGTGATTACGTCGGCGCTCAACGTAGCCCTCGAACTCATTCACCATCCCGACACCGATGTGCTGCAACTCGGCGGACTCTTGCGAAAGAGCTCTTCATCCGTGACTGGACCCTACGCCAAAAACATTCTCGCGGACTTCTCCTGCAGCAAACTGTTCCTCGGCGTGGACGGCATCGATCTCGACTATGGGCTGACCACCGCGAATGTTATGGAGGCACACCTCAACCGGGAAATGATACGCATTTCGCAAAAGACCATTGTCCTGGCCGATTCAACAAAATTTGGCAGACGGGGTTTTGGAAAGATCTGTGAGTTCGACGACATCGACGAGATCATTACGGACAAAGGTGTATCCGACTTCACCGCGAAGAAACTAGAAGAAATGGGCATCAAGGTGACTATCGTGTGACAAGGTTACGGGTGGACCTCTTGTTTCGATGCCTCCGGCAGGTAGTAGCGTGCAACTTCTGTGAATGCCTTCACCTGAGCCTCGCGCCAGGTGTAGTCCCTGTTCAATTCCACTGACATCAGCATCGCCACATCGGGCGCCATCTCTATCGCAGCTCTCGCATTCAGGAAGAGTACCCGCAGCCGGCGGGCCAATACGTCTTCGACAGTTCTTGCCATCTCCTGCCTGACTGCCCAAACCACCTCGGCCCAAATATGGGGGAATGATGGGTGCAACTGGCGTCCGAATTCAGGGCGCTCGTTCGCGAGGGTCCGAATCATCTCGGCGTCACTCCCGTAAACCCCAAGATGTCCGCTCGCCGAATGAGTGTTTTCATAGCCATGAATTCGTTCGTTCTGAGTCGTGCAGGGAACATATTTCAGACCAGAGACGCGAATACATTCGTCAACCGTATCTTCCGCCATCCTCCGATAGGTGGTCCATTTACCGCCCGTAATAGTGACAAGTCCGGAAGACGCCGTCATGAGTTTGTGGCTCCGCGAGATCTCCTTCGTCTTTCCGTGACGCTTGCCTTCTGCGGCCAGCGGCCTGAGCCCCGCGAATATGCTCAGCACGTCCTCGCGTCGGGGGTTCCTGACGAGATACCCCCGAAGTGTCCCAAGTATAAAATCAACTTCGTTTTCGAGAGCCACCGGTTCAAGGCTGTGCTTCTCCAATGGCGTATCCGTTGTACCGACTACCAAGTGACCGTACCAGGGTACTGCGAAGAGCACGCGACCATCTTCGGTAGACGGGATCATCAACGCATGGTTTCCTTCGAGAAACTCGCTGTCAAGAACAACGTGCACTCCCTGGCTGGGCCGCACAAGCGGCAGCTGGTCCGACGAGTCCATCTTCAGTATGTCATCGACAAAAACTCCGGTGGCATTTACAACGGCTCGTGATCGAATGGTATACTCAACGCCGGACTCACCGTCGACCGCTTTGACTCCGATGATACCGCCGCGACTGTCTTTGAGCAACTCCGTTGCACGCACATAGTTGAGAAGTATGCCGCCGTGGCTGGCACATGTTTGGGCGAGATTGATGGCAAGACGAGCATCGTCGAACTGTCCATCATAGTACAACACACCGGCTTTAAGGCC
>JBIQJZ010000096.1:0-441 GCA_044507115.1 Flammeovirgaceae bacterium | reverse complement strand
CCGTCCTCACGTTAGGCAAGAGTCGGACCACGTCTTTGCGACCGATCAGCTTTGTCTTCGGAAAGCGGTACCGCCAGGCCATCCAATCGTAGACCTTCAATCCAAATCCGAAAAGCAGTTCACTCCACCATGAATAGTTGGGAATAACAAACGGCTGAAGACTTACGACATGGGGAGCGTTCTTTAATAGCAGACCCCGCTCATAGAGAGCCTCAAACACAAGCCGCACATCTCCCTGCCCAAGATAGCGAACGCCACCGTGGATGAGCTTGGTACTGCGACTGGAAGTACCCTTCGCAAAATCCGATTGCTCCACCAGGATTGTCCGGAACCCCCTGCTCGCAGCGTCTGTCGCAACGCCAAGCCCCGTGGCCCCGCCTCCAATTACCACAATGTCCGCCTCAGGATTGCCCCGCACCTCCCGAAGAAACGAGTCTCGAT
>JBIQJZ010000095.1:0-13887 GCA_044507115.1 Flammeovirgaceae bacterium | reverse complement strand
GGCACGTGCAACAAGAGGCGCTGCCAACGCGATGCTCGCGAAGGCGTATGCCCAAAAGCCTGATCGCGATTACACTAAGGTGCTCGATTACGCGAACGAAGTAATCAATAGTCCGGCGGGCTACGCGTTGTTGGCACAGTTTGATCACCTGTGGGACGGCAATCACTATAACAATGCTGAGTCTATAATGGAAGTGCAGTTTGTCGGTGGAACCGAAGCGAACTGGGGCCCGCAACTGGTCTTGCCTCCCAGTATCAGCGGAGATACCTGGCGCAAATTTGTTGTTCCTTCCCAGGACCTCGTGCGCGCATTCGACGACGAAGGTGACGTCGTGCGCAAGAATGCTTCGATCCTGTTTGAGACTGCTCCCTGGTCGGACGAATTTTGGTCTGTCGAGGTTGGAGGAAGTGTACCGTTTGCGTATAAGTGGAAGAGCGCGGCGGGCTGGGCGAGCACCAATCGGCAATACCTTCTTCGCCTCGCAGATATCATTCTGTTGAAAGCGGAAGCGCTCAACGAACTGGGTCGGACAGAAGAAGCGCGCGACGAAGTTGATCGCATTCGCGCGCGGGTTCAACTGGGCCCCACTCCGGCGTCGGATCAGGATGAGATGCGCCTCGCTATCGAGAAGGAGCGTCGACTGGAACTTGTCCAGGAGGGGCAGCGCTGGAACGACCTGCGCCGGTACGGCCGCGCCGTTGAGGTCATGAACAACCTCAACGAGATCGATCTGCGAACTAACACTCGAAAGAACTATAACATGACCGAGACAAAACTTCTGTTGCCGATACCACAATCAGAGCGCAACCGGAACTTGCAACTCGGTCAGAATGAAGGTTACAATTGATCACACGAAACGCGATTAACATGAAGAAGATATGGATGTTTGTACTCGGGCTCGCCATTTTCGCGTCGAGCTGCGAGGAGAAAGACAACATGGATCCCATCGGCAACTGGGAAATCAGTCCCGCGACTCCATTGCTGCCGACGGCAGATGCTGTGCTGACACTTGACGAGGCGACACCTGACGAAATGGTGAATTTTGAGTGGTCACCCGCAACAACTACGAATCGTTTTGGAGTAGCTTATAACTTTCTCCTCGTGCCGGAGGGAAGCACTGACTACACGGATCCAATACTGCGGCTGACGCCAGCGAATGCCGGACGCGCCCAATCTATTTCCGTATCGGCAGAGGAGATTGACTATGCATTGTGGGCCGCATGTTATCCGGCCGGAAGCACAGTCGATCTCGAGTGGGTGGTTCAGGCTAAAGCCATTGAGCGAGTAAGCACAATATCACGGAAGATATCCATCACACGCTTTCAAACGGACTACGCGCCGGAGACCTTGTATATCTACGGCGCGGGAACCGAGGCGGGTGCGGACGCCGCCAACGCCACACCTATGCGGTCGATCCCTAATGCCGAGGGCGAGCCGTCGGGAGTATTCGATGTCTACACGACGCTGATCGCCGGAGAGACTTATCTATTCCGCGATAAGGCCAGCACATTTTCCCGCGTGTACGGCAGCGCGGGGGCGGATGGTGCGCTGCAGCCATGCGGCGACTTGATGACCGCACCGGAGACCGGGCAGTATCGCGTGACGGTCGACCTCAACAATAATACGTTTGAGTTGCTGAAGATCGACCGCTGGAGTCTCGTGGGCGATGCGGTTGAAGGCGGATGGGGTGGCGACGTGCCACTTGCGTACGTCGGCGACGGTGTATGGGAGGGAGAAATACCGTTTCTTTCCGAGTCGGGATTTGTATTTCGGGCCAACGGTGACTGGTCATATCTTCTCAAGCGTGTTCAGGGATCGGCGGCCGGCGACAACAAAGGTGGCGAGCTGATCATGGAATCAGAGGGCAATGAACGCGGTGTACTCTTTGAAGATATTCCCGGGACCATTGGAATCCACCGCGTGACACTCGACTTGAGCGGTGATTTGCGCACCTACACGCTGGTGGAAATCCAGGATCAGGGACCTGTGAGTGCTGTGATTGGCGAAACGGCCAACCCCAACAGCGATGCCGTTAACGGAAATTTCAATATTGCTGATATGGGAACACCCGATGCGGTATATCTTCTGTCGGGAGGAAGTGTCGTCGCAGAACTCAGCCGGAACGGAGATGTGTTTGAAACGGATGACTATATCGCGCTGGAAGCGAGCAAGACGTACACATTGAACACCGCCAGCGATGGATCTGGCGACGATGTGGCTGGAACCGCTATGGGTGTTGCGCGCGACCAGGCATACCGTATTACGGTCGATTTTTCAACAGGCAAGTTGCTTTGGAGATACTACAATATCAAACTCTTCCACTGGGATGAAGTCGGAGGAGGATGGGATGCCCGCCAGGAGTTACTGATGACATATATCCACCCGTACAAATTTGAAGTCACCGGAAATCTAAGTGCAGGATTCCACTCGAAATTTATATCCCCGTGGGATGTGCAGTTTGGCACGTCGGCTTCGCGGGAATAATTCAAAATGGAACCTACAAGGCGACAATCGTGATCTCTCCAGATTACGAGACGGCGGAATATAGTTTTGTAAAACAGTAACAGGTAGTTGATGAACATCACGCCGGGATGATTGCTTGCGATCGTCCCGGTTATCTTTTTTTGATATGAGAGAAAAACGAAAGAGCATTTTATTCCTGATGCTGGCATACGTTTGTGCGTTGTGGCTTACAGGATGTGGAGGGGAGACGAGGGAGCGGTCAATGAGTGATGAAGAGGGAACCTTGTCATGGTGGGTAACGCGTGACGACCGGACCGCGTTGTTGGAGGAGCAGGATCCACTTTATTTCGCGAAGGAAACCCCGCAATCGCGCGTTGTCGTCGTTGACACTACAGTTCGCTATCAAACGATCGATGGTTTCGGGTATTCGCTGACCGGTGGAAGCGCGGACGTGATCCGGGAATCGCTGAGTGAAACAGACCGCGCGGCCTTACTGAATGAGTTGTTCTCATCGGAAGGCAACGGTATCGGCATTAGCTATTTGCGAATCAGTATCGGAGCCTCCGACCTCGACGATCATGTCTTTTCCTATTGCGATCTCCCGCCGGGCAAGACTGATCCGGATTTGAAGAACTTTACGATACAGGAGGACCGCGAGAACTTGATTCCGCTGCTCCGGGAAATTCTCGCCATCGCACCGGAGATGCCGATCATGGGCAGTCCATGGTCCGCCCCGGCATGGATGAAGACCAACGGGAAACCGAAAGGCGGAAGCCTTAAGCCGGAGTACTACGGAGCGTATGCGAAATACTTCGTGCGATACATAGAGGAAATGGCGCGGGAGGGTATCCGAATCGATGCCGTTACTGTGCAGAACGAACCGGAGAATCCGCACAATACGCCCAGTATGCTAATGACTGCGGAGGAACAAAAGGTATTTGTCAGGGACCATCTTGGTCCCGCATTTGAAGCAGCAGGCATTGATACCAAGATCGTAGTATTCGATCATAACTGTGACCACCCTGAGTATCCTATTGCAATTCTTGATGACCCGCAAGCGAAGAAATACATTGATGGCTCTGCGTTTCATTTGTACCTCGGTGAGATTGATGCGATGTCGAAAGTTCACGAAGCACACCCCGATCGCAACTTGTACTTTACCGAGCAATGGACTTCCGGTAGGGGTGATTTCGCGGATGATTTGCGCTGGCATGTGAAGAACCTGATCATCGGAGCGACCCGGAACTGGAGTCGTAACGTACTTGAATGGAACCTCGCCTCCGATCCGGATTTTGGGCCGCATACGGATGACGGCGGCTGTACGGAGTGTATGGGCGCGTTGACGATCGGCGATTCTGTGACGCGCAATGTCTCCTATTACATAATCGCCCATGCTTCAAAATTTGTGCGACCCGGGTCCGTGCGAGTGGACTCCGGCATCGAGGGTGTGGATAATGTTGCGTTCATTACGCCGCGGGGTCAGCGGGTTCTCATCGCCGTAAACGACAGCAACTCGAACAAGACGTTTGCTATTCAGGATGGCGAACGTTTCGCTGATGTCACCCTGGCGGCAGGCGCCGTCGCTACTTTCTTATGGAAATAAATAACCGATAGAGTATTGGCAACGTTCTTTTCAATTCGTCCGATTAACTGGCTCAAGTCATTTGCTTATCTATTTTCGACTGGGGTCATCTTCTTTACGTCATGCGGGTCCGGCGACGAGTTTCCCGACCCGGGTCCGCCGTCGAGACCCCAGGAGATTGGAAAAGCAAAAGCCTGGCTGACGACAGGCAATCAGACCAAGTTGCTGTCAGAGGAAGCTGAGGTGTCAATCACTGAGCGGGGGACGACGACAGTTCCGTCCGTCACCTTGCAGCCGGGGGAAAAGCTTCAGCAGATCGACGGGTTTGGCGCCGCGTTAACTGGTTCATCTGCTTATCTGATCAACCGGAAAATGAGCGCTGCGCAGCGACGCAACTTGTTAGAAGAATTGTTCGACCCGGCAAAGGGGATCGGAATTTCGTATCTGAGGATGACGATCGGGGCTTCGGATTTTTCGCTGTCGGATTTTACCTATAACGACTTGCCTGCAGGCGAAACTGACTTTGACCTGAATCATTTCTCGATTGACAAAGACAAGGATGACGTCATCCCTGTTTTCAAACAGATACTATCATTTGCTCCGGGAATATCGATTATGGGGTCACCGTGGAGCGCCCCCGCGTGGATGAAAACCAATAACAGCCTGAAAGGTGGTAAACTTAAACCGGAGGCATACGATGTTTATGCACGTTACTTCGTGAAATACATCAAGGCATACGAGGCAGAAGGAATTCCAATAGCAGCGATCACACCTCAAAACGAACCCTTGCATTTCACCGCCAACTACCCGTGTATGGAGATGCAGGCGAGCGACCAGTTGGTGTTCATTCGCGATTTCCTCGGGCCGGCTTTTCAGGAGGAAGGGCTCGCGACACGAATTATCACGTACGATCACAACTGGGATAACACCCAATATGCGATTTCAATTTTGAACGACCCTGTGGCTAAGGAGTACGTCTCAGGTTCCGCGTTTCACGCCTATGGCGGAGACGTCTCGGCGATGTCGGTTGTCCACAATGCGCACCCGGATCGCGGGCTGTACTTTACCGAGATTTCCGGTGGTGAGTGGGCGACGAATTTTGCGGACAATCTTCAATGGAATATGTCGAACATCTTCATCGGCACCACCCGAAATTGGTCGAAGAATGTTTTGCTCTGGAACCTCGCACTTGACGAAAACCACGGTCCGAAGAACAACGGGTGCCAGGACTGCCGTGGAGTAGTAACGATTCACTCCGCCAGCGGTTCTGTCACGCGCAATGTCGAGTACTATTCCATTGGTCACTTCTCCAGGTTTGTCCGCCCCGGAGCTCATCGAATCGCCTCGACTACTTTTGGTGGATCAACCGGGCTTGACCATGTGGCCTTTGTGAATGCGGATGGCTCGAACGTTGTGGTCGTTTCCAACGCCTCGTCGGAAGCGCGTACATTCAGCATCTTATGGGAGACCGGCCAATTTGAATATAGTCTGCCTGCGAAATCGGTCGTGACCCTGACGTGGAGCGACTGACCGAGGGTCGTCAAACCCAGGACACACCTTTCTTTAACATCGCCACCGTTCTTGCCTCCGCCGATTCCGGTTGCGGTTGGTGATTGTATTCCCACGCTGCTTGTGGTGGAAGGCTCATCAGAATCGACTCAGTTCTTCCGTCGGTTTCCAGGCCGAACTTAGTACCGCGGTCCCACACCAGATTGAACTCCACGTACCGACCACGTCTCAGGTGCTGCCATTGTTTTTCCTTTTCTCCGAAGGGGAGGGGGTGATTCTTCTTCATCAGGTGTGTGTAGATTGGCGCAAAAGCCTCTCCGACACTTTGTACAAAATTGAAACGCGACTCGCGGGTGAATCCGCTGCCACCTTTCAGGTAGTCGAAGAAGATTCCGCCTACACCGCGTGTTTCGTTGCGATGGCGAAGGAAGAAATAGTCGTCCGCCCAGCGTTTGAACTCATCATAATAAGAGGGATGGTGCTGGTCGCACACCTCCTTAAGAGCGCGGTGAAAGTATCTTGCATCCGCGGAGTCGACATAGTGTGGGGTCAGGTCGATACCGCCGCCGAACCACCATACTTCCACCGGTGCGCCAGGCATCGGAGTGATCTCGAAGTAACGCACGTTCATGTGGATGATCGGCACCATCGGACTGTGCGGATGGATGACGATTGATACGCCGGTGGCGAAGAATTCCGGCGTTGTGTCTCCCGAGGAGAGGTTAAGCATCGCCAGGGTGGCCTCCGGCGCTTTCCCCCAAACTGCAGAAAAGTTCACTCCACCTTTTTCGATGATGTTGCCGTTAGTAAGTACTCTCGACGTTCCGCCGCCTCCGCCGGGACGCTCCCAAACATCGCTGATGAATTTGCCTTTCCCATCTGCAACCTCCAGGTCCGCAGAGATATTCGATTGAAGCCCGGTGAAGAATTGTTGTATATGCTCTTTTGTAATCATTGTCGAATCTTGTCAGGCTCTAGGCACTGGGTTCTGGGTACTAGGTTCCGGCACCCAGCCCCCAGCACCTAGAAAGGATATCCAATCCCAATATTATAAATCACCGGCTCTTTGAAATTCCGATAGTTGTCGCCACCTGCGTGAGTAGCAAATGGTCGGAAGAATTTCACATCGTCCAGCACGAAGCGCTCACCCGGTTGTCGTCCCGGGTCGTATACTTTCATCCCCACATCAAAGCGCAGCACGAGGAACGTGAAGTCGAAGCGCAGACCGAAACCTGTTCCGATCCCGAGTTCCTTGTAGAACGAATCGATTCGGAATTTCGAATTCCCGGCCACGGCTTCGATTTCGCCCGTGCCCTGATTTTGGACCGTGCGCTGACTGAAGAGCCACACATTTCCGGCGTCGACAAATACGGCGCCACCCACGAATCCAAACAACTTGCTGCGCAGTTCCATACTTCCTTCGAAGAGGATCTCACCCGGTTGTTCCAGGCGGTAGTTGAAGAGGCCATCCGCAACGGGGTCGCCACCCGCTGATGGGTCAGTGTTGTGCGGGGGAGGGATCGTGCCGAGCCCCAGACGACGCGGCCGCCAGGCGCGGACGCTATTGCTACCACCGACGAAGAAATATTTTTCATACGGCAGAGCCCGGTCGGATCCATATGAATATGCAACGCCGGCGTTCAGGCGGTACGCAAAGGTTGCCCAGGAACTGAGTCGACGGATCTGCCGGAAGTCGAAATTGAGTCTCAGGTACTTAAAATATTGGAGTCCCTGGCGGGTAATTATTTCCGGGTCGATAAAGTTAAAGATCGTACCACCCGGCTCGACCTGAGCGCGGATGAACACCGCATTGCGGTCGAATGTCCCGTAGTTTCGATTCCAGGTAATGCTGAAGATCATACTGCTCACGAAGGAAGGCTCGAACGATCGCGCGAGGTTATAGTTACCCTGCGTGTTCAGCCGGTCGAGCAGAATTCGGAAGGAGTCCGATTTGATCTCGGAGTTGATCAGACTGATACTCGTCAGCGCAAGCGAGTACTGTGTAATGCGCTTGTTCTGCCACGTATAGGTGTTCGAGAATGTTGTGCCTGTCCGGTTGTATTCCGGTCGGTCGGTATATGTGTATCCCACGGTCAGCCTGGTCTTTGGGTTGTACTTGCCCAGCCGGATCTGTGTTGCATTCCGAAATGGCCACAGGAATTGCGGGAAGGTGATGGATGCGTTGATACCAGCTTCCGTGCTCTTGTAGACGTTGAGGTCCTGCGTTGCCGACGCGACACCTTCGATCCCGATACGTCCATTTAGCTCGAAGTTTTCAAGGCCACCAAAGAGATTTCGTTTTTTGAAGTTCAGGTTGTAGAAAGGACCGGGAAATCCTTCCGTTACGTTCACCCCGATTTCGTTCGACCATTCATATCGATTCAGCGGACTTGTAAAGATGTTCGCAATGAACAATCCTCCCGTTGAATCGTAGTTCACGTTCACAAACTTATACGCATCGAGGTTTGCCAACTGTCGCTGCGTCTCGAAGGTATTGGTCCGCGAGTAGAGATTTCGCGGTGCGAGGAAAACGCGTTGGCTGAGTATCTTGAGATTGTAATTGTCTTCATGGAAACGATACGTGATGTCGCGATAGATCCGCTTTTGGCGCTCGACGCCAGGTACAGTGACACCTGCGTCGGTGGTAAAGCGTACCGAGTCGATGAGGAACTGCTTGTGGTGTCCACGCTTGGCCGGGTCGCGGATGGTCATGAGCACTGCTACCCGGCGGTTGTCAAGTAGTGATGTGTCGATGTCGAAATCGACGTATTGCCTGCTGAAATCATAGAATCCATTGTCTTTCAGGAGAAGGTCAATTCGTTCGCGTTCGGCTGTGAAGTTCGCTTCCCGATAGCGCTGACCCCGCCGCACCAGACTGCTTCTCTCCGTTGATTTCACGAGATTGTAGACGGTCGAGTCGGAAATTCGGTATGCGATGCTGTCGACAACGTAGGGAGAGCCAACGTCCACCTCGTACGTCACCCGGACAAAGCGACCCGACCCCGAGACATTTGCGACAACGTCGTTCTTGAAATAGCCTTCTGAGAAGAGATGGCCCTTAAAGCGATTGATGGTCATTCTGACGAGCGCGCTATCGTACACGACGATCGGCTCGCCCCACTGCATGAAGAGGTTTCCTTTCTCGATACGTGAGTTGTATTTGTCTACCTTCTTCTGCTTTCGGAACTGGAGGTTGTTGATGCGGCGTTGGGACGACGATCGTTCGATGCGCGCGTTAAATTTGTCCTCTACCTTGTCGCGTTTGTGAACAAATTCGGCAGTATCGTACCGTTTCTCACCCGCGTAGTACATTGCTACGAGGTGGTAGAACGGCAAGTACAGGAACCTCCTGTTCGTACGT
The DNA here is from genome assembly GCA_044507115.1 of Flammeovirgaceae bacterium. GTDB lineage: Bacteria > Bacteroidota > Bacteroidia > Cytophagales > Cyclobacteriaceae > Chryseosolibacter. Next base: position 4,972 of record JBIQJZ010000095.1, on the reverse strand, counting down.
TGTGCGTAGAGTTCGCGCAATACCTCTTCATTGATATTTCGCGGCGCTTTGATCTTTTGCCGGTACAGGTGCCGTTGGCCGTCTTCCAAGTGCCTTGTCCCCAGACAACTGGACAGAAGAATAGGAACTAGCACAAGTATGAAGTACCTGATCTTCTTCAGGGGTATTCCATCAAAAGCTGCGGTAGAGGCCATTATATCCCTGCAATTTTCGAATTAGCCATGATTTATGCAAAAACCATGAAATTTGTCCAAAATAGAATATTATAGGAGATGGAAGTGCCCGAAAAAACACATTACGAAGTTATCGTAGTCGGCGTGGGCTCGATGGGTTCTGCTGCCTGCTGGTTTCTCGCCGATCGGGGACACAGCGTGTTGGGCCTCGAACAATATGATATTGTACACGACAACGGTTCCCATGCCGGACAAAGCCGAATCATCCGCAAGGCGTACTTCGAGCACCCGGACTATGTGCCGTTGCTGGAGCGTGCTTACGAAAACTGGCGGAAGATCGAAGCTGGCCGGGCAGATCAGTGCTGATATTCCAACTACCGAGGAGGACGACATCCGCTACTTCCTGGGAAAATATATTCCGGAGCTTCGCGACTACAAGCTATTTCTGAAAACGTGCCTGTACACGTATAGTAGGGACACACATTTTATCATCGATCACTTGCCCGACACCGACAAGCGCGTTACAATAGCATGCGGTTTCAGTGGACATGGTTTTAAGTTTGTTCCGGTTGTAGGCGAGGTACTCGCCGATCTGGCGATCCAAGGCAGAACAGAGTTACCCATCGCGTTTCTGCGCCTGGACCGATTCTGATGCTCGGGATTCTGGTGTTATCTTAGCATCGCCAAACCGATGGGAACGCCAGAAGGCCTGTATGGAGATTTCACGTAAAGAAGCGTCGTTCATTCGTTCGCTCCAGGTAAAAAAATACCGGAAGCAAGAGCAGTGCTTTGTCGTGGAAGGCGGCAAAAGCGTGCTTGAACTACTCGCATCGGATTTTGAAATCGTCAGCGTGTTGGGAACTCCTGAATTTCTCGCCAGTGCTCATACAGCGCTGACGGGAGAGGTCCACGAGGTTTCGGAGAAAACTCTGGAAAGCCTGGGCGAGTTCAAGACGAACAGGACGGCGCTAGCTGTAGCGCGCATGAAGCCCAACAAAGCGTTGTCCGTGGAAGCAGGCGAATACGCTCTGGTGCTCGACGACATTCGCGACCCGGGTAACTTTGGCACCATTGTGCGGACCGCTGACTGGTATGGGATCCGGAAACTGATAGTCTCCCCCGAGACCGCTGACTTTTACAACCCTAAGACCATTAGCTCTACGATGGGTTCTTTTACCCGTGTAAGCGTTTTTTACACAACTTTGCCATCCTACCTCAATACCTCGGGTGTTCCGATTTACGGGGCATTTCTCGATGGAACAGATGTCCATACCGTGGCGTTTGCAGGCGGCGGACTGATTGTCATCGGCAGTGAATCACACGGAATTTCCCCGGAGGTTGCGTCGCAAGTGGGAACGCGGATCACCATTCGCCGGTACGGAAAAGCCGAATCGCTTAACGCCGCGATCGCGACAGCTGTGATATGCGACAACCTGCGCCGCGTATCCCGACCGTGAGTTCAAGGAAAGGGTGGACTTGGATCAAAAGAACCCTTTGCTTCCCTGGGCAGCCTCTGCCGATAGGCGTTCAGCATTTTCCTTCCCAAGATACCGGTCGATGAGGTAGTGCCCCAGATAGATCAGCGGCGTGAGCAGGATGGCGACGAAGAACTTGTAGATGTAGTTGGTGATCCCGATCGCGACGATGTGACTTGTTTGAAACACGCCGTAGAACGCAATGAACAGGACGAGGAAGCTGTCCACCACCTGCGACACCAGGGTTGATCCGGTGGCGCGCAGCCAAAGCCAGCGCGCACCCGTCACCGCGCGGAGGCGCTGAAAGACAAAGACATCCACTAATTGACCAACGAGAAACGCCGCCAGCGATCCAATGATGATTCGCTGACCCTGTCCGAGTATCCGGTTAAAAGCAAGATCCATATTAAAAACGCTTCCGTCTGGATCGGCGAGTTGCGCCCACCATGCCGCAGGCGGCAATCCGATGGCGACGAAGATCACGACGAAGGCGTAGGCGATCAGACCCGCCGTCAGGTAGCTAATGCGTTTCACTCCGGGCTTCCCAAAGTATTCGTTGATCAGGTCGGTGGTGAGAAAAACGATCGGCCAGATAAGTACACCTGCCGTCAGATTAAAATCCATCTGAAACCCGAGGATCGTCAGCTGCGCAGGCTGCAGTCCAACCGTTGATTCGGCCGAAAAGATCTTCACACCGATTATTTCCGCCAGAAGCGCATTGGTGATAAAGATGCCAGCGAGAACGATAAAAAGTCTGTTTCTTTTCTGCTCCAGGGTAGGGTGCATGTGTTGCGGCGTTAGGTGCAATTGGGTAAAGATAGTATATATGGGTTCTAGGTGCCAGGACCCGGCACCTAGAACCCAGTGCCCAGTACCTTGTACCCACGCCCCTCAATCCCTCACGGCCCATTCCGTCCCCTCAATCGCGAGTTCCGTTCCGGGAAATATCGCGCGGGCTTCTTCCATGAGGCTGGTCAGGTCTTTGTAGCGCGCGGAGAAGTGTCCGATAAGAAGTTTTCCGACCTCAGCTTTTGATGCGATGGTCGCGGCCTGGGCCGCGGTGCTGTGTTGTGTTTCGATGGCTTTTGGTTCTTCGTCGTAGCCGAAGGTAGCTTCGTGATACAGGATATCGACGCCGCGAATCTGTTCGATTATTTCTTCGCGGTAAGCCGTGTCAGAGCAGTAGGCGTAGCTTCGCGACCGGCGGGGTGGCAGGGTTAGCTCCGCGTTTCTATACAGGATGTTTCCGTCGGCGTCAAGGACGTCGTCTCCCTTCTTGAGGTTGGCGATTTGCCGCAGGCGGAGACCGTCCGGTAGTTTGTCCTTGTCGACACGCCGGGGTTTAGGCTTTTCACGAAAAAGGAATCCGGAGCAGGCTATCTTGTGAGCAAGCGGAATGGTCTCTACTGAAAGTATGTCGTCTTCGAAAACCGTTGCTCTGGTGCCAGGTTGCAGCTGATGAAATACAAGTCGGAAGGAGGGAACCGAGCGGGAGTGCTTTAGTTGTGTTGTGATGATTTCATCTAGCCCCTTGTGGCCATACAGATGGAGCGTGTTCGTGCGGCGGAGGAGATGCATCGTGAAGATCAAACCCATCAACCCGAGAAAATGGTCACCGTGGAGATGTGAGATCATGATGTGATTGATGCGGTGAAGATTCGCCTGATAGCGCATGAGTTGCATCTGCGCTCCCTCACCGCAATCGACCAGAAAGTGACGGTTTCCGATCTCGACAAGCTGGGAAGACGGGAATCGACCATATGCCGGGAGTGCCCCGCTGGACCCGAGTATGGTAATTTTGAACGACATTGGTGAGAAACAGCAGCCGGACGGCAGGTCTAGTGCCCGTCGCTGTTCTTGAGATCCTTCTCGATCTCGTGCATGAACACGGCGTCGATAGCTTCTTCGACTTTGTTCATGATGTTAAGAACGCTGTCGAGCTGCGAGATCTTGATGAGCTTTGCGGTGTGGTCCGACAGGCTTGCGAGTATAAAAATTCCGCCGTCCTCCTGGACAATGCGATTACCCACAAGCAGGGCGCTGAGTCCTGACGAATCCGTGTACTTCACTTCGGAGAGGTCCAGAACGATATTGCGAACACCTTCGGCGTGCAGCGTAATCAATTCCGACTTTAGATTCGGTGCTACGGAGGAATCTAGCTTCTCCTCGTGAAGGCGAAGAAGACTGTACTTTTCCTGCTTGTCGATCGTGTATTTCATGGCTCTCCGAGGCTTAAGGGATACGCAATAATACGCTATTCTCAGTTACTTTTGAGCCTGAAAGTTAGCGGAATTTATTGAATTAGCGATGTTCTCACTGATCCGGGAGAGGATGTTTTCATAGTCCACCGGGGCGAGCACCTCGCCGGTGACCTGCTGGTACAACTCCTTGTACCGGGCGGATATTGAGGCGACAATTTCGTCGGTCATTTCTGGCACGACCTGTCCCTCTTTTCCCTGAAACCCGTTCTCGATCAGCCATTGGCGGACAAACTCTTTTGACAACTGCTTCTGAGGCTCGCCGGCGCGTTGTCTTTCCGCATATCCGTCCCGGTAAAAGTACCGTGAGGAATCCGGCGTGTGCACTTCGTCGATGAGGTAGATCGTCCCGTTGTGTTTTCCGAACTCGTATTTCGTATCAACGAGGATCAGGTCGCGCGCATCCGCCAACTCAGATCCTTTGTGAAAGAGTTTCAACGCGTAGTCCTCCAGTATGCGATAGTCCGCTTCGCTGACGAGACCTTGTTTCAGAATATCTTCCCGGGAAATATCCTCGTCGTGCCCCACCTTCGCTTTAGTCGTCGGCGTAATTATCGGGTGGGGGAGTTGATCGTTTTCCTTCAGACCGTCGGGTAGTGGAACACCGCACAGTATCCGCTTGCCCGACCGATATTCGCGCCAGGCATGGCCAGCAAGGTAACCTCTTACCACCATCTCCACCGGAAAAGGGTCGCACCGGAATCCGATCGTAACATTGGGGTCAGGTGTCCCAAGCACCCAGTTGGGCACCAGGTGCTTCGTCGCCTGCAGGTTGTTGGCCGCGATCTGGTTCAGAACCCTTCCCTTGTCCGGAATGGCTCGTGGAAGGATCACATCAAACGCAGAGATGCGGTCGGTCGCGACCATTGCCATGCGATCGCCGAAATAATAGACATCCCGGACCTTGCCACTGTAGAATCCCGTTTGCCCCGGGAAGGTGAAGTTGGTTTGTTTTATTGCGTGCATAACGTGAATCGTGAGGCGTGAGTCGTGAGTCGTGAGTGAGGGCGTGCGTTAGCGGGATTGGGTGGATTTGTTCTGGGTGAGTGGTGAGTGGTGAGTGGTG
>JBIQJZ010000094.1:387-13943 GCA_044507115.1 Flammeovirgaceae bacterium | reverse complement strand
GATTTTCACAATCGCATTTTCCCCTTATCCGACTAATTTGCAATATTGCAGCACAAAATGAAAAGCTAGAATATGGCACATAACCTGCTAAAAGGAAAACGCGGCATCATCTTCGGTGCATTGGACGAGAACTCAATCGCATGGAAGACTGCCCTCAAGGTACATGAGGAGGGTGGAGTCTTCACGTTAACCAACGCTCCGATCGCAATGCGAATGGGCAAGATAAATGAACTTGCGAAGTTGTGCAATGCGGAAGTGATCGCCGCTGATGCCACATCGGAGCAGGACCTCACTTCGCTCTTCACGAAATCTGTTGAAGTATTGGGGGGCAAGATCGATTTTGTGCTGCATTCAATTGGAATGAGTCCGAACGTCAGGAAAGGTCGCGACTACGGAGATCTCAACTATGAATGGTTTCTCAAGACACTTGATATCTCGGGACTTTCATTCCATAAGGTGATGCAATCCGCAGAAAAAACCGATACCCTGAATGAATACGGATCGATCGTGGCACTTACATACATCGCGGCGCAACGTGTCTTCCCGGATTATTCTGATATGGCCCAGGCTAAAGCGGTCCTCGAGTCGATTGCCAGAAGTTATGGTTATCGCCTCGGAAAGTCGAAGAAAATCAGAGTGAACACCATATCACAGTCGCCCACGAAGACGACGGCGGGAACAGGTATCACAGGGTTTGACGTGTTTTTTGAGTTTGCAAACATGATGTCTCCGCTTGGCAATGCAAGTGCGGAAGATTGTGCTGCGTTCATCACCGCGCTGTTTTCGGATTTCACGCGTATGGTGACCATGCAGAATCTCATGCACGACGGAGGATTCTCCACTACAGGCATAACCGAGGAGCTGATCGAAAAGCTTTCGAAGTAGCTTCTGCCATACCATGGTTTCATTTCCCGTCTGCAAGATCAACCTCGGACTGAACGTCCTCCGGAAGAGAGCAGACGGATATCACGATCTGGCTACATGTTTCTATCCGGTTCCATGGTGTGATGTACTGGAAATCGTCCCTGCGCCGCACTTTTCTTTCCAGGTATCTGGATTGTCGGTGCCAGGTCCCGATAGCAGCAATCTTTGTGTCCGTGCCTACGATCTTCTTCGAAGAGATTTTGAACTGGAACCTGTTGCTATTCATCTTCTGAAGATCGTACCAGTAGGGGCCGGGTTGGGAGGCGGGTCTTCTGACGCGGCCTACACTCTCAAAACACTCAACGCGCTTTTTGACCTTTCGATACCGGCGCCTGTACTCCGCGCGTATGCTGCTGAGTTAGGTAGTGATTGTGCATTCTTTATCGATAGCAAACCTGCTTTCGGTGAAGGCAGGGGCGAGGTCCTGTCTGATATCAACCTGACATTGCGCGGAAAGTATATTGTAATCATCAAGCCGGCCGTTAGCATCAATACAGGAGTAGCATTCGCCAATGTTTCGACCCACCCCCCTTCAATGGACCTCAAGTCGATATTGGAGAATCAACCGCTGGAAGAGTGGAGGCATTCCGTTGCCAACGACTTTGAAGAGTATGTTTTTCGGGAATATCCCGTCGTCGGAGAATTGAGACAGGTTTTGTATGACGCCGGCGCACAGTTTGCAAGCCTTAGCGGATCAGGCTCCGCGGTATTCGGCATCTTTGAATCAGAGGTTGACCTGAAGGACAGATTTCAGTCGGTTGAGTACTGGTCGGGATGTCTTACCTGATCAGCCGAATCAGTCAATTACAACGGGGGGGTCGTACCGCTTCCGCACGATCGGATACGCGATCACGGCTGCAAGGATCAGCAGTGTGCCCACATAAAAGTTAAATGTCATTTTTTCCTGTTGGCCGAAGATCAGCAGGGCGGCGACGATTCCATAGATGGGCTCGAGGTTCAGCGTGAGTTGAATGGTAAACACCGGTAGTCTCTTGAGCAGGTCCACTACTGCGGTATATGCGTAAACCGAGCACGCCCCGGCGAGTATTGCGATATACAATACATCGGATGCGGAGGGGAGGGCCGGAAACAGGGTGTCCATACCCACGAGATTGCCGAACGGAAGACACAACCCGGTGAACAATGCAATTCCGATCATCTCGTAAAAGGTGATGGTTCGCGCTGATACTCGTGTGACCATCCTGGCGTTTAAGACCGAGAAAACGGCGCACGTGAATCCGCCAAAAACTGAGATGAGTAACCCGAGTTGATACTGAAAGTTGAACGACGTGATCACGTAAAGCCCGATCACAACGATGAAACCGAGGATCAGTTCGTATCTCTTTACCCGTTCTCTGCGAAACCATGGATCGAGAAGAGCCGCCCACAGCGAATTGGTTGCAAACCCGACGAGGCTTACGGATACATTGGATATGCGTGCCGATCCAAAGAAAGCGATCCAGTGAATTGCCACAATTGCGCCGATCCCGAGTAGCTTGACCATGTCAGCACCGGAAGTGCGAAACGTGCCACGGCTCACGTAGATCACGGCCGCAACCCCGATGATCGAAAGCAACGCCCGATACCAGATCATTTCGATTGCAGAGATCGCAATCAGTTTCCCGAGAATAGCGGAGAACCCCCAGAGGAAGACAATAAAATGCAACTTGATGTAATCCTTCGGAGAGGCCATCAACGGGGAACGTATTTATACATGCCCAGAGAAATGATTGCGAAAACGATGTTCGGTATCCATACGGATATCTGCGGCGGCGTTGAACCGGCTTCCGCAAAGGTTCTGAACAGCGTGAAAAACAAAATGAATATGAATGACAAGAAAAATCCGACCGCAATCTGAAGTCCTGTTCCGCCCCGGCTCTTGCGAGAAGACACAATGACTCCCATAAAAACCAGAATGATGATCGTAAACGGCGCAGAAAAACGCGTGTATTTTTCGACTTCATACACCTCGACCCCCGTGGAACCTCGTGCGCGTAGCGTCCGGATATAATCATTCAACTCGCCAATAGTCATACCGTCGTATTTGCGGTAGTCACTTTCGAACTCCTTCGGATGAATGACAAGGGCGGTGTCCAGATTCGTTCCTTGCACTAGGCTGTCGCGACTTAATACCATCATTGGTGGCTCAAAGCCGGGATAACCTTCGGGTCGCGCAGTTGTTTCGAAGATCTTGTCAATCTTTCGGATTTTGTAGTCGCGCAAAGTCCACTTTTGCTTGGCAGTATCCCATTCGATTCGATTGGCCGTAAGCTTCTCGATTAGCCGGTTGTCCTGGAAGCGTTCGATGGAGAAATGATAGCCGGTGTGTGTGTTGTTGTTATAGCTCTGCAAGTAGAGATAGATGTCGGGTGCTACCTGCAAATGGATGTTGCGCTGATCGAAATAGTAGGGGTTCTTGATGTGCTGAACTTCGAAATCCAAGCGGGATTTGTTGGAATTCGGGATGATCCACCCGTTGAGTCCGAAGCTGATCGCTCCAATAAACAGCGCACCGATGAGGAACGGTAGCATGAATCGGCGGAAGCTGATGCCACTGCTCAGCGTCGCGATTACTTCCGTGTGTCCCGCCATGCGCGCGCAGACGTAAACAGTAGCGATAAACATCGTGATGGGAGTGATAAAACTCCCGATCCATGCGATATAGTCCAGATAGTAAGCAGCGATTTCTCCGGCCGAAACACCGGCCTTCGCGAACTTGTCCATTTTCTCGGTCAGGTCGATCACGGTGATCACGGCGAGTAAGATCACCACCACAAAGAAGAATGTGCTGAGAAGTGATTTGAGTATGTATCGATCGAGAATCTTCATGTTTCAGCCTACAGCCGTTGGGATACCAGAGGTACCATTCGGTCTTTCCACATGGCGAAGGTACCATCCAGGATTCGCTTTCTGGCTTCCTTCACCAACCAAAGGTAGAATGTAAGGTTCTGAAGCGTAGCAATTTGCGCGCCTAATATTTCCTTGCTGATGATCAGATGACGCAGATACGCCTTCGAATAGAAGGTTGAGGCATACCCTTCCAGGGATTCGTCGATAGGGGAGAGGTCATCCTTCCATTTTTCGTTTCGAATGTTCAGGATCCCCTGTGTCGTGAACAACATCCCGTTGCGGGCGTTGCGCGTGGGGAGTACGCAGTCAAACATGTCGATTCCCAGGGCGATGCATTCGAGGATATTTTCAGGCGTGCCTACTCCCATCAGATACCTCGGCTTATCCTGCGGCAGGATCTCACAGACCAGGTTCGTCATAGCGTACATCTCTTCATGTGGTTCGCCCACAGATAGACCCCCGATCGCGTTTCCGGGTTGGTCCTGGCTTGCGATGAACTCAGCGGACCGGGCGCGGAGATCGTGATACGTACTGCCCTGAACAATTGGAAACAACGCTTGTTCGTAGCCGTGCACCGGGGATGTCTCATTCATGCGGCGGACACATCGTGTAAGCCAACGGTGAGTGAGGTCCATTGATTCGCGCGCATACCCGTAATCGCAGGGATATGGCGTACATTCATCGAAAGCCATGATAATATCGGCGCCGATAGCGCGCTGAATATCAATGACCCCTTCGGGAGTGAAGTGGTGCGAAGATCCGTCGATATGAGACTTGAATGCGACACCTTCTTCCGAGATCTTTCTATTCTCCGACAGGGAGTAGACCTGGTATCCGCCGCTGTCGGTGAGAATCGGGCGATTCCAGCCGTTAAAGCGGTGAAGTCCGCCGGCTTTTTCCAGCAACGGTATGCCCGGTCGCAGATAAAGGTGGTATGTGTTACCGAGGATTATCTGAGCTCCTATATCCTGTTCTAACTCTCGCTGATGGACAGCCTTAACAGAGCCGGCGGTTCCGACAGGCATGAATACTGGTGTCTCGATTTTTCCGTGCGCCGTGAAATACGTCCCCGCCCGGGCCGACGATTTAGAATCTTTGGCGATTAGCTCGAATTTCATAAAGGGGCGAAGTTAAGGAGGAAAATCTATCTTTGTGCCTGAACTAGACCCTTACCCGTTGCAGATTCTGTTTATTCTATTTCTTCTGCCCGTTGGCCTTCAACTCGCTTTTTTCCTTGTTTTTCTGATCGCTCTTCGGCGTTCCTCCCCGGGAGGTGAAGCAGGGCGCGTGCCGGTGTCGGTGATTGTGTGTGCCCATGATGAGGCTGAGAACCTTCGGGAACTGATTCCGCTGTTACTCTCTCAGGAGTATCCCGATTTTGAGGTGGTGATCGTCAACGACCGCTCGAATGACAGCACACTTGATCTGCTTCTGCAGGAGTCGGGTAAAGATTCACGGGTTCGCATGGTCCATGTCAGGGAGACGCCGCAGCGGGTCAATGCCAAGAAATATGCGCTCACTCTCGGAATTAAGGCGGCAACACACGATTGGTTGTTGTTTACCGACGCCGACTGCAGGCCAAGAGGTACCCAGTGGATAAGCACAATGAGTCGCTACTTCGACGATGAGACGCGGTTCGTGCTCGGATTTTCGCCCTACATGGTCCGACCGGGGTTCCTGAACCTTTTCATTCGATTCGAGGCCCTGCTTACTGCGATTCAATATTTCGCCTTTGGCTGGATGAAGAATCCGTACATGGGAGTAGGACGCAATCTTGCGTACCGAAAATCGTTCTTTCTCGCGGAGAAGGGTTTTAACAACCTGCTTCATGTCACCGGGGGGGACGACGACCTGTTTGTCAATCTTCACGCGAAAGGAGACAATACCCGGCTGGAACTGTCTCCGGAGAGTCAGATGCTCTCCGTGCCCGAGCGGACGTGGGCTTCATTTTACTGGCAGAAGGTGCGGCACCTTTCCGTTGGCAAACGATATCGAGCTGGCCACCGCTTTCTACTTGGGTTATTAGGACTCTCCTGGATAGTCTTGTGGCCGTCCTGGATTGGGTTGCTGGCAGGTTTGAGCTCGGCCGACCACCAGGCACTCGTTTCCGAAGCGGAAACTTATTTGATCCTGGTGCCTTTCCTGCTTCGGTGGATACTGTTACTTTTGCTTTTCCGGTCAATGACCCGGAGAACGGCGCTGAACTTTTCGCTCTGGACCTTGCCGGTCCTGGACTTAGTCTATGCGATTTATTACCTGGTGACAGGGTTGGCGGCGTTAATGACTAAAAGGATTCGATGGAGGAACTGAAACGCGATTTTTCGGATAAGGCTGTTGAAGACTTCCGCCTGATCGACGAGGCCGTCGGTGGGAACGACAAAGCATATGCGAAGTTGTTGCAGCGCTACAAGCGACCGGTCTATCATATGATCCTCAAGATGGTTCGTAATGTCGACGATGCCGAAGACCTGACGATCGAATCCTTCGCGAAGGCGTTCCGAAGCCTGCATCGATTCAAGAAGGATTTTACCTTCAGTACATGGCTCTTCAGGATTGCTACTAACAACACCATCGACTTCATCCGAAAAAAGAAACTGAATACGCTCAGTATTGAGAACACCTTTACGGATGATGACGGGCAGTCGGTTTCTATTGATGTCGAGGATGAAAACCTCGACCCGCAAGAAGAAGCTATCCGGGTGCAGAAGTCGGAACTGATACAGGTGTTTGTCGACAAATTACCGCCGAAGTATCAGAAGCTGGTGCGCCTTCGCTACTTTCACGAGTTGTCATACGAGGAGATCGCTGAGCAACTGGACGCTCCGCTTGGTACGGTGAAAGCGCAGCTTCATCGCGCGCGGGAGTTAATGTTCGAAATGGTGAAGAACAAACGCGATCATATCTGATTAGTCCCGTGTCGGCTGAACTCATATTCTCCTATTTCCCAAATCTGACCGATCGTCAAAAAGAACAGTTCTCCAGACTCCAGTCGCTCTATGAGGAATGGAACGCAAAGATCAACGTCATTTCCAGGAAAGATATCGATAATCTTTATTTGAATCATGTTCTCCACTCGTTGGGGATTGCACGGTTCGTTGCGTTTAAGCCTGGCGCGGATATCCTGGACGTCGGTACTGGTGGAGGGTTTCCAGGGATACCCCTGGCCATTCTTTTCCCCGAAACGAGATTTCATCTCGTTGATTCAATCGGGAAGAAAATAACTGTCGTGCAAAATGTCGCGAGTGCCATCGGCCTACAGAATGTACGCGCCGAGCAAGTACGCGCTGAACAACTGAAAGGCGAATACGATTTCATCGTCAGTCGCGCAGTGACACGGCTGAAAGAGTTCTACGGATGGATTCATAGGAGAGCTAAGAAGCAATCGATTCACGACGTCTATAACGGCATCCTCTATCTCAAGGGTGGAGATCTCAACGATGAACTCGCAGCACTAAACAAGCCGCATCAGCTATTTGATCTGTATACGGTTTTCGATGAACCCTTCTTTGAAACAAAGAAGATCGTGTATGTCCCGCTGTAGTTGTTTCCAGATATTTTATCGGGGAGAGTCAGGTGCGCGCGCCAGCGTGCTGCTGAATCATCTCTGTCATGGTCGTGAATGTCGTTTCTTTGAGTTGCTTCACGTGACTTGTTGTCAACCCTTGGGTAGCTATTTCCTTCCCGACATAAATACGGATGATGCCCGGTTTGAGGTTGATGGTGCCGGGTGGCATCAGACGGCCCGCCCCTAATACAACGATCGGAATGATCGGTTCCTGTGTGTCGATCGCTATCCGAAACGCGCCGTCGTGAAACGGCTGCAAGATTTCTTTCGTGCGGTTTTGCGTGCCTTCCGCGAAGATGAGTATTGAAATACCTTTGCGAAGAAAATTCTTAAGCTTATCGATACTGCGTTTGCGACTGTCGGGACTGGACCTGTCTACAATAATGGACGCAGCGTTCGCGATCCATCCGAACACAGGGATTTTTAACAACTCTTTTTTCGCGAGCGGGCGAAACTGACCGGGAAGCAACATGGTCAACCCCGGAATATCCAGGAAAGACGTATGGTTGCTGACATAGATGTACGCCTGCCCTTTTCGGAAGTTCTCCCTGCCGTAAAAACGGTATCGGATGAACGTCAGCTTGCTGAAAATCCAGCTCCACAACCAAAGGAACGCATATCCAACTGATCCGAAACGCGGTCCGAATGAAAATGGGAGTACAATGAAGGGTAACAACAGGATCATGAAGACTGTGAAGACAATCCCAACCCAGATCTTATATAAAAGACTCAGTACCGATTTAAGGATTTTCAAGGGTGGGCTGTTAATTAGTCCAGAACTTTGGGAACGCGAAAGTAGTCAGCGTCCTTTTGAGGTGCGTGCCGCAATGCACGTTCGTGACTAAGGTGATCACGTACTTCATCTTCCCTGAGAGCGTTGATTTCATGCGACATGGTGGTTAGCGGTTCTACACCTTCGGTGTCGACTTCCTTGAGTTTTTCTACCCATTCAACGATCTCGGTCATGTCCTGCATCATCTTGTCAGCATCCTTTTCGTCAAATTCGAGACGTGCCAGATGTGCGATTTTGTCAAGCAGTTCGCGATTAATTTTCATGCTCCCCAAGCTGGTTATACAATTCCGTTTCAATTACGCTTCTCACTTTTGCTTTGAGAAGATGCATTTCCTTTATCGTGTACGCGGAGGGATCGATCGGTTCGTGAAAGATTGCTTTCATCGGCCTCCAGTGTAGAAGGAACTTGTCAGCCGGCAAAATTATCCAATTATAAGGAATCGTAACAGGCACAATAGGTATTTGTTTTTCAATAGCGGCGCGAAATGCCCCGTCTTTGAACGAGCCCATTGCCGGCGGATGTTCCGAAACGATCCCTCCCTCTGGGAAAATGACGAGGCTCTTTCCCTGGTCGAGTGCCTCCAGTGATCGAATCAATGTATTATATCGGCTCTTCAACTTTGCACGATCTACCGTAATGTGCAACCTGCTGTACATGAAACCGAATAGTGGCAGGCTTTTGAGATCATTCTTTCCCACAAATACTGTATTGTGCTTGTTCAAGCCAAGTGTCACGATATCCATGTACGAAAAATGATTGGGACAAAATATGTACTGCCGCGATGGGTCGAGCGGTGTACGATACTCGAGACGGTACGGAATTCCTACGAAGATCAGCAACAGGCGTCCCCACCATCGATTGAAGATACCGATGAGTCGAAACCGGGAGGGGAAAGTGATTGGTATCAACAACAGGAAGAAGAAGATCAGAAAGAGCAGGCAGAAGACGAATAGGCCATAAAGTGTGTGAAGGCCTCTGAGTAATTTCATGATACACCGGTTTGAGGCAACCATTACTTGCAACCGACAAGCTACACATTTTGTTGCCGACGAAAAAGGATTCGCAAATTGCCGACGCTAAAGGCCTTTCATCCGTGCAACCTTCAGAATTGCCGTGACACTAATGCTATCGGTTATTTTTCCGCCGAGCACCATTTCCAGCGCGTCCCGCAACGGGAGTTTCCATACTTTCAGGCCAGCCTCCGTGTCCTCAAGGGAATTTTCCCCTTGTTCCAGGTCTTCGGCGAGATACACGAACCCTTCTTCATCGGTGACGCTGTTGGAAGTATGCAAGTGAAGTATCTCCGTCCATTTTGACGCGACCAGTCCGGTTTCCTCCCGAAGTTCGCGTTGAGCGCTGACAAGCGAGTCTTCTTCCAATGGTCCTCCACCCTCGGGGATTTCCCATTGCCAGGTGTCTAAAGTATACCGGTATTGCCCGACTAGCCATGTGTTCAGATCGTTGTCCAATGGCACAATGCCGATCGCTTTGTTCTTGAAATGTACTTTCCCGTAAATTCCACGACCGCCAGAAGGGTTGATCACTTGGTATTCGGTAATGGCTATCCATTGGTTCTCGTACTTGAGTTCGCCGGATAACGTTGTCCACGGATTGTTCGTCTCTTCAATCATTGTTTGGATCTTTGGGTGAAGTTGTTTTAAAGCTATCAAATGTTTTTGAGTCCTGCCCCGGGAAACCTACTTTTAGCCAGCGATTGGATTTATGTTGCGATCATCTTTTACCAAAGAGTTAACGGAGGCGGGCTGTGATGAGGCAGGGCGTGGCTGCCTCGCGGGTCCCGTCGTTGCCGCGGCGGTTGTCCTACCAAAACGATACCGCCACAAGCGTTTGAACGACTCCAAACAATTGTGCAGGGAGGAGCGCGAAGAACTTCGCTATATTATTCAGAAGGATGCCATTGCCTGGGCCGTCGCAGAAGTTGATCACGAAGAAATCGACCGGATCAACATTCTTAACGCATCGTTCAAGGCGATGCACCTCGCGATCGATCAGCTGACTGTACGTCCGGAACTACTCCTCATTGACGGAAATCGCTTTCGTCCGTACCATGACGTGCGGTATGAGTGTATCGTAAAAGGCGATGGAAAGTACTTATCAATTGCGGCTGCATCGATACTCGCCAAGACACATCGCGATGAATTAATGGCGAATCTCGCTCAGAAGTTCATCGGCTATGGCTGGGAAACGAATGTCGGATATCCAACTGCCGAACACCGTGCGGGTATACGCGAGTTGGGAATCACGCCGTATCACCGCAGATCTTTTACGCTGTTGCCTGAACAATTGGAGCTTTTTGATGAACTCATGTAGTTTCTTTTGTTTCTTTACGGGCCATGTGTCTGATCTTCACCGCTATCAGAAGTCATCCCAGGTACAAGCTGATAATTGCTGCGAACCGTGACGAGGCGTATGCCCGTCCGACAGCAGCAGCGGCATTCTGGCCGGACAACCCCCAGGTGCTGGGCGGTCGCGATCTTGTCGCGATGGGTACATGGCTGGGAATCACACATTCAGGACGAGTGGCAATGGTCACTAACTTCCGCGATCTGCGTAACGTACGCGAGAACGCGCCATCGCGTGGCGACCTCGTAAAGGATTTCCTGCTTTCGAGCAGTTCTGCTGAATCATATATGCGGGCACTTGAACCCCGGGCAGCGAAGTACAATGGATTTAGCCTCATTGCGGGCTCAACGGACGCTCTGTACTACTTGTCAAATCACAGCGAAGGAATCATCACGTTGGAAACCGGACTTTTTGGTCTTAGCAATCACCTGCTCGAAACGCCGTGGCCGAAAGTGACGGAAGGCAAGCAAAAGATTGAGGATCTTCTCAAGGAGCCTGACATTCACGAGGAGGATCTCTTCGAAGTCTTGTCGGACGAAACGGTGTCGACGGATGAATTGTTGCCCGACACGGGAATCGGTCTCGATAGCGAACGTTTGCTCTCGCCTGCGTTTATCAGGAGCGAAAATTATGGCACCCGTTCGTCGACCGTCATTTTGGTTGACGTTAACAATCACGTTCGCTTTACGGAGCGTGTGTTTGAACCAGCTACGTCCACGTTTTCCTACCACGAGTTCGAGTTTACAATCGTCCAGTCATGAGTAAGACGAGAAAAAAACAGATACCCCCACTGTTGAAGATTGTACGCTGGGTTTTTCCCCGACTGGAAAGGATATCTCCTGCTCTTGCCTTGCGCTTGTTTGTAGTGCTGTTCTTTTCTCCCTTGCGGTACCGGGTACCTGCGAAGGAGAAAACCATTGAGAAAGGTGCGACCCTGTTTTCACTGACGGTTTCGGGCAAGCGGGTTCAATGCTACGAATGGGGAGAGGGTCCCCTGGTAGTCCTCGTCCACGGTTGGGCTGGGCGGGCAACGCAGTTTCGCGAGATCATCCCTGCATTTGTCACCGCTGGCTTTCGCGTGGTGGGATTCGATGGACCTGCCCACGGACGTTCCGACGGTCGTTCGACAAACATCGTCGAGTTCGAAGCGGCATTGCGTGCTTTAGTCGACGAAGTGGGGGTGCCGCACGGTATGGTGGCTCATTCCTTCGGAGGACCGGCTGTTCTTTATGCGGCGATGAACGGTCTTCCTGTCAAAAAGCTTGTGAATATCGCGTCACCCACTGTCGGAGACGATATTATTGCCACCTATCTGCGGACGGTCGGCGGATCTCCTCGGACAGGTGACGCCTTCAGACAGTACATTCTCAAAAGGTTCGGCAGGCCGTTCGATGAATATTCGGCGCTGCACGCGGTGAAGAACCTGCCTCGCCCTGTGGATCTAATGCTCGTCCACGACCGGGATGATCGGGACGTGTCTATTGGAAATGCGATCCGCCTCAAGGAGAGCTATCCGGCGGCGAAATTGGTCGAAACTGCGGGATTGGGACACACGCGTATCCTCCGGCATGAAAGCGTTATCCGTGAATGTATCGCCTTTCTGAAGGCCTAATCACCTACTCCGTGGTGATTTAGGAGCCAACCCCCTACATTTTGTCAATATTTTCTCCCGAACCTGTTCACCCAAACCCATTTAACCCGTTAAACTCTTCATCCGAATAATGCCGGCAGGCTTTTCGTGTTTTTACTGCATCTTTGTAACTCACAAGCTAACCGTTAACCGATCGTTCGATGAAAATTATTGAAACACGCGAAATATCAAAGGCTTACCACATGGGTAACCAGACCGTTAACGCGCTTCAGTCAATTTCGATTTCCATTGACCGTGGAGAGTATGTGGCGTTCATGGGCCCATCGGGGTCCGGAAAATCCACGCTCATGAACATCATCGGTTGTCTCGATACACCGACCTCGGGCACCTATATGCTCAACAACAAACTTGTGAGCGACATGACCGAGAATGAATTGGCTGATACGCGCAATAAGGAGATCGGTTTCGTATTCCAGACATTCAACCTCCTTCCGCGAGCTTCCGCACTGGAAAATGTTGCTCTGCCGCTGATTTACGCAGGCTATAACAAGAGCGAGCGAAACGAGATGGCCCTTGAAGCGCTTGCCAGTGTTGGACTGGCGGAGCGTGCGCATCACAGGCCGAACGAACTGTCTGGCGGCCAGCGACAGCGTGTAGCTATTGCGCGTGCGCTGGTAAACAACCCTTCGATTATCCTCGCCGACGAACCGACTGGTAACCTCGATTCAAAGACATCGTACGATATCATGAACTTGTTTCAGGAGCTGCACGATAAAGGTAATACCATCATCATGGTGACTCACGAAGATGATATTGCGCACTATTCTCACCGGATCATCCGACTCCGCGACGGCCTCATCGAATGGGACCGCAAGAATGAAAACGTTACGCGCGCAAGGGAGCAGGTGGCACCCACCTCACACTGAGGTGATCTGATGTGCAGACTTTCAGTGCTGTTCCGTACCTTTAGCTTATGAAAATCTATACGAAGACCGGCGATGAAGGAACAACTTCGCTGTTCGGAGGGAAGCGCGTTTCCAAAGCCGACCTTCGGATTGACGCGTATGGTACCACCGATGAACTCAACTCCTGGATCGGAATACTTCGCGATCAACCTGTCAACGAATCGCGGAAAGAAGTCTTACTTGTGATTCAGGATCGACTTTTTACAATCGGGTCTATCCTCGCTGTTGAGCCTGGGAACACAAAAGTGAAGGTTCCCGCGCTGGATGAAGAGGATATTCAGTTCCTCGAGAAACAAATTGACCAAATGGACGCTGCTCTTCCTCCACTTCGTTCTTTCGTATTGCCTGGAGGACACCAATCGGTATCATTTGGTCACGTTTCACGTACCGTCTGCCGGCGAGCGGAGCGAATTGTTGTCGCACTTGGCGAAGTCGACGGACTTGTCGTAAAATACCTAAACCGGTTATCTGACTTTTTGTTTGTGATGACACGTGCGATGGCA
>JBIQJZ010000094.1:0-377 GCA_044507115.1 Flammeovirgaceae bacterium | reverse complement strand
ACGCTGAAGAATCACCGTGGAAACCAAGAATGTGATACAGATACGACGCCATTTTTTCGATTTCGCTCCACGTCTAACTAATACGCCCGCTTGAAGTCTTTCGCACTTGTCTTGGTTCTCCTGATCTCCGGATCCGCATATTGCCAAAAGCAGTTAGTCGTGCTGAAAAGAGAGAGTGTGTTGTTGCGATTGTATCCCGGCGATGAGATCGTTTTTCGCCTGAAGGGGGAAAAACGTAACAGGGTGTCGTATGTAAACAATCTTTCCGATACATCCGTGGTCACACACCGCGACACAATTCCTTTTCACCAGTTTGACAGGATCTATTTACGCCAGCGAAAACTTTACAATACAGTAGGTACAGCCCTAGTTATCTT
>JBIQJZ010000093.1:6680-13957 GCA_044507115.1 Flammeovirgaceae bacterium | reverse complement strand
ACGGAGGAGAGTTTCCGTATCGCGGTGATCCGGGAGATACGTTTGAGTTGGCAGGGAAATGGCGCGTAACGTTTGAGTCGGGCGGACCCACCCTTCCCCCGGCATTTGAGACTGACTCGTTGATTTACTGGACCGATCTTGACAGCGAGGAGTATCGCAATTTTTCAGGCACTGCCTCCTACGCGTTGTCCTTCGACGCTCCGGCCGATAATACAGGGCGGTGGCTGTTGCAATTCGATTCGATCAAGTCTTCAGCCGAGGTGGTGCTCAATGGTGAGTCGATCGCGACAATTCTTGGCCCCGTGTTCGAGTTGGAGATTGGTCCCGGCTTATTGAAAGGCAAAAATCTCCTGGAACTCAAGATTTCGAACCTGATGGCAAACCGCATCGCGTACATGGATCGCAATACTATTTTCTGGAAGAAGTTCTACAATATCAACGTAGCCGCCCGACGCCGCGAGAACTCCCGAAATAATGTCTTTGATGCCTCCCATTGGGAGCCTAAACCCTCTGGAGCATCCGGCACTGTGCGATTGACGGCGATTTCTCCTTAGTCTTTTACCATGTTCACACGCCCCGATCCACTATGATTCGAACAAGTCTGTTTGGGGCTGCATTCCTTGCGGCAACAACTTCTTGCCCGCAAGTCAACCGGTGGCCCTGTACGACGTAAGATTCCGGTTTCACGGGTGGGGGGCTTCAATCGTCCTCAAATTGTAGCGTTATCAGGCAGTACAGTTAATATTTTACGACCATTCATCCCAATTCATGCGCATTCTGCACTTCTGCGTTGGAGAACGTGATGATTTTTCGTATTTCTGCGTCGATGTAATGTCGGAAATACCGTTCCGTCAAGACGGAGCCCGAGATCGCAACTCAACAACAATTAATTAACCCAATACTACAAACTATCAGCTTATGAGTGAATCCAATATCAGTAGAAGAAACTTCATCAAGACGTCTGCACTATCCTCTGCAGCGCTGACCGTGGGAGCCATGGGCTTCTCGACCAGTAGCTATGCGCGCATCATCGGCGCTAATGATCGTGTAAATGTCGGAATTGTCGGTTTTTCCGATCGATGCAAAGGAGCACTGATTCCCGCCATGCATCGCCATTCCAAGGAACTCAATTTTGAATTTACCGCTGTATCCGATCTCTGGAACAAGAGAAGGGACGAGGCTGTGGCCTTTGTACAACAGAGAACGGGCAAGAAGATCAAAGCTGTTCGGAATAACGATGAGCTCTATGACCGGAAGGATGTGGATGCCGTTATTATCAGCACGGCGGATTTCCAACATGCCCTGCATTGTAAGGAAGCCGTTGAAGCGGGCAGAGACGTGTATGTGGAGAAGCCCTTTGCGGAGACAATGGAAGATAACCGCGCTGCGAGAGAAGCTGTGGAAAGAACCGGAAAAATCGTACAGGTTGGTTCCCAACGGCGCAGTGGCGCAAACTACCATGCAGCCAATGAATATATCCGCTCCGGTAGATTTGGTGATATCGTCGCCGTGGAAATGACATGGAACGTAAACCAGCCGGGTCGCTGGCGTCGTCCCGGTCTGACGGAACAGATCAAGAAGGAAGACACCGATTGGAAACGCTACCTGATGAATCGTCCCGAGGTTGCGTGGGATCCCAGAAAATATCTTGAGTTCAGACTCTTCTGGCCATACTCTTCGGGTATCCCCGGTCAATGGATGGCGCACCAGATCGATACTGTACACTGGTTCACGGGATTGAATCACCCGAGAAGCGTGGCAGCCAATGGTGGTATCTACTTGTGGAAAGATGGGCGCGAAAGCTTCGACACGATGACTGCGGTATTTGACTATGGACCGCTTGACGACAAATCAAAAGGATTCCAGGTTATTTACTCTTCGCGTTTCACAAACTCCGCAGGGGGTATTAAAGAGATCTATTATTCGAACGCGGGTGAGCTTAATCTCGATACGAATAAGGTCACTCCAAACGGAGGTCTTACGGAAAAGAATGCTTCCTCCATGGGCATGAAGGCTAACCTGTTGCCAGAGATGTCGATCGCAGAAGCAGCCAAGGTTGAGACATCTGCCGATACTGGAGCTGATAACCTGACTTCTGCTCACATGAAGAACTGGATGGAGTGCGTGCGGAGCAGAAAGAAGCCGAACGCGGATGTGATGGCGGGATACAATCACTCAATCGCAAATATCATGACGACTGCGGCGCTGCGCACTGGCAAGTTCGTGACATTTGATGAGAAGAGACAGGAAGTTCTCGCCGGCGGCGAAGTATTCAAGTACTAGGCCACCGATCTTAAAACAATAAACCCTCAGGAAGTAAGTGTCCTGAGGGTTTATTGTTTCCGGCCAAACCACTTCGGGTTCTACTGGGCAGACTTTTCTATTCTTCCCACATTGTCGTAACTTCCCTGGCGAATTTTCTATCTGACCATCTTGAAGTTCCCACTCCTGGTATGCCTCCTGTTTTTCGCGGCTTTTGCGAGGGCTCAACACTGGAAAGCGCTGAATGATGTCGGCATGGAGCGCTACCGGCACGGTCAGTACCTGGAAGCAGAACAGCTCTTCATGGAGGCCGCGTCTATCGCCGAAAAGACGACGGAGCAATACGCGACATCGCTGACGAATGCCGGTTATGCCCAGCAGAAGCTGGCTGAGTTCTCAAAGGCAGCGCAAAGCTTCCTGACAGCTCTTCGTTTTCTTGAATCAATTCACCCTGGGCCTCATATCGAGAAAGTGGAGGCCGCTATCAACTACGCAAATCTGTTTCTGCCGGCCGGGCTGTATGACAGCTGCGACATCGCTTTGGCAAACGCGAGATCGCTGGTAGATCGGGCAGTGCGCGAGAATAGTCAGCATTACCAGAATTATGTAGGGAGATTTTTCGAGGCCTCGATCAATATTCGAAATTCTCAGGCATCGCTGTATCAAAAGAAAGGTTTAACTCGTGAGGCGATTAGCCTGATGGAAGCCCAGCGGGCCGACATTCGCGAGGTGTATCCTCAGGTATACGCCTCGCTTTCTATGTACCAGAGTACCATCAGCAATCTTGCCTCCTACTACATGGAGGTAGGTGAGATGGGGAAGGCCCAAAGTGTTATTCGGGAGCAGGTGACCTTGTCTTCCCGTAATCTGGAAAGGCGATCTGACTATCTGCATGCATTGAACAATCTCGCAGGAATGCATCGTCTTTTGCAACAGCAGGATTCCGCGCTTCACTACTGGACCAAGGCGATGAATATCTTTGAGTCCGGTTCTTTTTCCGGAAGCGATCTGCACATCTCCGTACTGAACAATATGGGAGAGATGGAGTCCGAGCGCGAGCGCTACGACGATGCCTTAACGTATTTGACCAGGTCGCTGGACCTCCAGCGTGCGCGTGGCGCGAAGAACCCAAGGTTGTATCAAACGACACTCCTGAATGTTTGCGAGACACTTTTTTGGAAGGGAGATCTTGAAGAGGCGCATAGGCAATATGAGTCGCTCAGTGCGATGCTTGTAAGCGAGGTCATCCATAACTTCACCTATCTGAGCGACCGGGAGAAGATTTCCTTTTATCGCAGTAATTTGTCCATCCTGGAGTTCTACAAGTATTTTGCGTTCGACGTCGCCGGTGCTTTTTCCCGCGATTCCGCAGGTAGTCGCTATCAAAGTGGCCAAGCGCTGGGTGGTTTGCTGGATGTCCTGCTCGCGACCAAGGGGTTGATCCTGCACCCCGGTTTCCGTCTTAGAAACAGTATCATGCAGAGTCGCGACAGTGTTATGCGCACTGCTTACAAGCAGTGGGAGGACAATAAAAATGCCTATGCTACGCTGGCTCGAACAGAGATGCCGGACCAGGCGCGGCTCGCCGCATTGTTGCACGATACTGAGGAGATTGAAAAGTGGCTAAGGATTCATTCGTCCGAGTTTCGTCGAGGGTTTGTAATGGAATCGCGACGGTGGCAGGATGTGCAACAAACACTTGCTCCTGGTGAGGCCGCGATAGAGATGGTTCGCCTCGCGGACGGATTAGTTTATGGAGCGTTGATCCTGACTCCGAAAACAGTGCAGGGTCCTGTGTTCGCAATTGTGAAGAGTACACGTTCGCGTCACCTTGAACATCAGTTCTACAAGCAGTATGCAAATTGCGTGGCGTTTAACCTCGTCGATTCAGTCTCCTATGACGTATTCTGGAGCCCCGTTCTTGATGTAATCAATCAACATTGCGAGGAAGGAGTTGCAACGAGCCGTATTTATTTTTCGCCGGACGGTATTTATAGCCGCATCAATCTGAATACTCTCTGGAATCCAAAAGCTAAACGGTACCTGGTGGATGAAACAGAAGTTGTACAGGTTACGAACTTGAAGGAAATCCTGAGGTCAGAAGAATTTCTTGAAGACTCGCGACAACCGAGTGTGTTACTCGGAAGGCCGAGTTACTACTCATCAGATAGAGGCAACACCCGTGTGTTGTCGGATCTTGCTGGTACCGGGCAGGAGGTTGACCGCATCGGTCAGTTATTGAATGCGGTTAACTGGCCGACCACTGTGCTGAAGGATGGTGGCGCCCAGGAGTCGGTTATCAAAAGCATACGCAATCCCTACTTGCTTCACCTGGCGACGCATGGTTTCTCCGCCAACGAAAATGAAGGCAGTTCGAGTTACATCGACAACTTGCTGGGATCCGGAGTTTTCCTCGCAGGTGCAGGCGATGGTTCCGCGAAGGGTAGTGAAGATGGAGTGCTTACCGCTTTCGAGATGACCAATCTTGAGCTGGATTCGACGAGACTTGTCGTACTCTCCGCATGCGAGACAGGATTGGGAGAGTTTCACACCGGGGAAGGAATTTACGGACTGCAGGCAGCATTGCGATCTGCTGGCGCCCGGGCAGTGATCATGAGCTTGTGGAAAGTAGACGATCACGCCACGCAGGAACTCATGACGAGGTTTTATAGTCATTGGCTCAGGTCTCCAACAAATATGCGGGGCGCCTTTCGCCAGGCACAACGCGACTTGCGGGACTCCTATCCCTCGCCTTACCACTGGGGGGCCTTCGTTCTCACGGGCATGTAACCAGCTTCAACTTCATTGCTACTGCCGCTTTCAATTCTGAAGGCGAGATGTTACATTCATGTTCATTAAAAGGAAGGGAGGAATTATGAAAGAGATCAACGTGATTGACAGCAGTGCAAAGGCTTCCATTCGATGTGTTGAGGTTTTGATTTCGAGAGATTTCCTTCGTCGCGACAGCGACAACCTGTTCTGGACACTTTCTGTATACTCGCTGGAGAACCAGCCGGTAAGGGGAAACCGCGATGTCAACCATGCCGTACTTTTCCACTTCATGCTGTACGATTGGAGTCGAACGATTAAGGATTTGCTCGACGCCCATCAGGTACCGTACTCGATCGTACAGTTCTTCGACCCGGAGACGATCTATTCAGATGAGCGACGTACGGTCGTTGACTCACCTGATAGCGAAGCGGCATTCTTATCAGCAATTCACGGATTATCGCGACATGAAGACCGGTCTATCGCGTCCGACAGTATTCCACCGGTGGTGCCTCAGTAGTATCGTAATTGGTTTTTTACTGGCATAATTTTTATTCTATCTCGGTTAGAGGCGAACAACTGAGGGGAGCGATCAAGTTTGTTTCACAATAAACTCGCTCCGCATCCTTCTCGGGGGGTTAGTGCGGTTCGGAACCAGATAGAAGATGGAATCTGAGAAAATAGTGCTGGTGATTGACGACGATCAGGATTTTCAGACAATCCTACGCGTCACACTCAACAAGAACGGGTTTAGCGTCCGTTCGCTGTTCGATGGAGAGATCAAGTCCACCATGAACGAGCAGCCATTTCCCGATGTAATCCTTCTCGACGTTGACCTGCCTCATGCGGATGGTGTGGAAGTTGGTAGACAATTGAAGGCGAATGCACTGACGAGGGACATCCCCGTCATCATGGTTTCCGCTAATCCATTTGTTGATGAGTTGAGCAAAGAGGTGGGTGCTGCCGGATACGTTCAAAAACCTTTTGCGCTTCAAACGCTAATCCAAAAGATGGAAGCAACCCTGACTTCCTAAGATATTGCCCTTATTGTATCAGGCGAAAGCCGAATCCCTTCTTATGTATTATTCAATTTCCGCGGTTGCGTTTTCCGACGGGTAAGTTTTTGCGAATTGGTTCGCAGCTGGCACTCCTTTTTATCCGTTCACGGCAAACCTGAATGTCGCTTTACTACCCAAATTCGAACGGATGGAAAATCTCTAATCATGAAGCACGTCTTTACTGTCTTAATCTCGCTTGTGTCCCTGTCTGCGTACGCCCAGGTAGATACGAGTTTTATCTACAATGCAAATCGTCCTTACGGAACCCTCGACATCCGCATTGCGAAGTCTTCCACACAATACTATTACCTTCAGGAAGGAGTGACCTTCAGCTATCGCGAAGACGCTTCCGGAGTGAGGACCAACACCTTCCGGGATATGACATCCTGGGATTCATCGCCTTACGCTGAAGGCAATCTTCGCGAGAAGAGCGGAAATACCGACACGTTTATCATGAACTATCGTCTGCTGTTTCCCAGCGGATATCAACCGAATTATTCGGAGGGCTACCCGATGATCGTTATGATGCACGGTGCGGGAGAACGCGGCAATTGTTGGGATTATAGTTGTTATTGGGATACACCGTTTTGGCGTCCCTCTGTCAACAGTCCCGCAGCACCTGTTTCTAGCAGCCATGAGTTGCTCAATAACGATCATAACCTGTCGCACGGCGGAAAGCAGCACCTGGATGCGCGGAACCTGGCAGGAACTCGCCTGCCAAACGATAATAGCTTGCCCCAACGCTCCTTCCCCGGATTTGTTCTCTTTCCACAAAATCTCAACGGGTGGGATACTTCACCAGTGCATGATGCGATTCGTCTCGTGCGTCTGGTTGCAAAGAAATACAACGTCGATCCGAATCGCATCTATGTTCACGGACTTTCCAATGGCGGGATCGCTACCTATAATCTGATCAAGCGCGCCCCATGGTTGTTCGCTGCTGCACTTCCGATGTCGTCACCAACCGAATCTGCAGTGATCAATCAGGGGATGTTGCCGGAGATCGTGCATATTCCCATCTGGACTTTTCAAGGGGGACAGGATGTGGCACCCACGCCGTCGCGGACGGAAAGTTACGTCAGGGTGTTTCGCGAAAGCGGCGCCGACGTTCGGTACACACGCTACGACCACCTGGGACATGGTACCTGGAACACCGCGTATGGCGAATCGGACTTCTTCAGTTGGATG
>JBIQJZ010000093.1:0-6670 GCA_044507115.1 Flammeovirgaceae bacterium | reverse complement strand
AGAGCAAGCGCAATATTCATATCTTTTACGGAAGTACCGAACTCTGCTCCAGCGGCGCCGGCGTCAAGATGGGCCTCTCAGCGGGATTTCTTGCGTATCAATGGCAACGTGATGGCGTCATCATTTCCGGGGCGACGTCGCACGAGTATACGGCGACTGTCCCTGGTGTTTATCGCGCGAGGTTCAGCCGGCTATCTCGGACACCGACATCAGGCCAGTGGGAGGAGTGGTCAACACCAGTGACAATCACAGCGAGTGGCAATGCAAAAGCTAGTATTGAACCGTTAACTACTACTCACCTGCGCGGTCCCGACAACGCCACGCCCAATGTCATACGCCTCAAATCGGTTGCGAAAGCTGATAGCTACCGATGGTACAGGAATGGGATCCAGATTGACATCCCTGCTAACAACCTCGACGACACCGTTCGTGTGCTGTCTATTTCCGCGACGTCTGCTAGCAATAACGGGGCGTATACACTACGAACTGGCAATGCTGGCGGATGTCTGAGTCAGCCGTCAGACGCTGTTAATTTATTTTTTGACAACTCCGCGCCAGTCCTTGCCGATAGCAACATTCCGACCTCATTCCGATCGGTGGCGACAACAGGGTCCTCCGTAACATTGGCATGGGACGACCGGTCATCGGTAGAAACTGCTTACGAAGTCTGGCGACGTGCGCCGGGAGGAGTTTTTGAGTTCGCGGGACGAGTGTCTCCGAACGCCACGACATTTACAGACCGGGGTCTTCTTCCATCGACTGCTTATGAGTATAAGATACGGATGCTCAACAATTCAGGTCGCAGTCGTTATGCTCCCGGCGACAATGTCAGTACCAACCTCGTTGTGAACACCGCCGCCGATACGCAGGCGCCGTCGGCGCCCCAGAGCCTTCAGGTATCCCGGAACACGACGAGTTCAATTTCGCTATCATGGACTCCATCTACGGACAACAATGGTGCGATTAGTCACTACGTCATTTACTATGGATCGCAGTCACAATCGACGAACTCTTCGGCCCCCTCGTATATCCTTACAGGTCTTCCTTCGAATACAAACTACACAATTACTGTAAAGGCGGTTGACAACGCCGGATTGTTCTCGCCGGCGAGCAACCCCGTGACGGCAAGCACCACGGTGACCGGATTATGGTACGGGCACAGTACAGGTGCGTGGACTAGCCTCGACCAGATCACAACCTGGGACCAACCGGAATTCACCGGGTGGGTTCCAAACTTTACGCTTACACCTACGACCCAGGATGAGTACTTCAACTTTTCTTTTGAGGGATATCTATATATCGCCCAGGCCGGAAGTTATAATTTTTACCTCAACTCCGACGATGGCAGCAGACTCTATATCGATGGAAACACTGTCGTGAATTTTGACGGCGTACACGGACGCAGTTCAGCGAATGGCGGCTTTGGATTGAAGTCGGTTGCGCCCGTTACACTCACCGCCGGCGCACATGCCATACGGGTGATCTATCTGGAGTACACCGGAGGTCAGTCTCTTACGGTAGCCTACCAGGGACCAGATACCGGCAACGAGATAGTAGAGATTCCCGATGAAGCTTTGACGAGCGGGGTTTCCGCGCCCCCGGGTGGAGGTTGCGAAAATTCCGGGCAGTTTACGCACGAGGTTTGGACAGGCATCCCCGGTGTCATGATATCGTCAATTCCCGTGAATGAGGAACCGGATCAATCACGTGTAATAACATTGTTCGAGGCACCGCAGAATATCGCTGACAATTACGGCTCACGAATGCGCGGATACATTTGTCCCCCGACAACCGGTAACTATGTCTTCTGGATATCCGGTAACGATATCACCGAACTGTGGATCAGTACGAATGACAACCCCGCCAACCGGCGGAGGATAGCATACACAGATGGATACACCAATGTTCGCCAATGGGACAAATACACAACGCAGCAGTCGTTGCCTATCGCGCTCGTGGCCAATCAGCGCTACTACATCGAAGCCCTACACAAGGAAGGTGTTGGCACAGATCATGTTGCTGTTGGCTGGCGGATGCCGAATGGAACACTCGAAAGGCCAATTCCCGGAATGCGGCTAATCCCATTCGAGAGCGACGGTCCTCCGGATGGGGAGTCGCCGTGTGCCGGAAACGGAACGGTGAGTCGCGAGCTATGGACTAACGTGCGTAACGCAGACATCGCCTCCATCCCGGTGGGTAGTATTCCGGATGCGGTTAGTGAGTTGACAATTTTTGAGATCCCATCGAACATCGGAGACAACTACGCAACCCGTGTCAGTGGATACATCTGCGCACCACAGACGGGGAACTATACATTTTGGATCGCTAGCAACGACCAAAGCGAGTTATGGCTGAGTACTGACGACAACCCGTCAAACAAACAACGTATCGCGTATGCGTACGGGGCCACAAATCCAAGACAATGGACCAAGTTTGCGAGTCAGCAGTCCACACCGATATCTCTCGTATCGGGTCAGCGCTATTACATAGAAGCTCTACATAAGGAGGGGGTTGGGACCGACCACCTTGCGGTAGGGTGGCAGTTGCCAGATGGTACACAGGAAAGACCTATTCCCGGAAGTCGCCTGTCTCCGTTTGAAACATCTGCCACAGCGATCGCAAGGATGATGGAGGAGAGCGTCTCCGTGCCTGATATTTTTCCGAATCCTGCCGGAAGCAATACGGATGTGCTGACGATCAGGACATCGCAAGATTGGAACGCAGGCGATTTGTCGTCGGTGGAAATACTTCGCGTGACGGGCGAGACTGTTTACACGGGCAAACTCACGTGCAATGGACAATGTGACGAGTATTCTGTGCCGGTAACTGGAATCCTCGCACCAGGGGTGTATATCATAAATATGTTTTCACAGGAGAGACGTATGACGAAACGCCTCCTGGTGAAGTAGGGACCTGCCCGGCAGATGCAAATTTTCGAGTACAAGACAGGACAGAAAACGTGGGGAGTATGAAAATGAAAATAGCGATCGGTTTATGGGCGGGTGTTTTTTCGCTACTGGTTACAATATCGTCCGCGCAACCCGTCTCCGTAACTGAGGTGCCGTTGAGCAGCCGCAGTTTTACGGCAGTGAATGAGTTCGTGTTTTTCAGCTCAGAGGAAGGATTGCACCGAACAGATGGAACAAAGGAAGGGACGCTATTTCTTTCAAGTGTACGAAACGCCCATGCGTTTCTCCAGGTCGGGGAGATCGTTTACTTCCTTTCACTGGAATCAGACGACATGACGGCGCTTTGGAGAAGTGATGGGACACGCGCAGGCACATTTACGCTGACGTCTATGAAAGATTTTATTTTCATGGGAGCGACTTCGGAGTATCTCTTTTTTGCCGGGTGGGTTGATGCATCAGGGCGAGAGTTGTATCGCACCAACGGTCAACCCGGCGGCACTATCCGGTTGAAGGATATCAATCCGGGGACTGGTAGCGGACTTTCCCACCAGAGCTTGTACTACGCGCCGTACCTGAGCCCAGAGAGATATCGCGGCGCGGTGCTCAACAACGAGCTGTACTTCGCCGGGAATGACGGTATCACGGGAGAGGAACTATGGAAGTCCGACGGAACTCCCGAGGGAACAGTATTGGTTCGTGATATTAATCCGGGTCCGGCGAGCGGTGTAGAAACCGGACCATTCGTTGCGTATAACGATCGCGTTTATCTGCGCGGGGATGACGGTGTTCACGGCCCGGAGTTGTGGTCAACTGACGGGTCACAGTCGGGTACAACACTGTTCGCCGACTTGGTCCCGGGTACACTTGGCGTCGGGTTGATCGAGTTCGCGGCGCTGCACGACGACGAGCTTTATTTTGGAGTTGGTGAACCCGGGAACGGTGGATATCAGTTTGTGTTGTGGAAAACGAATGGCTCGCCATCCGCGACTGTGCGCATCCAGGACATCTGCTTTGACTGCCAGCTTTTTTCAAGCTCCTATGATTTCAATGGGAGACTGATGTTCTTCCTCTACGAGAACTACGGCATAAATATCCTTTGCGCAACAGATGGTACCGGTGACGGCACTGAAAAGCTCTACTCCGAATTTCTCGACGGCAGCATTCCGTTCTCCGCTGCACTCAGCGACTACCTTGTATTCTACACTACATCACAGGGACACAGTATTGAGTTTCTTCGCACAGACGGAGAGTCCACGACATCATTCTGGCAGTTTAACTCCGGGGCTCGAACAGATGACATTTCGATGGCAAAAGTTGGAAACCTGGTGTACTTCTCAGACCATGCAGGTCCGGGCGGCACGGGAGGTAATGCGGTTGATCCCGAAGACAATATGCAGGTGCTGGTGACCGACGGAAGAACCGTGAGTGCGTTGCGCGATATGTTTGGAGTATCGTTCGCGAACGCCGACGAGTTGGTAGACTACAACGGACGGCTAATGTTCACAACCCAGGATTCGATCGGGCAGCGGATGCTCTGGCTCTACGCTCCCGAAGAGGTAGCTGCTACGTTCACAATCGTGAATGCGGATACCGACGAAGACATACAACTTCTTCACGATGGAGATGTATTTGACAAAGCGCCGGAACTCAACATCAACATTCGCTACAATCCCCTGGTCGGAGAAGCGCCCGGTAGCGTTTTATTCAAGCATCAAGGGAAAGTTGTTCGGCGTGAAAACGAGGCGCCATTTGCGCTTCACGGTGACCACAGTGGCAACTACATGATCTGGCCCGATGCCACCGCCGGCATTCATGCCATCGAAGCCATTCCGTATTCCGGCGCAGGTGGTACAGGCGAAGCTGGTCAGGGGCTTGCGGTGCAGTTCACCATCCGCGTCGTCGAACCCTGTACTGCCGAAGGCGTGATCACCTATGCGAAGTGGAACAGTGTACCCGGAGCCGAAGTGTCCCTCGTACCTGTCAATACCGAACCCTCAAGCGTCATCGCGCTAACATCATTCGAGGCCCACGCTAATCAGGGGCCGAATTACGGCAGCCGCATCAGTGGATACATATGCCCCCCGCAGACGGGCGACTACGTTTTTTGGATCACCAGTAACGATCAAAGCGAACTTTGGTTGAGCAGTGATGGGAATCCATCGAACACGCAACGGATTGCCTGGCTGTCGCGAGCTACAGCTCCCGGAGCGTGGAATCAATACAGTACCCAGCAATCCGGCGTCATCCGGCTGGAGAAGGGGAAGAGCTACTATGTTGAAGCACTGCACAAACAGGGCGTCGGTACGGACCACCTTGCCGTCGGCTGGCAGTTGCCGGACGGCATGCAAGAGATGCCGATACCCGGTAGCAGGTTGTCGCCATCATCAGAAACATATTTCGCACCGGTCACGAGTATTGATCAGCGAGAGCCCCAGATTTACCCCAACCCCGCGCGAAGCGAAACCGACGTCTTGACAATCGCGTCCGCGGAAAGTTTCGCACCGGGACACATGGCAGCTATCGAGATATATCGGCTGACGGGTGAGATTGTGTACGCCAGAGACATAACCTGCGAAGGAAGTTGCGACGAGTACTCCGTACCCCTCGGCGGAGGACTCGGCCCGGGAGTGTATATCGTCCGAATCTTTTTCGACGGGAGGGAGACGACAAAACGCCTGCTAGTGAAATAGGATAGCCACTAGCTTACGCGTTGCTCTTACCGCGTTTCGACTTGGTGCCGAGATCGAGTTTCGTCCGTGTCTCTCTGACGGCGATCTTGGGGAGGGATGCTGCGTTCGTTTCCAGGTAGTGTTCCACCTCCCGGCGATAAGGTGTCGTCATACTCCTCAGGAGCCAGGAGATCGCCTTGGTGATCATCACATGCTTTTCGTGTGATAGCCTGTCGATCAGTTTGAAAGCCTGTGCGGCGATTTCTTCATCGTATACCGTTCTCAGCGGCGCACAGAGAAACACGAGAGAAGCGCGGCGTTTGCTGATATTTTCGTCTTTGGAGAACCGGTTCAATAGTTTCTTCCAGCGACGCCAGTCGCCCGGGATCTGCGTCACCGAGTAGTTGTTGGTGCACACCGCATCGACCTCTGCCCAGCCCACGAGGTGTTCGAGCCAGGAGTCAAAAATCTCCGGATTGAAGGAGCGTTGTTCCGGCGCCGAATACCCCAACAGCATCCCAGCAGTCACCTTCTCTGTGAACGAGGGCCCTTGGATGAGACCCGAAAGGACATCCGCGAACTGGCTTGGGCTCAGGTCCCGGTGTTCGCGGATCCATGAACGAGCGATTTTCCGGAGAGGTGGAGTTTTGATCTGATAGATGAGGTGGTCGTTGCCCAGGTAAGAGTTCAGGAAGGCATCTTTGGATGGCTTTCCCGCCTGTTTGCGAATCGTCTTGACAATTTCCAGGTGGAGCGAATCGGTCATCGAAGTCGAAAATGTGTTTCCAATCTAAGGAAACGACCGGTTTTTGCATAACCCGTGCTGATTTTGGATTCTGGGTCGTCAATGTCGGTTGAGGATTTTTTAGTGAGGAGTTTTGCGTTATTTTTGCCCCGAAGCAGACCTCCTGACGTCGGTCGCTTCGGGGCAAACCCCTGGGTGGATCACTTCGGGCAGACCTCCTGACGTCGGTTGGGTAGACCCTGAGTGGATCGCTTTGAGGCAGACCCTTGAATCTCGCCGCCGAGAGACGGCCCCGTATTTCAATGGATAGAATTTCAGATTCCGATTCTGAAGATGCAGGTTCGATT